>CAZCMU010000057.1:0-13167 GCA_964499725.1 uncultured Opitutales bacterium
GCCCAGTCTTTGCGCTCAACGGCGGCTTTGGCGGTGACTTCCGCCGCCTGGCTTTCATCCTCCAGCGGCAGGGCAGTCAAATAGTCCGCTTTATGATGAAAGGCGACCGCGCGCTGCTGGGCCATCAGGTAGAGATTTCCCTTTTCATCATCGTGCATGATTTTGTCTTCAAATTTGGCGGCCTCGTCGTAGAGTTTTTTGGCGCCGACATAGTCTCCGCTGTTTTCGAGCGTCTCGGCCCTGGCTTCCAGGGCCAGGCTTTGGTCACGCAGGGGCTTGGCTTCGTAGGTTTGCAGGCTGGCGGTCATCTCGTCAATGCGCGCACTGCCGTCGGCCAGGTTATGGTTATGCGTGTCGGAGAGGTATTCCCGCTGCAATTCAATGGCTTGGCGGAGGTTGATCAGGTCATCGGTGGTGATGTCGCGTATTTTTTCGGCGTCCTTGAACTTTTTTTCCAGCAACTGGCTTTGATCGAGCTTCGCGGAATACTGGGCGGGAATGTCCCCGGGAGGTTGCAAGCCGGGATCATCCCAATTTACGCGCCGGGGCTGGAACAGGGTCAGGCCCCAGCCAAGGGCCAGCACGGCAGCTATTCCCAGCAGGATGGCCAGCACTTTGACAACTTTAGGCCAGGGTCCTGGCTCGCCTCGATGATAGTAGGGGTCTCGTTTGCGGCGGGCCATGGCGGTGGTGAGTGATGGCGAAAGTGGGATATTTTCTGCCAGATATTGACGAGCAAGTGCTTATTCTGACCCGCTAACTCAAACTAAGTTCTTAAACTATTCGCGGCTTCCGCCGGAGTCAAATAGAAGGTGGCCCGGGCCCGTTGTGATTATGCTTTTTCGACATCCGGCCGGGCGAGTTTGCCCATGTGCTCCTGGTAAAATTTGCGCAAAATCGTGAGGGTGTTTTTGGGGTCGCTTTGTTGCAGCACCCGGGCGACCAGGGCTTGTGCCTCGTCGAGGCGGATGTTGCGGAGCAAGTATTTGACATCCGGCAGACCTGCCGGGGAGACGCTAAGGTCGTCGGCGCCCAGTCCGAGGAAGAAGGGGGTAAAGAGCGGGTCGCCGCCCATTTCGCCGCAAATGCTGGTGGCGAGCTTGTGCTGGCGGGCGGTGGTGATGATGTGCTGGATGGCGCGCAGTACCGCGGGGTGCGCTGGCTCATAAAGGTGCGCCACCCGGTCATTCACCCGGTCCACGGCCAGCAGGTATTGGATGAGGTCGTTGGTGCCGATGCTGAAGAATGAGCAATGGGGCGCAAGCTGGTCGGCTGTCCAGGCGGCGCTGGGGATTTCAATCATGCTCCCGACGCAAATATTTTTGTCGAAATCCACTTTGCGGGAGCGCAATTCGTCCTTAGCCTGCTCCAGCACGAGGTTGGCCTGGATGAGTTCCTGCAGGCCGCTGATCATCGGATACATGATTTTCACCGTGCCAAACGCACTGGCGCGCAGGATGGCGCGCAGTTGGTCGCGGAACATTTCAGGATGATCCAGACAAAAGCGAATGGCCCGGAAGCCCATGAATGGGTTGTCCTCCTGATGAGTCGCATGCGAGGTGCTGGTGCGCTTGTCGCCGCCCAGGTCCAGCGTGCGGATCACCACGGGCCGTGGTTTCAGCGCGCAGACCACCGCCTGATAGGCCTGGAATTGCTCCTCCTCATCGGGGAAGCGGTCGCGCCGGATGAACAAAGTCTCCGTGCGGTAGAGCCCGACGCCTTCGGCGCCAAATTTTTTCACTTCTTCGATGTCTTCCGGGCCCGAGATGTTCGCGAGCAGGCCGAGGCGCGCGCCGTCGCGGGATTCGCAAGGCTGGCTGATGACCGTCTCGATGGCCGTGCGGATGTCGCGCTGCTGCTGCTCAATGCGTCCGTAGCGGAAAAGGGTCTGGTGGCTGGGGTTGATGATGAGCAGGCCTTCGTAGCCATCCACCAAAACCCGGTCGCCATTTTCCACGCGCTTGGTGGCATCGTGCAGACCCACCACTGCCGGCACTTGCAGCGAGCGCGCCATAATCACGGCATGGCTGGTGCGGCTGCCCGTGTCGGTGGCCAGCGCCAGCACGCTGTGCCGGTCCATGCTGGCCGTTTCCGAGGGGGACAAATCCCGCGCGATGATGATGCGCTGGCCGCCGAGGCGCGATAGCGAGGCCGCCGAATGGCCGAGCAACTGGTGCAGGACGCGCCGGGCCACGTCCCGGATGTCTGCCGCTCGCTCGCGCAAATATTCGTCCTCCATTCGGCCAAAGGCGTCAATGTAGCGCTGGGCGACGGTTTGAAAGCAGTAATCCACGTTGTAACCCTTGTGGTTCAGCTCGTGGATGGTTTCCTCAATCAGCGCATTGTCTTCGAGGACGAGCAAGTGGGCGTCGAGGATGCGGCCCTCATTTTCGCCCAGACTACTGGTCACCTCGGCGCGCAGTTTGGAAATTTGCGCGCGGGTCGCGGTGAGGGCCTGTTCGAATCGCCGGATTTCCGCGGGTCGGCGGGATTCCTCCACTTCATAAATCGGCACCTCCAGCTCCTTCTGCAAAAAAACAAACGCCTCGCCATGGGCCACACCCGGCGAAGCGGGCACGCCTTGGACGATGATTTCCTCTTTGGATTTGGTCTCGGACATGAGCGGCCGAGGGGTTCAGCCAGCCCTTCAAACAACCGCGAAACCGCCTTTGGCGCAAGCCCGAACATGCGGGAATCCCCTGATTACCCTGAATTTACACAATTGTGACGAGATGGGGCGGGTTCCCGCGGGTGCGAGGCGGGGATTGACGCCGGGCCCTTTCCCGGCATTAATCCTCCTTTGCATGAAGCCTGCCTCCGCCCGCTCGCAACCCAAGCCGAAATTCCGCCGCATCGTCCTGAAACTCAGTGGCGAGGCGCTCAAGAATTCCGCCAGCGGGGATCCCATTGACAGCGGCATCCTCGCCCGCATTTGCCAGCAGCTCAAGGAAGTGCATGACCTCGGCGTCGAAGTCGGCGTCGTCGTCGGTGGCGGCAATATTTTCCGCGGTCTCAAAGGCCAGCGCAAACAGGGCACCGACCGCGCCACGGGCGACTACATGGGCATGCTCGCCACCGTCATCAACGGGCTCGCGCTCATGGACGGCCTCGAAAAACTTGGCGTCGAAGTGCGCGTCATGACGGCCATCCCGATGGACAAAGTGGCCGAGCCCTACATTTTGCGCCGCGCGCTGCGGCACCTGGAGCGCGGCCGGGTCGTCATCTTTGTCGCCGGCACCGGCAATCCCTATTTCTCGACGGACACGACCGCCGCCTTGCGGGCTTCCGAACTCGGCGCGCAGATTTTGATGAAGGCCACGCAGGTGGACGGCATCTACGACAAGGATCCCAAAAAATTTCCCGACGCGAAAAAATACACCACGCTGTCCTACCTCGAGGCCCTGCGCCAGCGCCTTGATGTCATGGATTCCGCCGCATTTTCCCTTTGCCTCGACAATAGCGTGCCCATCCTCGTTTTCAACCTCGGCGATCCGGATGGCATCCGCCAGGCCGTCCTGGGCCAGAGCACCGGCACGCTGGTGCAATGAAAAGGATGAAGGCTGAGGGACGAAGGATGAAAGGTCCATCCAGCCCCGAACTCCGCCAATTTTCTGCTAAAAATATCCTCCCACCTTCTGTTTTTTTCTTCATCCTTCCTCCCTCATCCTTTCCCATATGGACCCAAAAAAAATCCTCGCTGACTCCCGCACTGCCATGAGCAAGGCGGTCGAACACACCCTGCATGAATTCTCCACGCTGCACACCGGCAAAGCCACGCCCAACATGGTCGAGTCGGTTCACGTCGAGGCCTACGGCAGCACTGTGCGCCTGAAGGAAGTCGCCGCCATCACCACGCCCGACGCCCGCACCATCCAAATCCAGCCGTGGGACAAGGGCCTGCTGCGCGACGTGGAAAAGGCCATCCAGGTGGCCAAACTGGGTTTCAATCCTATCGTGCAGGGCGACCTCATCCGCTGCCCCGTGCCCGAACTTTCGCGCGAACGCCGCCAGGACCTCGCCAAGGTAGCCCACACCCAGGCTGAGGACGGTCGCGTGCGCATTCGCACCATCCGCCGCGAAGGCAATGACGCGCTCAAGAAGGCCAAATCCGCCGGCCAGATTTCCGAGGACGACCTGAAGCGCGCTGAAAAGGATGTGCAAGTCGAGCACGACAAATTCATCGCCGAAATCAACAAGCACCTCGCCGCGAAAGAGGCCGATTTGATGAAGGTGTAGTTCGCGCAATGGAACAGGTAAAAACCCGCGTCCGCCGCGTGGTGCTTAAACTCGGCACCGGCATCCTCACGTCCGGGGTTGGACAGTTGGACACGGCCAAAATCATGGCCCTGGGGCGCGAGGTCGCGGGCCTCCACAAACAAGGCTTGCAGGTTTTGATTGTCAGTTCCGGTGCGGTAGGTTTGGGCATGGGCAGGCTGGGCCTCTCGAAACGCCCGGCCAAAATAACTTCCGTGCAAAAGTGCGCCGCCGTCGGCCAAAGCATTTTGATTGATACCTGGCAGAAGGCTTTCAACCCCTTTGGCCTCACCGTCGCGCAATTGCTCTACACGCGTGACAATCTTGGTCCGCGCGGTCGCCACCTCGAGGTCAAGGCCTTGCTTGAGGAAATCCTCGACGACGGCCTCATCCCCATTATCAACGAGAACGACTCCGTCAGCACCGAGGAATTGAAGTTTGGCGATAACGACACACTCTCTGCACTCGTGGCGAGCCTGGCCGGTGCGGATTTGCTCATTTTAGTTTCGACTGCGCCGGGCCTCGTGGACCGCAAGGGCAGCGGCCAAATCATTCCCGTCGTTGAAAAAATCACGTCGCACATTGAAGCCATGGCAGGTGGAACCGAAAGCGCCACCGCCGTCGGCGGCATGATCAGCAAGCTCGCCGCGGTAAAAATTGCCACGCGCTCCGGCTGCGGTGTCATCATCGCCAGCGGCGCGGATCCAGCCATCCTGCCGCGTCTGCTTGCGGGCGAGGGCGCTGGCACGTTTTTTGTCCCCGAAAAAATCCCGCTCGATGCCCGCCGCCGCTGGCTCGCCTGGTTCCAGCAACCGGCCGGAAGCGTGCGCGTGGACGCCGGCGCGGAGCGCGCCTTGCGCGAAAAAGGCGGCAGCCTTCTCGCCAAAGGCGTGACCGGCATCGAGGGCTCGTTTGCCGTCGGCGACGTTGTCGCTATTTTGGGCCCCGAGGGAAAGCCCGTTGCCCGAGGTATCGCGCAATTCAGCGCTGACGAAGCCCGCGCCATCGCCGGAAAGAACAGTGCCGAAATTTCCCAAAAATTTCCCGGACGCAAACATCTGGAGCTTGTCCACCGGGATTCACTGGTAATATTATAACCCCAGCCATGCCCCGCCCCGTCACCCTTTTCACCGGCCAATGGGCCGATCTCAAACTCGCCGACCTCGCGCCGCTCGTCAAAAAGATGGGCTACGACGGCGTCGAACTCGCCTGCTGGGGCGATCACTTCGACGTGGATCAGGCGGCGTCCTCCAAAAAATACTGCCAGCGGCAGTGGGAAATTCTGTTGGACCATAAACTGACTTGCTTCGCTGTTTCCAGCCATCTCGTCGGTCAGGCGGTATGCGATTTGATTGATGAGCGCCACCAGGCCATTCTTCCACCCGATATTTGGGGCGACGGCAAACCCGAGGGCGTACGCCAGCGTGCGGCGAAGAAACTTGCGCTCACCGCCAAGGCCTGCCGCAACTTTCTCAATGCCAAGCCGGGTCGCCAGGCCGGGGCGCCGGATGAATTTCCCGCCGTGGTCAACGGCTTCACGGGCTCTTCCATTTGGCCCGCGTGTTACGCTTTCCCGCCGACGAGCCAGGCCTATTTGCAAAAGGGCTTTGACGATTTCGCCCGGCGCTTTGGGCCAATTCTGGAGGCCTTCAACCAGGCGAAAGTCAATTTCGCCCTTGAAGTTCACCCGACGGAAATTGCCTTTGATATCGCCAGCGCGCAGCGTGCCCTGGACGCGGTGAAGAACCACCAGCGTTTTGGTTTCAACTACGACCCTTCCCATCTAGGCTACCAGGGCGTGGATTACGTGAAGTTCATTCGCGCCTTTGGCAGCCGTATTTACCATTGCCATATGAAGGATGCCTGGTGGGGCCATGGCGACGGTTCGGTCGGCGTTTTTGGCGGCCATGCCGATTTTGGTGATGCGCGCCGCTATTGGGATTTTCGCTCGGTCGGCCGCGGCGACATTAAGTTCGAAGACATCATTGTCGCGCTGAATGACGTTGGCTATCGCGGGCCGTTGTCCGTCGAGTGGGAGGACGGGCGCATGGACCGCGTCCACGGCGCGACGGAGAGCTGCGCGTTTACCCGCCGACTGGACTTTGCGCCCTCGAAACAGGCCTTCGATGCGGCCTTCGAGAAAAAATAATCCATCAATCTTCATAACATGAAACGCAAACTTCGTTTTGGCATGATTGGCGGCGGGCGTGGCGCGTTTATCGGCGCGGTGCACCGCCTCGTGGCCATCATGGACGGCAAAGCCGAGCTCGTCGCCGGCTGCTTTTCTGCCAATGCGGAAAACTCCCGCCTCACCGGCCAGGATCTGCTGCTCGACCCCTCCCGCGTCTATGGCACCTATGTCGAGATGGCCAAGGCCGAATCCAAAATGCCCGCGCTCCAGCGGCTGGACTTTGTCGTTATCGTCACGCCGAACCACGAGCACTTTCCGCCGGCCAAATTGTTTCTCGAAGCCGGTTTCAACGTCGTCTGCGACAAGCCCGTGACGCTCAACCTCGCCGAGGCCAAAAAATTGCGCGACATTGTGCGTAAAACCAAAAAAATCTTTGTCCTGACGCACAACTACACCGGCAACGCGATGGTCAAGCAGGCGCGCGAATTGGTGCAGGCCGGCCATCTGGGCAGGATTCGCAAAATTGTCGTCGAATACCCGCAGGGTTGGCTGTGGCAGCGGCTTGAGGCCACCGGCCAGAAACAGGCGAGCTGGCGCGCCGACCCCAAAAAATCAGGTGCGGCCTGCTGTCTGGGCGACATTGGCACCCATGCGGAAAATCTGGCCCGCTACATCACCGGCCTGCGCATCGAGTCGCTCTGCGCCGACCTCACTACTTTTGTCCCGGGGCGGCAGTTGGAAGACGACGCCAACATCCTTGTGCGCTATACCGGTGGCGCCAAGGGCGTGTTGCACGCTTCGCAAATTTCCATCGGCGAGGAAAATAATTTGAACATCCGCGTCTACGGCGATAAAGCCTCGCTCGAATGGCACCAGGAGCATCCGAATGAACTCACCGTCAAATATCCCGACCGCCCGCGTGAGATATGGCGGCGCGGCAATAGCTATGTCGGGGCCACGGCCAAGAAATTCACCCGCATTCCCTTCGGCCATCCGGAGGGCTATCTCGAAGCCTTCGCGAATGTTTACCTCGAGGCCTTTCGCGCCATCGCGGCCGAAATCGAAGGCCTCCCCCAGCCGAAGGATTTGGACTTTCCGACCATCGAAGATGGCGTCATCGGCATGACGTTCATCGAACTAGCCGTCAAAAGCGGGAAAGCCGGCGCCAAGTGGGTGAAGTTTCCCAAGGCGTAAAATCAAGCCCGCTTGGCGTAATCCTTCTCCATCACCAGCAGTAACCAGGCATTCCAACTGGCGCTGGCAATAAGCGTGATAATGATCAGCGCGACGAGATAGGGGGCGATTTCGTGCCCATAATAAATAAGCATGCTATTGGTCACCAATCCGGCCACGCAGAAGGCATGGAAGGCATATTCCCGCAGTGTTTGCCAGGCCAGCAAATGGCGCGAAACGTCGTGGGTGGTGTCGCGGGCGTGACGAATCAGGCGTTGGATTCTGATCGCGCTTAAAGACAGCAACTCAATGGCCAGCGCATGATTGCCCTGGTCCGGAATTAGAAAAACGAGACCGATAAAGAGCACAAAAAGAAAATCCGCAAAACAGCGCTGGGCGAGCCGCAGCATCAGTTTGTTTTCCGGCGCGGTCAACTTGTCCCGGTTCAAGGACAATGAGACAAACAACAATCCGGCCAAAGTGGCCACGGCCGCTCCCGTGGTGGTGAAAAAGGGCTCCCAGATTTGGGTATTGATGGACATGAGCGCGCGCATCATTCCCGGGTATCACCCGGCCCACAAGACGAAAAATTATAATGTCTATTCCCCGCTGAGTTCCGACTCATGCCAGTTGTGCAGCAGCGCCCAACTGAGCCAGCGCACCGCGCCAACAAATAAAAAACCCAGCAAGCAGGCCACCAGCGCAATCGCAAATACTTCGGGCATTTTGCCGGGGTCGCTGCGGTAAATGAGCAAAAGATACCCCAAGCTGTCCGGGGTGGTGCCCGCGAGAAATTCTCCGGAAATCGCTCCGATGGGCGCGAGGGTCGCCGCAATTTTCACGCCGGATAAAAAATAGGGCAGCGCATAGGGCAGGCGCAGCCGGAAAATTTCCTGCCACTGGGTGGCCTGCAAGACGGTGAACAATTCCAGCAGCCCGCGGTCCGTGGAAACTAGACCAAGGGTCGTGCTTGCGACGACCGGAAAGAACGAAATCATGAACGAGATGGCGGTGATGCTCCGCAGCCCGGCATGGAACCAGATGACAAAAATCGGCACCAGCACCACCACGGGCACCATCTGCACCACGAGTACCCAGGGGTAGAGCGCGGCCTTCAACCAGCGCGAACTGGCCAAAGTAAGCGCCAGTAGTGCTCCACCCATCACCGCCGCCACAAACCCCACCAATGCTGAGCCGCCGGTATGCAACGCGGCGGGAAATAGTACTGCCCGTTCGCGCCAGAGTGCGGCGATGACTTCATGCGGTTTCGGCAATAAATACGTGGGTAGGCCAAAGGCGGCAATCGTCGCGTACCAGAGCGCCAGGATTCCAGCTCCGGCCATCAGCGGCGGCAGCCACCAGGAAGTATCGCGGCGGTTCGCGCTCATGCCGCCCCCAGGGTTTGGCGGAGCATTGCCGTGGCGCGGGCGACCAGACGCTGGTAATCCACCGACTCGCGCCACTCGGCGGTGCGCGGGTGGGGGACGGGCACGGTTATTTCGCCGGCAATGCGGCCGGGATTCGCCGCGAGCACTATCACGCGGTTGCTCAAAAACACGGCTTCACTGACCGAGTGGGTGACAAAAAACGCGGTAAAGGGCGTCGCTTCCCGCAAGCGCAGCAAATCTTCGTTGAGCCGGTTCCGCGTCATCTCGTCGAGGGCGGCAAAGGGTTCGTCGAGCAGCAGCAAGCCCGGCTGGCGCATCAGCGCGCGCGCCAGCGACACCCGCATCTTCATTCCACCGGACAGTTGTCGCGGAAATTGGGCGGAGGCTTGTTCCAGGCCCACGAGTTTAAGTAATTCCTCCGCGCGGTTGATTTCTTTTTTGCCCGATTTTCGGCCCAATTGCAGCGGCAACTCCACATTGCGCCGGACCGTCCGCCACGGCAGCAGCGTGGGTTCCTGGAAAATAAACGCCAGGCGATTGCGGGCCTCCGACGGCACAATGCCGTCGAGGGTCACGGCGCCCGCGCTGGGCGGCATCAGTCCGGCCAATAGACGCAAGAGGGTAGTCTTTCCGCAGCCACTCGGCCCAATCAAGGCCACAAAGTCACCCGGTTGTGCCGTCAGGGTGACATTCGCCAGCACGGCGGGCCCTGCGGGAAAGCGCTTCCCGAGTGACTCGATGGCGACGCTGGCGGCGCGCGGGGCGGACATGCCCGAGTTTCGGTGGTCAAGTTTCCAGTTTCGAGTTTAAAAATCAGCGGGATGCGCTTGCCAGCAAGCCTTCGGCCCGCGAAGCTCTCCGGATGAAAATTGCCGTCCTTGACGCCGCCACCCTCGATTTTCCCGACAATGCGTGGGCCAACTTTCGCTCCGTGGGCGAACTGGTGCTGCATCCGCTAACCTCATCCGACCCGGCGGCGATTCGCGCGAAGTGCGCTGGCGCCCAAATCGTGCTGACCAACAAAGTCCCGCTGGACGCCGCCACGCTCGCCGCGTTGCCGGACTTGCGGTTCATCGGCGTGCTCGCCACTGGCTTTAACATCATTGACGCCAAGGCGGCGCGGGCCCAAGGCATCACGGTCTGCAATGCGCCGGGCTACAGCACGACGGCCGTGGCGCAGCAGGTGGTCGCCCTTATCCTGGAGTGGACCAACCAAGTTGCGCTGCACGACCAGTCGGTGCGCGCGGGCGAGTGGGTGCTCAGTCCAAAATTTTCCTATTGGAAGACACCCCTGCGCGAACTGTCCGGGCGCACGGTGGGCCTCATCGGCTACGGCTCGATTGGGGCGCGCGTCGGCGCGGTGGTTCACGCGCTCGGCGCCAATGTCCTCGCGTATTCCCGGCGGCGGCAGGGCGCGCCCGACTGGCAGCCGTTTGCCTGGGCGGAGGTCGGCGAAATTTTTGAGCGGGCGGACATCGTTTCGCTGCATTGCCCGCAGACGCCGGAGAACACCCGTTTTGTCAACGCGGCGCTCCTGGCGCGCATGAAGCCGGATTCTTTGCTTGTCAACACCGCGCGCGGTGGCTTGGTGAATGAGGCGGATTTGGCCGCGGCTTTGCGCGCCGGGCGGCCCGGTGCGGCCGCGCTGGATGTCGTGAGCCAGGAGCCCATGCGGGCCGATTGCCCGCTGCTGGGTTTGCCCAATTGCCTGATAACTCCGCATCTGGCTTGGGCCAGCGAGGAAGCCCGCCTCCGGTTGCTGGGCATCGTGCTCGCCAACATTCAAGCCTACCTGGCGGGCACTCCCCAAAACGTGGTCAATTAACGGCGCAAATTTTTTCCGATGGACTACGAAAAGATTATCGCGGATTTGGGTTTCACGCTTCCCCCGGCGCCGTTGCCCGCGGGCAATTATTTGCCCTTCGTGCGCAGCGGCAACCTGGTATTCCTCGCCGGCACGCTGCCGATACGTGACGGCGCCATCACCCACGCCGGGCAAGTTGGCAGGGATTTGGATGTCACCGCCGGTTACGCCGCGGCGCAGGTCTGCGCGCTGAACACCATCGCCGCCTTGAAAGTCGTCGCCGGCTCGCTCGACCAGTTGGAGCGCATCGTCCTCGTCAATGGCTTTGTCAATGGCGTGGCGGGTTTTGCGGACAGCCCGGCGGTCATCAATGGCGCGTCGGATTTGTTCGTGAAAATCTTTGGCGACCGTGGGCGGCATGCACGCGCGGCGGTCGCGGTCGCCGGGCTGCCGAAAAACGCGGCGGTGGAAATTCAGTGCGTGGCCGAACTGCGCAGTTAACGAGTGCGGCCATGGCGTTACCCCTGAAACTGCAATTGACGGAGGGCTTCCGCGAAGTTGCGCCGCGCCCGTGCGGCCGGCAACTGCTCTGGGAGGAAAACGGCGACTTCCGCTATTCGGCAACGGATTTTTCGGCGCCGCGCACCTTTGGCCATTTGGGGACGGTGGATTGCCCGCTGGCGGTGGATGCCGCGCGCGGCGTGGCCTGGGCTTATTGCTGCCAATACCGCCTCGGCATGCGCGACTACAGCGAGATTCGCGAGTTCGACCTCGCCACCGGCCGCAGCCGCCGCGTCTTGCGCCTCGGGCTGCGCCAGTGGGCGCTCTGGCTCCTCGCGCATTGGGCGGGCACGGACACCCTGCTCGCCTTGGTCGCGACGGACACGCGCACGGACTCGATCAACATTCGCCACCATCTCGCTGTCATTGACACGAAGAAGGGGACGCTGCACCTCATCGCCTTGCCGCACGATGCGTTTGCGCCGCTGGCGTGGTGCCCGCGCCGCCGCTGGATTATTTTTCACGGCGCGGAAGGCACGCACCTCGTCTCCTTCACCGGGCGGAATTTGCTCACCCTGCCGTCGAGCGGCCCACTGGGGCGCGGGGGAGATATCCATCCGAACAAACCGCTCGCCCTCATCGGCGGCGACGGCATCTGGCTGTGGAACCTCGAATCCGGGGCGATTCGCCGCCTGCGCGAGCGCGGCCAATACCCGCGCTGGACGCCCGACGGGTTGAATTGCTGGTTTTCGGAAAGCAGTTCGGATTTGTTTCAGATGAATTGCGAAACCGGCGCGGAAGAACGCCTTTTGCGCGTGGCCGGCCATGCGCACACGGAGGTCAATTACGCGCGCCCCATTGCCACCGACCCCTCGGGCCAATTTTTGGCGCTGCCGCTGACGCGCCTGCTGAAAGTGGATCCGCTGGCGGTGGCCAATGCCCCCACGCTGGCCCGGCTGCATAAACTTTGCGTGGTGGATGTCATGGCCCGCGAGGCGTGGGTAGCCGAAGGCTATGGCCGTTATATGGCGTGGGCGTGACGGCAAGAAGGATTGCCAGGATTAATCTCGGTTAAAAGGGCGGCCCCAACTACCCCCTTTTCTTCATTCAATCGGCCGGGGTGCGAAAGCTCCGCAAGTAATTTTTTACCTTTCGCTCAAAAAACCGAATTTTTTTGTGCGATTATCCAGCGGTGCGGGTGTTGGTCAGTAATCTCGCGTCTTGGACGCCACCATTGTTTTCACGCCTGGGAGATAAACCAAGGTTCACCCACCCTGAGACATTTCATCACGCCGCGTATTTATGCCTATTCGCCATACCCGCCTCAAAACCGCGTTAATCTGCGCGGGTTTTTTCCTCGTGGCCGCGGCCGGCTTTCTCAATCCCTCCGTGGCCCGGGCGGATGTTGCCGTGTCCGTGGACAAGGGCCAAAGCTCGTCCCAGCACAAGGATAGTCAATCGGCAGGTGCCGGCAATAATGGCAGCAAGAGCAACGGCGCCTACTCCGATTCAGTTTCGGGCAGTATTTTTTATACCCTGACGGTGCGCAACCTCTCCGCTGCGCCGGCCAAGGGGGTGACCGTTGAATATCACATTTTTAATAAAACCACGGCGACCAGCAGCAGTAGTCCGGTGAACATCACGTTGCATGACATCACCGGCACAAGCACTTTTGACCTCGATGGCAACGGCGTCAAGATGATCGAAACTTCCGACGTTCCTAAAAACAGCACGAATGCCTCGACGCCCAGCAGTTACGATAAGAAAACGGGCGTCACCACTCCCGGCACCTATAGCAGTTCAAATACTTCGGTCATGGGCTGGGTGGTTTACGTGAAAAAGGGCGACCGCGTCGTTCACACCTTCACTTCCGGTTATAACATCCTCGATGATGTGGCCAAAATTAATAAAAAGAA
>CAZCMU010000058.1:0-13148 GCA_964499725.1 uncultured Opitutales bacterium
GTAAGTCGCAGAACTTTACATCCACCAAAATAATCCCGCCCTTCCCCGCCCCGACCAGGAGCTGAAGGGATTTTATAAAATAGCGTTGCAACCCGGCGAAAAAGAAACCGTCACCATCCCGCTCGGTTACCGCGCGTTCTCTTATTATGACCCGGCGAAAAAAGGCTGGCTGGCCGAGGCAGGGGATTTCCAAATCTTCGTCGGCTCGTCCTCGCGCGATATCCGCCTGCGCGACACTTTTAAATTGGCGCAGACGAGCTTCTATAAGTAAAACCGGGCGATGGTGGAGATTCGCTCAATCACCCTGGCGGACATGTCGGCGTTTCGGGAAATGCTCGACGCTGTCGCGCGCGAACGCCGCTACCTCCATATGCTCGAAGCGCCGCCACTGGAGCGGTTGACCGAGTTTGTCCGCAAGGGGTTGGAAAAGGGCCATGTTCACCTCGTGGCCGCAGACTGCGCAAAGATTGCCGGCTGGTGCGACATCACCCCTGGCATTAATGGCGAAGTGCATGTCGGCCACCTCGGCATGGGCGTGCTCAACGCCTTTCGCGGGCAAGGAATCGGCCAACGACTGATGGAAACCGCCATCGCCCAAGCGCGCGTGTTGCGACTGGAAAAAATTGAGCTGCAAGTTTTCGCCGCCAATAAACCCGCGCTGACACTCTATAAAAAACTCGGCTTTATTGAAGAAGGCCTCCGCCAACGAGCCCGCTTGGTGGACGGTGTGTATGATGATATTTTGCTGATGGCTTTGTTTTTGGGCTGATTTGAAAAGCCGAAAAAAAAGCCCCCACCGATGTCAGGATGCCCATTTCCGCCTTTCTCAATTCAATGTCGAATTGAATCCGCGCGCCAGTCATAGCCTAGGAACGGACTTGCCAAGCAAGCGGCTCATGGGAAAATGCCAAGGTGCGCTACCGCCTTGAAATCAAAGAAGAAGCCCGCCAGCAATTGCGCGCCCTGCCCAAAGAGCAGCGAAGCCGCATTGGTGCGCGGCTGGAAGCATTGCAAACCGATCTGGGAGGCGACGTAAAAAAGCTTTCGCTCCGCACTCACGAATACCGTTTGCGGGTGGGCAGCTTCCGGGTGCTCTTCGTGCTGGAAGGCGACCTGATTAGCGTGTATGCTGTGAAAGACCGAAAGGAAGCTTATGAGTAACCTCGCCCTAGAAAAGCCAACGCTGAAATCCCTGGCGGCGGAAATGCGCCGGATGCAAGAGCGATTGGAGGACATGGAAGACCTGTTGGAACTCCGCGCCGCCGTGGAGCGCAATGCCGGCAAGCCAGGTGTGTCCTGGAAACAGGTCAAAGCCGAGTTGGGTCTTAAATAGTTATTTCACCATCCTCCTCTCGGATTGACGGACGCAGGGATTTTCTTTAACGATTACCGCCCTACCCCCCTTACCCCCACGATGCGTTCTCTCCTATTGTTTTCCTCCCTGCTGGCTTCCGGCGTATTCGCCGCTGCCCAGACCCTCCCCGCCGCCGTACCCGCCCAGAGCGTGCTGGCCGCCAATACCCAGGCCGGCGGGCCGCCGATTCCCACCACCCCGCCCGTTGAATCAGCGCACCCGGCCTCCGTGGTGTTGTGGCCCAATGGGGCGCCCGGCTCCGAAGCGCGCAAGAACGAGCCGGAAATCGTGGGCTGGCGGCAGGAAATAGATATCGTCTTCCCCATCATTTACAACATCCACAACCCCACGATTACGCCCTTTATTCCCTCCAAAAACACCGCCACGGGTTGTGCCGTCATCATCGCCCCCGGCGGCGGGCATATGTTCCAAACCATTGACCGCGAGGGATATGACCTCGGCAAATGGCTGGCCGATCACGGCGTTGCGGCCTTTGTTTTGAAATACCGCCTCGCGCGGGACGACGCCACCCCGGACGGCACGCCGCAGCCCTACACCGTGGCGAGGGATGCCGCCGCCGACGCCAAACGGGCGATCCGCGTCATCCGCAGCCGCGCCGGGGAATGGGGCGTGGACCCGAACCGTGTTGGCATCATCGGCTTTTCGGCTGGAGGTGAAGTCGCGGCGGACTTGATTACCGCCAATGACCAAGGCGACCCGAACGCCCCTGAACCACTCGACCGGATTGATGCGCGGCCCAACTTTGTGGGCTTCGGCTATTCCGGGATGCGCGTCACTGGCGCGGACTGGAAACCGCCCGCGGATATGCCGCCTGCGTTCCTGCTCTGCGCCGCCGGCGACCGCGAGAACATTGCCGGCCCCAACGGCCAGGTCGCCCTCTATACGGCACTGCGCGCGGCCAAGGTGCCCGTCGAATTGCATATTTATGAGGAAGGCGGCCACGGCTTTGGCGTGCGCCAATGGTCCTATTCCGTATCGGGCTGGCCGACGTTGTTCCGCGCCTGGCTCAACGACCGCGGGTTGTTGAAAAAAACCTCGAATTGAAATCAACGCCGGTTTCGTATAGATTAATTTCTTTATGCGGAAATACCCAGCCAGTTGGATGACAGGAATGGCGGCAACCGGGCTCCTGGCCCTGGCGGCGATGGCCGCTGACACGCCTGTGCCGGCGACCGCCCCAGCGGCCACGCCCGCCGCCACACCCAGCGCACCGGTCACCGGCGCGGCGGGATTCGAGCAGACAGTCCACCCCTTCGTTGAGAAATATTGTTATGACTGCCATGGCAACGGTCTGCACAAGGGCGGCATTGCCCTCGACAAATACAAAAACACGGGAGACGTGGAGAAAGACGCAACGACTTGGGAAACCGTGCTGGAGAAAATCCACCGGCATGAGATGCCGCCCGACAATGCCGATGCGCAGCCCACCGAGCAGGAGCGCGACACCATGGTCAACTGGATTGACCAGCAAATCCACCAATTTGATCCCGCGCATCCCGACCCCGGCCGCATCACCCTGCACCGCCTCAACCGCGCCGAATACACCAACACTATTCGCGACCTCACGGGCGTCACCTTCCATGCGGAAGAGGACTTCCCGCCCGACGACTCCGGCTATGGGTTTGACAACATCGGCGACGTGCTCTCCCTGCCGCCCATGTTGATGGAAAAATACCTCGCCGCCGCGGACAAAGTCCTTGACCAGGCCCTGCCGACCGACCCGCTCGTCACCCAGAAACATGATTTTCCCGCGGCTTTGCTCGCCTCGGACTTTAACGGCCTCGGCCCGCAAGAAGGCGGCGTCCGCCTTATCAGCCTCGAAGAAGGGCATGTCAGCGTTGACCAGGACATTCCGGCGCCCGGCGAATACCGTGTGAGCTTTGAAGCTTCCGGCGACCCCTTGAACGGCAATTCCCCGAACGGCGTCGGCGGCTCCCAACCCGCTGATGCGGCCAAGCCCGAAACGCCCAAACTCGCCTTGCGCGCGGGTGAAACCGTGCTGCACGAATTTACCATTGATGCCACTGACCAGAAAAATCCCGGGACCTATACCTGGGAAATCGGCCTGCCCACCGGCAGCGCCGCTTTGCACGTCGTCATGGAACGCATTCGCGGCGGTGCGAATGAAAACATCATCGTCAATGGGCGCGTGGGCAAACAACAAAACGGGCAAACCTGGGTGAAATCCATCACGGTGGAAGGCCCGCTGCCCGGCGCCGTCACGCGCTACCCAGTCGGTCAGCTCACCGCCACGGGTGAAAGCGGAATGACCCCTTTGAATGAACGCCTCTTCATCGGTAAAGGTGATGTGTCGGTTAAAATCAATGTACCCAAAGATGGTGAGTATATTCTCCGCGCCTATGCCTATGCCCAGCAAGCCGGAGACGAACCCGCCCGCATGGACTTCCGCATTGATGGCAAATCCCTGCAAACCTTTGACGTGCTCGCGCCCGCGCGGCACATCATGGCCCCGGGTGAGCGCGTTTTCTCCAATCATCCCGCGGCGCTGGCCCTCCTGCGGCAGGCCCCCCAAGTTTACGAAATTCACGCCAATTTGACCGCCGGCGAAAAGACTTTCTCCACGGCGTTCCTCAACCCCTTTGCCGATCCGGACAATGAGAACCCCAATCTGCGCCAGCGCAACCTGACCATCCAGAGCCTGGAGATTGTTGATTTGTCTGCGCCCTTCAAGCAACCGGAGATGAGCGACCTGATGAAGGCCTACTTTGCCCAGTCGGCCACCCTCAGCGATAAAACCGCCCAGGCCCGCGCCATCATCACGCAATTTGCCCGCCGCGCCTGGCGCCGGCCCGCCAGCCCGGCGGACATTGACCGCCTGATGAAGCTTTATGCTCTGGCCTTGAAAAACGGCGATTCCTTTCAGTCGGGCGTGAAGCTGGCGTTCAAGGCCGTGCTGGTTTCCCCGCATTTCCTCTTCCGCGATGGCGCGGCCACGCCGGGGATCATGGCACAGCAGCCGGCTTCCCCCATCATCAAAGCAGTGCTGACCAAAACGCCTGCCGCCGCGGATGACGGGAAAAATCTCGGCGTGCCCGTGGACGAATTCACCCTCGCCACCCGCCTCTCATACTTCCTCTGGAGCAGCACGCCCGACGACGAACTGCTCGACCTGGCCGAGCACAATCAGTTGCGCGCGCATTTGCCGGAACAAATCAAGCGCCTGATCACGTCGCCCAAATCCCGCGCGATGGTGGACAACTTCGCCGGCCAGTGGCTGCAATTCCGCAGTCTGGAAACCTTCGAGCCCGACTCCACCAAGTTCGAGGACTTCAACCACACGGTGCGGGATGAAATGAGCACCGAGACCGAAGATTTCTTTGATTACATCATGCGCGAGGACCGCAGCGTGATGGACTTTCTCACGGCGGACTACACCTTCGTCAACGAGGACCTCGCCACCTATTACGGCCTCACCGGCGTGACGGGCGAAAATTTCCAAAAAATTTCGCTGGCCAACACACCCCGCCGCGGCGTCATCACCCAGGGCAGCGTGCTGGTGCTGACCTCCAACCCCACGCGCACTTCGCCCGTCAAGCGCGGCAAATGGGTGCTCGAAAATTTGCTGGGCGACCCGCCCCCGCCGCCGCCGGCCAATGTGCCGGCCCTGGATTCGGAAACGGAACTCACCGGTACCCTGCGCCAGCAGATGGAGCAACACCGCGCGAACCCCACCTGCGCCTCCTGCCATGCGCGCATGGACCCCATTGGGTTCGGCTTGGAAAATTTTGACGCCGCCGGCGAGTGGCGGGACAAGGATGGCGACGACGACATTGACGCGTCCGGCCAGTTGCTCACTGGCGAGACCTTCAAGGGCGCCGCCGAGCTGATGCAAATCCTTGCGGAAAAGAAAAAAACGGATTTCCTCCGCTGCATTTCGGAAAAAATGCTCACCTACGCGCTCGGGCGCGGCGTGGATTATTACGACCGCCCGGCGACGGACAAAATCATGGCGGAACTGGATGCCAACGGCGACAAGTTCTCGGCACTCATTACTGCCGTCGTGGACAGCGTGCCCTTCCAGCAAGTTCGCCGCACGCCGCCGGAACCCCAATCCGAGGTCACCGATAAATCGTCGAATAAGTTGACCGCGGAGTAAGTCACTCCACTTGTTCATTCCGTGCGACAGTCTTGGGTTCCGGAACCGTGGCTTTGGTCGAAAAAAGTTTTTCAAAGGCCAGGTTGACCATCAGCGTGCACAGGCATCCCAGCAGCACCGCAACCACCCGGTGCCAGGACCCGGCCCATGGATCCTCCCCCTCGGTTGTGAGGATGACTATCGCCAGTGCGGCGTAGCCAGCGCGCAGACCGTCATCGAGTTGCGTATGGTGGCAAATCATCCCGACAATCATGATGCCGACAAACAAGTCGAGCAATGGCACCCCGACCAGGGCGTTGAGCACGCCGCCGACCACCGCCGCAATAAAATTGGCCACCACCCGCACCACCGACGCCCGCAGGGAGGGATGCAGCGTCGGCTGGATTACGATGAGCGCCGAAACCGCGGCCCAGACTTCACCTGGCACGCCCAGCGCCTGGCAAAGCACATAAGCCACGACCGCAGCTACCGCGGCCTTGCAGGTATATAGAAAGGCGTCGAGCGTGCGAATTCGTCCATGGGGTGCCCGCATGGGGCCGAGCCTAACGTAAATCCGGTGAAATGGAAATGCCCCGTTTACACCGCCCAAGCAGCTACAGCCGCCCCCGGTTAATCTCACCACTCAAAAATCTGCGTGTTCTTTTTCACGTCAGGGGCAAACGGATAGCGACCATCCAGCTTCAGCTCGCCTTTGGGGAGCTTGTAATAGTGAAAATTACTGGGCTGGCTGAGGAAGATGCCCGGCTTGAACTCATAGACATAGTCGTATTTGTCGTCCGAGCCGGCATAACGCCATAAATTATACTGGTCGTTTTCATTGCCGTTGTTGGCGTGAATCTTGGCGTTGATGACGGCGGGCGTGGCCAGGGTATATTCGTCCAGGCTGGTGCTCACACAGCCGCACAATAAAAGCAGGCAAAAGACCCAGAAGTTTTTCATGGCAGAGTTCATGTTAACCGCGCTTAACCCGGTCGCAAAGGCAAATCGGCCGGCCATCTCCCTAAAAACGGCCATAAATACTGCTTGCCGAATCGCCCAAAAGGGATAGTTTAAAGGGTGGTCAGCCACGATCCCAATTCGGAGGTTGCCCGCCATACCCATGAGCAAGCATTGGCAGATCCCCCGCCGGAAGTTTTTACGCGGCCTCGGTACCGTGGCCGCTTTGCCGTTTTTTGAATCCCTGGTGCCCGCAGGCAAGCTGCTGGGCGCGACCACCGCGGCGGGCAAGGTCTTCCCTACGCGCGTGGCCTACATTTACATCCCAAACGGCGTGAACATGGCGTATTGGCAGCCCCAGACCACCGGCCCCAATTACGAAACTCCCTATACGCTGGCGCCCCTGGAAGAATTTAAGAAGGACATCACAGTCATCAGCAATCTGGACAACAACCAGGCCAACGATTTTGGCGACGGCGGTGGCGGCCACGCGCGCGCCTCGGCCACCGTGCTCACGGGCGTTCATCCCCGCAAAACTTCCGGCGCCGACATCAAGGCGGGGGTCTCGTTTGACCAAATCGCCGCCACCACCATCGGCGACCAGACCAAGCTGCCGTCCCTCGAACTGAGTTGCGACCACGGCCAGCGCGCCGGCAGTTGCGACTCCGGCTACAGTTGCGCCTACCAGTTCAATATTTCCTGGCGGACGGAGACCATGCCGATGAATCCGGAAGTGGACCCGCGCCTGGCGTTCGAGCGCCTGTTTGGCGGGGACAATGACGCCGCGACCAAGGAAGCCAAGGCCAAGCGCGAACTGTACAACAAAAGCGTGCTCGATTTCGTGCTCGACGACGCCAAGCAGCTGAACCAATCCCTCAGCAACAACGACCAGCGCAAGCTCGACGAATACCTCTCGGCCGTCCGCGATGTCGAACGCCGCATTGAGGCCAGCGAAAAATTCGTTATTAACCTGCCGCCCGAACAACGCCAGCTCAAGATGCTCGGCGACTACAATTTCGGCGCGCACGCCCGCATGATGCTGGACATCATGGCCCTGGCCTTCCAAACCGACGCCACCCGCATTTCCACCTTTATTCTTGGCCACGACGGTAGCAACCGCCCCTATCCGGCGGCTAACATCGCCGAAGGCCACCACGACCTTTCCCACCACCGCAACGACCCGGAAAAACTGACCAAGCTCGCAATCATCAACCGCTACCACATGCAGCAATACGCGTATTTCCTGGGCAAACTCAAAGCGGTCAAGGAAGGCAACGGCACCCTCTTGGACAATTGCATGATCCTTTACGGCGGCGGCCTGAGCGATGGCAATTCGCACACACCCGAAAATGTTCCCATGGTGATGGCCGGCCACGGCGGCGGGCGCATCGCAGCCGGCCAGCACATCCATTTGGATGAGTTGACCCCGCTGACGAATCTCTACCGCTCGGTCCTCGACGTCATGGACGTGCCGACTGAAAAAATCGGCGACAGCAACGGCAAGCTCGACCAAATTTTCGCAAAGGCCTAAACATTGGCGCGGTCGCGGTCGGAAGTTGTTCGGCCCAATTGAGTCCCTGCCTCGTATGAAAATTGCCCCACGCACGCTCGTTGGCTGCGTCTTTGTTGCATTCGGTTGCGCCCAATTCGCATTGGCCGCCGCCGACAGTTCAACCGCAACGACGGCTGCCGCCACATCCACTGCGTCGCCAGCCGCGACGGCGGAGTTGCCCACCGAGTGGATTGACCCCGACACCGGCCACCGCGTCGTGCGCCTGTCGCGGGTGGACAATACCCAAAGCCTTTATTTCAACCAAAACCCCTTCACGCCCGACGGCACCCGGCTGATCGTGACCGTGCCGGATGGCATCGCGACGATTAATTTAACCACCGGCGAAATCAAAAAAGTCACGCTCGGCAAAGCGCCCACCCAGCGTGTGGATACGCATGACGCCACCCCCGTGCAAGACCGGCTCGGCCACTATGTCGTCGGCCGGAAAACGCCGACCGTTTATTTTACCCGCGGATACGACGTGCTGGCGACCAACCTCGACACCGGCGCCACGCGTAAAATTGCCACGCTGCCCGAAGAACTTTATTGGGGCTCCGGCTTTACCGTTAATGCGGACGAGACCCTGCTGGTCGGCGCCGGCGATGCCGAACCCGGGCCGCTCGGCGCCATCGGGCCGAACTGGACCGGCAACCAGGCCCTCGGCCAGCGCATGGCAGCCTTGGTTCCCATGGTGCTCTACAGCATTGATATCAAAACCGGCGAAATCAAAAAATTCTTCCGCGCCGAACATGACTGGCTCAACCACGTGCAATTTTCGCCGACTGACCCCACCCTGTTGATGTACTGCCACGAGGGCACCTGGAGCCAGGTTGACCGCGTCTGGCAAATCCGCGTGGTCAGCGAACTCTACACCGTGCAGCCCGGTGACACCCTTGACAAAATCGCCGCGGCCCACGGCACCTATGCCGCGATGGTTAAATACACCGCGAAGCTGACTTCCGACGAGGTCGCCCCCGGCCAGACCATTATGCTCCCACCCGGGCCGCCCAAGCTCGTCCACCAGCGCACGATCCAAGGCGAAATCGCCGGGCATGAATTCTGGGGCGCGGACGGTCAATACGCCTGGTACGACCTGCAAACCCCGCAAAGCCAGGTGTTCTGGGTCGGCGGCATGGACCTGGCGACCGGCAAGCACATCCGTTTTTCATTGCCCAAAAACGAATGGTCGGTGCACTACAACGTCTCGCCCGATGGCAAATTGTTCGCCGGCGATGGCGGCGGCCCCAACAGCGTCGCGCGCGGCGACAACGGCCAGTGGATTTATCTCTTCACGCCCGACTACAGTGCGCCAACCATCATCAAAGGCGCCGGTGACGAAGACGTATCCACCTACCCCTTCAAGGCCGAGCGACTCGTCAACCTCGCCAAACATGATTACGGCCTGGAACCGAACGTGATGTTTTCGCCGGACATGAAATGGATTATCTTCCGCTCCAATCTCCTCGGCGCCGCGCACGGCTCGCAGGTGCTGGCCGTCGAAATCGCGAAGGCGAAGAATTAGTTTGTGCTTTGAAACACGGAGCTTGCGGAGGGCACAGAGAGATGGTCGAAAACTCCGGGTCCTCCGGGTTCTCCGTGGTTAAATTTTTTGAGTTGCATTTAGACCAGTCTTTAGACTAGTCTGAATCAACCATGAACGCCACCAAGACTGTCGGGGCCTACGAGGCCAAGACCCACTTGCCCGCCTTGCTCGCGTTGGTCGCGCGCGGCCAGGAAGTTGTCATCACCAAACACGCCAAGCCCATCGCCCGGCTCGTGCCCATGGAAAAACCCGCGGTGAACCAGGATGTCTTTGATCGTATCCTCGCCTTCCGCGGCCGCATCAAACTGGCCAAGGGCGAAACCTTCCGCGATTTAATTAATGCCGGCCGCCGCATCTAAAAGTGACATGAGCGCCCTGGTTATTGATGGTTCCGTAACCCTCGGATTTCTCCTGCCCGACGAGCAGGATAAGTTATCTGTACAAGCATTAAGGGTAATGCAGGAAGGCGTTCCGGTTTTCGCTCCTTCCCATTGGCCAATTGAAGTCGCCAATGGGTTAATCATGGCCGAACGTCGCAAGCGGTCTTCCCCGGCGGAAACGCATGATGCTCTGAGCATAGCGCAAAGTCTACCTGTCACGGTCGATCAAGAAACTGCCGCCCGCCTTAGTGACACCACTGCCCTCGCCCGGCAATATGGCCTGACCATTTACGATGCCGCGTACTTGGAACTCGCCATGCGCCGCGGCGCGAAACTCGCCACCAACGACCGCGCCCTCGTCAAAGCCGCCAAAGCCTCTGGCGTAGCTGTGTTTGCGGGGTGACTGCACCTTGCACCTCTGTAACTTTAGTGTATAAAATCGGTTTAACCCTCCATGCTCCCCCTACCCCGCCTGCCCCTGCTTTTGCTCGTTTCCACCTGCGCCCTGGCCCGCGCCGGGGCCGCCGATGCCCCGGCCGCCGCCGCCGGCACGCCGGAATATGACAATTCCCCCCGGCCTAATGCCATCACCACGTCTGCGGTCGACTTGGGCCCCCGCGAATGGATTGACCCCGACACCGGCCACCGCGTCATCCGCATTTCTGACGAGCCCAACAGCCAGAGCCTTTATTTCCACTACAATTCCTACATGCCCGAGGGCGACAAGATGGTTTACGGCGGCCCGAGCGGCCTGTTCGTGCTGGACTTGAAAACCCTCGGCCAGGGAGCGCCCAAAGTTGATTGGATTGTGGATGGGCGCAACTCCAATGCCGCAATGGCTGCAGCGGCCACAACGGCTGCGACGGGTGGCCGGGGTGCGGGCGGCGGACGGGGTGGAGCGGGTGGCGGCCGCGGTGGCCGGAGCGGAGTTAGCCCGCTAATGGCCGCTTTCAATTCCCGGGATGTTTATTATACCGCCAATGGCGTGCTTTACGCCGTCAATGTGGACACCAAAGTTTCCCGCATCGTCTATACCGGCCGTCCTTGGGGCGTGAATGCCGATGAATCCTATGTCGGCGAGATGGTCAACCAGGTGGACCCCTCCGGCAAGGTGCAACCGCCGACGCCGCCAACCCTGGTCCCCCAGCGCGAGCGCATGTTTGGCGACAAAATCAAGGCCGGCATCCCGCTGACCAAGGACGAAGAGTACGCCGCCAGCAAGGAAGACGGCCTCGCGCGCCGCTTGCTCAACCCCACCTCGATGGCCTTTGTCTTCACCAATTTAAAAACCAAAACACCGGTGACTGTGGGCTACCAATACGCCTCGATTGACCACCAGCAGTTCAATCCCGTGGACCCCAACCTCGTCCTCTACGCCCACGAGGGCACCTGGCACGAGGTGGACCGCATCTGGACCATCCGCACCGACGGCTCCGACCAGCGCCTCATGTACAAGCGCCAGATGGACATGGAAATCGTCGGCCACGAATGGTGGGCGCACGACGGCAAGACCGTCTGGTTCGACATGCAGACGCCGCGCAGTCACGACTTTTGGATCGGCGGCGTGAATGTGGACACCGGCAAGCTCACCAAATACCATATCCAGCGCAACTGGTGGGGCGTCCACTTCAATTCCTCGCGCGACAACACTTTGTTTGCCAGCGACGGCGGCGACCCCACCCAAGTCGCCTTCTGCCAGGACGGCGAATGGATCAACCTCTTCCGCGTGCAGCCCGACGGCAGCGTCACGCGCGAAAAGCTCGTCAACCTCTCCCAAAATAATTACGTGACGGGCCAGGGCGGCATCGAGCCCAATGTCACCATCACGCCCGACAACAAATGGGTCGTTTTCCGCGCCAACATGCACGGCGGCACCGTGCAAGTGTATGCCGTGGAAATCGGCGGCGACCCCGCCAAAATCAGCAAGCCGGAAAAATTCGTGGCGACGAATTAGGCCGGGTTGGGCTTTGTGGAAAAATATCTGAGCCGTCGCGCTGAGCTAGCCAGCGCCCTGAAACCCATTTTATCGTGCAAGATGCAGTCACCTAGCACAAGGCTTGGTCCTTGGTTCGGTATTCATAACTCAGAATTTTCCGCCCCTCCCCCCGACCCATTCAACCCCAAAAAAGCAATTTCTTATCAGTAAGTACTTTACCGCAAGCCTGGCAGCCACCTCCTTCCCCTAGCACGGCGGCCCTTTTAAAAGGCTTTTGCCTTTTCATCGATAGAAGGCTGGCGGATCGGAGTTGCTTGCGTTTTGACTTTTTCAGGCTAGATATTGTCAATGAAAACAATCTTAGGTCGAGGCAAAGGGCGGCTTTTGGTGTTTCAGCTTGCCGTGATCCTTGGGGTATTTGCTCTGGGCTGGTATTCTGGTAAACGGATGGTGCCCAGTGGAAGTTTGCCAGGCGTGAACGCGACAAGAACCCCTGTCAAGGGTCGTTCCATACATGCAGTAATCGGTGAGGCTGAGGCCAAGTCTGCACTTGAGCAAATGATCAAAGGGGTAAAGGGTAAGATCGATAACGAAAAAATCCGCGACTACATTGAATCACTAAGTGCCGACACCATCAAAGCTTTGCTTGAGGATTCGGAACCGGATGCCAAGGCTTTGCGTGATTATGTACACATTGGTAACTTAATTACCCGATGGGCAGAACTGGATCCCAACTCGGCACTTACCTGGACGCTAAGCCATGACCTTGCCCAAAAGGACAATCTGATTAGAGATATATACTTAAAATGGCCAATGAATGACCCGTCGGCCTTTGCCTCGTTGACTCAACTGAAAGGAAGTCTTCGCAATGAAACCTTTAAATATTTGATAGAAGGCTATGCAAGCCAAGACCCTGCTGCCGCTTTTGCCGTGCTGAGCAAAGAGCCCCTAAGCCAAGCCTATACCGATTACCCAGTTGTTTTTGACGCGTGGGCGAAGCATGACCCCACTACTGCTGCTGCTGCCGCGCTCAATCTGCCTCCCGGTGAAATGCGAATGAAAACCTTGGAAAATGTTGCCGGCGCCTGGGCAAACACGGATCCAACAGCAGCCATGGCTTGGGTCAACACGCTGCTTTCTGGCTCAGCAAAAGACAACGCTCTTGCACAAGTAGTCGTAGCCATGAGTAGTGAGAATGCATCAGCCATCGCCAACTCGCTGTCCAACTACAATATCGCACCGGGGTATGCCCGCGACAATCTGCTCAGAGGCATTGCCTCAAATTTTGCAGCACAGGATCCCGCTGGGG
>CAZCMU010000059.1:0-13128 GCA_964499725.1 uncultured Opitutales bacterium
AGTGCCGCCGGTGGAAGCCGATGGTAATTTCATCATCGGGCGAACGCACACTCCGGCTCCGGAAATGAGCCCTGTCACGGATCCTGCACTCAAAGGCACCATCTACAAATTCACACTCCGCTCGAGCGAGAGCAAATTCTACCCCGGCATGGTTCGCGACCAGTCGGTTGCAGGAGCGCCAGCGGCGGCGGGGGCAGCGCCTTCGACTGGAACGAATGCTACTAACGCCAATGCCGCGCCCAGCAATGTCGTGCCATGGACACGCACGGTCTCAGTTTATGTTCCCAAACAGTATGTGCCGGGAA
Organism: uncultured Opitutales bacterium; assembly: GCA_964499725.1. Taxonomy (GTDB): domain Bacteria; phylum Verrucomicrobiota; class Verrucomicrobiia; order Opitutales; family JABDGR01; genus JABDGR01. Next base: position 306 of record CAZCMU010000059.1, read on the forward strand.
CGGTTGCGCCTTTGATGATCACGTCCGATGGAGACAACCGGGCGTTTAACGTTCTCGACCACCTGATCCCGGAGAAAAAACTGCCGGTGATGATTGTAGTGGCCATACCGGCCGGCGGCGGCGACGGGCCCGGTAGCGAGCGCGGGTTGGAATACGACACCATGTCCGGCAAGTACAGCGACTTCGTCGAGACTGAAGTCCTGCCGATGGCTGAAAAGGTCGCGAACGTTAAGCTGACCAAAGATCCGGACGGCCGGGCCGTGATGGGCACCAGCTCGGGCGCGGCGGCCGGAATGATCATGGCCTGGTATCATCCCGAACGCTATCACCGTGTGCTCACCTTCTCCGGCACATTCGTCAACCAACAATCGCCGACTGATCCGCAAGTTCCACACGGTGCCTGGACCTTGCACGAAACGCTGATTCCCAACAGCCCAGCCCAGCCGCTTCGCATCTTCATGGAATGCGGCGACCACGACAATTTCAACGGGCGAGATGCGATGCACGACTGGGTGCAGGCAAACGAGAACATGGCCCACGTGCTGACCGATAAGGGCTATCATTACAAATTCGTCTTCGCCCGTGGAGCTGGCCACACCGATCGGCCGACAATCTCACAGCTCTATCCCACTGCGTTGAAATGGATCTGGCAAGGCTATCCGATTGAGGGAAAATAGCCGCTGCCGCCTCGGACGATATCAAGCTGACCGTCGGGCTGGTCTGGCCTGGATCGTCGGCGAACGGAAGTCGGATTCAATAAAACAACGCCCGATCCAGACTGCGGTATTGAATTGCTTCAAGCAAATGCGGGGCTTCAATGTTCTCCGTCCCCGCCAAATCGGCAATCGTTCGCGCAACTTTTAAAATGCGGTCATACGCGCGGGCGGAAAGCGAAAGCTGTTCCATGGCTTGTGAAAGTAATTCGGCTTGGGCTTTATCAATCGCGCAATGAGCGCGGATTTCCGAGTGCGACATGCGCGCGTTGCAGGAGGTAAGTCGGGTTTTTGGATTATGGAAGCGTTCCGCTTGCCGGGCGCAGGCGGAAACTATACGAATGCGTGAGCCTCGTCTTTGGTTTTGAAATAACGACACGCCCGCCCCGGACCATCAGATTTTGGAAGCCAAACACGGCAGCACAGATGTATTCTTTTGGCAGATTTATAGGGTTTGATTGTCAGCTGCATATTGCATGGTGATGCATGGTGATGCACAGCTGGCAATAAAAAACTACTACAGAACTGCTACAGTACAATAACTTATTGATTTAGAACAAGGAGTCACGGTTTCCTAAATCGTTAATCCGAGTTCAAGTCTCGGTGGGGGCACCAGAATACTGCATCGTTCGCTAATCTGACTCGACCACGATGGTGTCGTACATGATGCCGTTGCCGTTGCAGGTGAGCGTGAGGGTATTCTCGCCCGGTTTGAACAGGGAGGCCGGAAAGCTATATTCATTGCGGGCATAGCGGCCACTGCGGTTGGCGGAGCGGCGCACGCTGGCATCGTCGGGGTAGCTAAGGCTGCCGATGGCCGTGCCATTGAGCGAAGCGGCCACACTGCCAGTGCCGCCCGCGATCGCGACCGTCAGGTAGCCGTTACCTGAGTAAGTTTTGGCAAGATTGAATTTAATCGTCCACGCGCCGGTTTTCTGCGCGTAATACCAGTCGGTGCGTTCCTTGCTCTGGCCGATGGTAAAAGTGAGGTTGGCCGGCACTTGCAGCATCCACTGGGCGGTGCGGGGCTGGTCGCCGAATTTGAATTCACCCGCCATGCGGTCGGCCTGGCCGATTTGCCAGAGCAAGTTGGGGTGGTAGGGCGGATCCCACGTCAGTTGGCCGAGGTCGAGCTTGTCGCCTTTGACTTCAATATTGTCTTTGGCAAAGGATTGAGTGATGGAGCCCTGGGTTTCCCAGGCGTAGAGCGTGTAAGTGCCGGGGCGCACCGTGGGGAGGGTAAATTTTCCGTCCGCGTCGGCCTTTACATAAAAAATGTAATCGCCTCCTTGGTTGGCGATGACGCTGGCGCGATCGGTGGCTGCGCCATCGTTGGCGCCGCCGCGACCACGGTTTCCGGCCACCGAGGCGGCGTCAGTTGGAGCGACCTGTTGGCCAAAGGTAAAGGAATTTGGGTTTACGATGGGAATGGAGATACCGCCGGCATTGACGGCAGTGGCAGGGGGGCCCGCCGGGGCCGCGCCGCGTCCACCACGCCCGCCACGACCTCCGCCCGGGTTGCCGGGTTGGGCGAGAATAATATAGGCATACGCCGCGCTGCGATTGTGGGAAACGACCAATTGGCCGGAAACGGCGGTGCGCTTCGTCGGGTAGAGCGGGTCGTTCATCCACTGGTAGGGCCATTTCTTTTGTTCGGCGAGAGCGGTCTTTTTGGCGTCGGCAACAATGGCATCCAGGGTGTCGCCTTTGTTGAAATAAACGTACCATGGGCCATGGAGTTTGTCGCCATTGCGGCCGCTGGCCTGGCCGCCGCTGCCGAGATGGCCGCCGCCAATATAGTTGAGGATGAGCGCATCCTGATGCACAGCCAAGTCCTGGCGCAGCGGCCCACCGGCGTAGGATTCGGTGCTGACGGGGATGAACCACGCGCCGAAGCCGTGGCCCAAATGGCCAAACATCGGTGCTTCGGCATAATAGAGACACCAGTCATATTTGGAATACACGGTGCCGGCGGGCAGGCCGGCGGGGTTATTGGCGGGCAGGATCCAGGTTTCATCGCCCGCATTGCCGGCGTCGGAAATGGACTGGAGGAACTTGTAAGAAATCTGCTGATCCATGCGCTCCGGGGTCCAGGTATGGTCGAGAATATGCATGTCAAAGCGGTACATCGTGCGCATTTCTCCGCCGAATTGGCTGCGGATGATGACGTAGGGGTGGATGCCGCTTTCGTTCGGGAGCATCACAAAATGGTCTTCGAGGTAGGGTGTCCCGTTGTCAATGATGGCAAAGTGAACCCGGTACGGCTGGTTTTCAAAAATGCGAATGAGGCGGGCGTGCAAATGGCCGGCGCTGCCGCTATAATCGTGGTAAAACGTGCGTTCAGCATTTTCGTCGCGGGGGCGTACGCCATTGAGGTTGTGCGCCAGCTCCTGGCCAAAAGCGATAACCGAGGTCGCGCTGAAATCGTCAAGCGTGTCTTTGCCAAAGGTCATTTTGAGCAGGCCATTGTCGAGGACGAGAGATTTAATGTCGCTCGGTTGATAGTCGCCAACTTTGGCTGGCGCATCATTGAGTAGCATGGTAACATCGGCGGCAGTAGCAGTCGGCAGGGTGGCTCCGAACAGGATGGGCAAAACGACGGCCAGAATAGACGGGGTGGGGCGATAGTTCATGGGGAAGGCTGGATTTAAGGGTAGCTGGGTAGTTTCAAACAATATAATGGCACTATTCAAGCTCTTAACCGGGGGTAAATTTAGCCGATGCATAACATAAACACCATTTCGACACCCTGCCACAATGCAAATAAATGAAGATTTATATTTACAAAAGGGGGTTAAATACCCTAGATTTAGACTATTGACTCTCTCTTACTCTTTTCAGAGAATGCCTGACCCACAATGAAATCGAGCCCAAAAATAATTTCCCGAGGTAATCGTAGCCCTCGCCTTAAGCGTTTCTCCAAACATTGGCTCGATGCGGTTAAGCTATCCGACGTTTCGGTATTGGCGGATTCAGGTTCGAGCAATGACTCCAGCAGCGTCGGCAGTGGTGGTGGGGAGATTTTTTATCAGGTACCGGTGGGTTCTTCCTATTCCACTTTTGGAGCGGGTGCTTTTGTTTCCCCTTGGAACACCAATAATCCATCGGCTAATCCGCCGGTTTACGACTATTCGGAATCTTATGTCGTCTTGGTTCTCGGGGGCCATTACGGAATTCTTACGATTGAGAACACGAGCAATAATGGCTGGCAGACGATCGCCGCACTGGATGGCCAGATCTTAATTACCACCCCCTATCATTATTATGGTGGCAACCGCACCTATTTGGAAATCGCGGTTGATACTTCGGGCAACTGGTCGTTTTGGGCGGATTTTGGCTCGGTCGGAGCAAACCGCGGACCCATTTCGCCCTATACCCAAGGTTATGCCCAATTTGGCAGCTCGGCGGGACAGAACGACTATTTAATGTATAACGGGTTTTCCAATTGTGGCGTTAGTTCTTGGGCTGGCTGGGGTCCGGCCAACCTTTCCAGTTCGCCCCTCATGGTTGGCGGTCAATATGAGGCGGTTGGTGTGACCACTGATTCTGTTCTTTTCCAAGACAACCCACCCTATTGATTTCCATTCCTGTTCACCTGTCCGCAAATCCTTATATTTTATCCATGAAAACCTCATCCGTATCTCGCAGAATGTTTTTAGCTGGAATCAGCACGGCCGCCATGATGCCCGCCATGGGCAAAGCCGCTACTTTGACCAAAAAGGTTACCCCGCGCAAGAAGGCGAAGCACCGGGTGCCAATCAGCGGAAAGGTGCTGGCCGCCGAATGGAAGGTGCTGGCCAGCACGAAGCTCGCCGGGCAAATCCCCCCCGGTCTCTCTCGCCAAATTTATCGCTGCCTTGCGGCCGCTTACTAGCAGTATGCCGGCCTCCCGCGCATAGGCGGGTGGTGATGCATTCTGTTTGGTAAAAAAACCGGGGATTTCCCCGGTTTTTTTATTTTCGACCTCCCATAAGCTTGGTCAGTTGTTGGGGCTCTCCACGCGCAAGGGGACGATAGAGCAGGGCAGGCCATGCAGGAAAAGCTGCCGTTGGATGCCGAAGGCCGTGTAGTTGTGGAGCACGCGGGAAATGAAGGTTTCCTGCGCAAACACCAATTGGCCGCTGAAGAACATGGCATTAGGGTACTTTTCGATCAATTCCGGCAGCAAATTTTCCAATTCGGTGAGCACATCCCGGCCAATGGTGGAAATGGATTCGGCCTGGCCGCCGCGCTCGACGATGAAATTCACATAGCGCTGCCCTTCGGCCTGCACATGCGCGCGCAGGCGATCGAGTTCGTCAATGCCTTTGAAATTACCGGCATCCACAACCCCGATGGAAATAAAAACGATGCGTTTAAATCCGCCGCCGTATAAACGTGCAGCCCCAAAAATGGTATGCAAGCCGAGGCCATTAAAGCCATTCACGAGGAAAATGGCCGTGCGCTTTGAGGTGGGGGCAAATTCATTCGCCCCAGGCCCCGGCGGCAGCAGCGCAACTTCAAGGATGTCGTCCATGCGTCTTAACTGGCCACGCACGGCTTCATAATGACGGCGCACGGCGAAGGCGAAGGCAACCAGCGCGCCAGTCATGACCATCGTGATCCAGCCGCCCTGGCCGAATTTCATTACCACCATGGCCACGAGAATGGAGCTGGTGAGGGCCAAGCCGATCGCATTAATAGCTAGCTTGTATCGCCAGAGCCGTTCCTGGCCGCGCACCTGCCACCAATGGCGCACCATCCCGAGTTGGGACAGGCTAAAGGTGATAAAGACATTGATGCTGTATAACACCACGAGCGTGTCCACTGAGCCGTGGGTAAAGACCAGCATCATCAGCGCCGAGCCACCCATGATGACGACGCCGTTGAGCGCCACGTAGCGGTCGCTGAGCGCCGCAAAGCGGTTGGGCATCCAGCGATCAAGCGCCATGTTGGCCAGCACCGGCGGACCACCCAAAAAGCCCGCCTGCGCGGCAATGAACAACAGGGCCGCCGCACTGATCATGGCCACGATGACGAAGCTGTGACCCAGCCAGCCCGGCCAGCTCTCGGTCAGCTTGCCCATGAGAACCGCATTCAATGTGCGGTTGGGATCCGGTTGTACTTTGAAGAGCAGATAGGCAATCATCAGGCCCGACAGCATGCCCGCCAGCGACAAGGCCATCAGCACCATCGTCCGGCGGCCCGTGCGCACACGGGGTTCACGCAGGATGGACAATCCATTGCTGACGGCTTCGATGCCGGTGTAACTGCTGGCCCCCATGCTATAAGAGCGAAAAAGCAGCGCCAGGATTCCGAACAGCCCGATGCTCGAAGCGGCGGAATGGACTGTTTGGGCCGTGTCGGTACCCAGCGCCATGAATTCTGTCGAATGCGTGCAGAAGGCATACCCGATGGCAAAAACGTGGGTGATAAGGAAAATAACGAATACCGGCAGCAAAACCATCACCGATTCCCGCACGCCGCGCAGATTGAGCACAGAAAGAAAAACCAGGCCGGCGATTTCGAAGATGAATTTCCAGTGGGCCCAGTCGGGCTTCAAGCTGAAGAGCGCATCCACGCCACTGGCGACCGAGGTGGTAATCGTCAGCACATAGTCAATCAACAGCGCGCAACCGGAGATCACGCCAACCGTTGGACTCAATAATCGACTCGCCACCACATAACCGCCACCGCCCGAGGGAAAAGCGCCGATGATTTGCGAGTAGCTGGCGCAAATAATGATGACGGTCGCCGCAGACATGGCGGCCACGAATAAGGCCATGTGTGGGTATTGCAGCAGAATCCTGTAAGCTTCCTCCGGGCCATAACAGGCGGAGGAGAGGCCGTCCGCCCCCAAGCCGACCCAGGCCAGCAGAGTGACGAGGGACAGACTGTGAAAAAGTCCGTGTTCCGTCAGTTGGCGTTCTCTGCCAATGACGGCGTTTTTGACGAACCGGGTTACCGAATTGCGTTTGGGCATGGCTGATGTTGGCCAGGACGCCCGCCGGTTCTACGGGTGTCTGACTCAGGGTTAGGTGCTGGTTGGGACTTCTAAGAAATTTTTTTTGATTATGCAACTGCCGTTAGATTGGCCGGGGCGTTGTCCACGCGCATGGGCACGATGGCGCAGGGCAGGCCGTGCAGGAAGAGCCGCCGCTGGATGGCAAACGCCGTGTAATTGTGCAGGAGGCGGGTGATGATAGTTTCGTGCTCAAACACCAATTGGCCGCTAAAGAAAACCGCATTGGGATATTTTTCCGTCAGCTCGGGCAGGCATTTTTCCATCTCATCCAGCACGTCGTGGCCGATGGAGGTGACGGTCTCGGCCTGGCCGCCGCGCGCGGTGATGAAGTCCACATAGCGCTGGCCTTCCGTCTGCACATGCTCGCGCAGGCGGTCCAGTTCGTCGGCGCCCTTGAAGTTGCCGGCGTCCACAATGCCCACGGAGACAAAGATAATTTTCTTAAAGCCGCCGCCAAACAGCCGCACCGCGCCAAACAGAGTGTGCAGGCCCAGGCCGTTGAAGCCATTAACCAGGAAGACGGCCGTGCGGTTGGAGTTCGAGGCAAATTCCTTCGAACCCGGCGGCGGCGGGATGAGGGCCGCTTCGAGGATGAAATCCATCCGCTTGAGCTGGCGGCGCACTTCGTCGTAATGCCGACGCACCGCGAAAGCAAAACCCACGAGCGCACCTGTTAAAATGATCGTCGCCCAGGCGCCGGAAAAAAATTTCTGATAGACCATGATGACAAGGATCATGCTTGTAAGCGCGCAGCCGGCTGCGTTGATCACGAGTCGGTGCCGCCAGCCTTTTTCTTGACCGCGCACCTGCCACCAGTGCCGCACCATGCCAAACTGTGATAGGCTGAAGGTGACGAACACGTTGATGCTGTAGAGGAGCACCAGCAGATCAGTCGAGCCTCTGGTCAGCCATAAGCAGATGAACGCCGACACACCCATGATGAGCACGCCATTGAGAGTTACGTAGCGGTCGCTTAACGAGGTAAACCGGTTGGGCATCCAGCGGTCCAGCGCCATGTTCGCCAGCACGCGTGGGCCATCCAAAAAACCTGTTTGGGCGGCGATGAAGAGCAGCGCAGCGGCGCTCAACAGCGAGATGGTCACATAACTGTGCCCGAGCCAGCCGGGCCACGTGGCTGTCAGCGTTTCCAGCAACACCGCATTGAGCGTCTTTTGTCCGCCCGCGGTCTGGCTGATGTCCACATTCACCAGCACATAGGCCACGAGCAGGCCGGCGACCATCCCTGCCAGAGACAGCGCCATCAGCAGCATCGTGCGCTTGCCGGTGCGCACGCGCGGCTCGCGCAAAACGGGGAGGCCATTGCTGACGGCTTCAATCCCAGTATAAGTTCCCGCGCCCAGGCTGTACGACCTCAACAAAAGTCCCAGCACGAGCAGCAAGCCCATGCTGGATGATGCTCCATGCACGTCTTGCATGGTTGATCCCGGCAGAGCGATAAAACCATGGCGGTGGGTGACAAACGCATCAATAATGGCGAAGGTGAAAGTAACCAGGAAAAGCAAGAACACCGGGAGCCAAATCATCACCGATTCGCGCACCCCGCGCAGGTTGAGCAAAATCAACAGGATGATGCCGCTCAGTTCCGTCGCCAGCTTCCAATGCAAGAATGAATCCGGCAGCAGGCTGAAGGAATTATCCATTGCACTCGCCACCGAGGTCGAGATGGTCAGCACGTAGTCCACCAGCAACGCCGAGCCGGAAATCACCCCCAGCGCCGGACTCAGCAGACGGCTCGCCACCACATAACCACCACCGCCCGTCGGAAATTGTTCGATGATTTGCGAGTAACTGATGCAAATGAGCGCCACCGTGATGACCGACATGGCCGCGACGAACAGCACCAGGTGGGGAAAGTAATGCTCCGGTTGCGCCAGCACCTTGTAGGCTTCCTCCGGGCCGTAACAGGAGGACGAGAGGCCGTCTGCGCCCAAACCCACCCAGGCCAGCAGCGCGACGAGTGAGAGCTTGTGGAAAAGGCCGTGCTCGGTCAGTTGGCGTTCTTTGCCAATGACCACGTTTTTGACGAACTTGGTTACCGACTTGCGACTATCCATAGAGGTTTGCCCGACTAATCCCCCGCCGGACAGCGCGGCGTGGTGGTGTTGGATGGGGCAAACATGGCCGGCACTCTGCGCGCTCCACTATCACCCTTCCCATGGCCGGCGAGGTTAGCTGACGGGCTGGGCCTGGAAAGTTGGCCTGGGCTGCGGTTACCCGCTTCCCTGCGCCCCAGCCGCGGCGTGTTACCGCCCCGGCGTGTTGGGTCCCCCGCGCCATCCTGCCAACTTGCGCCGGATAGCTTAGGCTGCGTGACTGTCGGATTCATAAGTAGCAGACAGCAGGCCATTTTGTCAATCTTCCGGGGTAAACGCGAAAGCAGGCCGTAGAATATGGAAGAACTTGTCAGCCAGTGTTTTCTGCTCGTGTCAGACTTCAATAACGCTATTTTAATTCGTAATGGGCGAGCCGCCACCAGTTACCCCCGTACCTCCAGTGGCGAAAAAGCCCTTGGTGGGCTGGCCGTTGGCGGTGATGGTGGTAGCCGGTTGCGGCTTGGCGGCCTTCGGTCTCTACCAATGCAGTCCCGGGGTGCAGGCGCAGAAATTCGCGGACGCCGGCTCAGGCGTAGCCAAGGGCATGGAGAAATTGTTGGGAGCCATCGCCGGGCACCATGTCACCGAAACTTTCGTGGATCATTTGCAGACCATCAAACCCGACCTGCAAAACCGCCTGCTCGTGGCCGAGGGCAAGGCGACGGAAGATTTCAGCGCGCAGGATGTCACCTGGCGCGGCACGGCGAGCGCCGCGTTGCGCGTCTCCGTGACCTACCATTATTACGTGGCGTTAACCGACCCGTGGAACTTGCGCATGACGGTCACGCCTGCCGGGGTGGTGGGCGATGTCCTCGCTCCAGCCTTACGCCCGCTGGAGCCCGCCGTGGACACCAGCCAGTTGGAAACAAAAAACGCCAACGGCTGGGCGAATTGGAGCGGTAATCAGCTCGCGGATGATTTGCTCAAAGATTTGTCGGTTAAGCTCAACCAACGCGCCACGCAACAACTGCCGCTTTATTATCCCGCTGCCCGTGAAGCGGTGGAGAAATTTGTCCGCGACTGGATGCTCAAGGAATACGACCTACCTCCGGGCACGCCGGTGTATTTGCGCATAAGGTTCAGCAACGAGAGTGGGGCGCTGGTTGCGCGGGTGCCGGTGGCGCTGCCGAAGGGGTGATTTACTTCGCCTTCATGTTTACTTCCCAGACAGCAAACATGTTTTTTTCCGTGTCGAGGCAGAGGGCGAAGCAACCCATCCCGGGGACGACCGTGCGGGCTTTGCAGATTTTACCGCCAAGCTTTTTCACTTTGACCATGGCTCGCGTCACTGAGGGCACGCGGATATAGGTCGTGATGCTCTGTCCGGGGCACACGCGCTGCATCATCCCGCCATCAGGCGAGGCGTCCGCGCCGCCGGTGTCGATATGCTGGTAGCCGCCCATGCCGGGGATGGGATTGATTTTCCAGCCGAAAAGCTGGCCATAAAATTTCTTGGCACGCTCGGGTTTGTCCGCCGGGATTTCAAACCAGACGATGTTCGCGGGAATTTTCTTGGATTTGCTCATGGGGATTTAGAAGTTTGTTGTGGCTTTCATGAAGATCACTAGTCTAACGCTGAAAATATAAAAAGCAAAAAAAAGGGCCGTCGTTTCCGACGGCCCTTTTGCTTGCCGCTTATGCGCCGTAATGTTGTGGCAGACTACTTCGTCGCTTCGTCGAGGATGTCGCCGAGGCTGGTCATTTCCTGGTCGCCCTTGATGCGGTCGAACGCGGCCACTTCGGCGGCGAGCTGCGAGGCATCGTACGTCGCGGCCTTGATGGAGAGCCCGATGCGGCGGTCGTTGTGGTCCACCTTGATGACGCGGGCGGTGACTTCCTGGCCAATCTTGAGCACATCCTTGATTTTCTCCACGCGCTCCTCGTTGATTTGCGAGATGTGCACCAGGCCGTCAATGTCGTTCTGCAGTTCGACAAACGCACCGTAATTGGTGAGCTTGGAAACCTTGCCCTTGACCACGTCGCCGACGCGGAAGTAGCGGTCAATTTCCTCCCACGGGTCTTGCGTGAGCTGCTTCATACCCAGCGAAATGCGCTGTTGGTCGGTGTCCACGTCGAGCACGATGGCGTCCACTTCGTCGCCCTTCTTGAGGACTTCGGAGGGGTGGTTAATCTTGCGCGTCCAACTCATGTCAGACACGTGCACCATGCCGTCAATGCCTTCCTCCAACTCGACAAATGCGCCGTAGTTGGTGAGGTTGCGCACCTTGCCGTGCACACGCGCGCCGACCGGGAAGTTGTGGCGGACCATCGTCCACGGGTTGACTTCGAGCTGACGAACGCCGAGGGAAATTTTTTGCTCCTCCTTGTTGACGGCCAAAACCACCGCGTCAATTTCCTGGCCGACCTTGAGCACTTCGCTCGGCTTGGCGATGCGCTTCGTCCACGACAACTCGGTGACGTGCACGAGGCCTTCGACGCCTTCCTGGATTTCCACGAATGCACCATAGGGCACGAGGTTAACGACTTTGCCGTGAATCTTGGTGCCAGGCGGGAACTTCGCTTCGATGCCGTCCCAGGGATTGGGCGTGGTCTGCTTGAGGCCGAGCGACACGCGCTCGCGGTCGCGGTCCACCTCGATAATCATGATGCTGATTTCCTCGCCCACCTTGACCATTTCGCTCGGGTGCGAGATGCGGCCCCAGCTCATGTCGGTGATGTGGAGCAGGCCGTCCAAACCGTCCAAGTCCACAAAGGCGCCGTAATCAGTGATGTTCTTCACCGTGCCACGGCGTATTGTGCCGGGCTTGACGTCGTTGAGGAGGTTGCGGCGCTTGCTTTGGCGCTGTTCTTCAATCAGCTCGCGGCGCGAAACGACGATGTTTTTGCGATCGAGGTTGATTTTGAGAATCTTAAAGTCGTAGGTCTGGTTTAGATACTGATCCAGGTTCTTCGGGGGCTGCACGTCAATTTGCGAGGCAGGCAGGAACGCGTCCACGCCGATGCCGACAATCAGGCCGCCCTTGACCTTGCCCTTCACGCGGCCGGACACAATCGTGCCCTCGGAGCATTTCGTGAGGATGTTTTCCCAGTTTTTCTTTTGTTCGGCTTTGTCGAAGGAGAGGATGGGGTTCCCGTCCTTGTCCTCGAGCTTTTCGATGAAGACTTCGATGGCCGCGCCCACTTGCAGCGCGCTGACATCGATGAATTCGTTGTGGGGGATGGAGCCTTCAGCCTTGCCGCCAATGTCCACGATGACTTCGTTCTGGCGGATTTCGGTGATGGTGCCCTTGACGATCGTCCCGGGCTTGAGGGTAGTGAAGCTGCTCTCGGCGAGCAGTTGTTCCATGACGGAGCTCATACAGTTATTCTAACCGGTCCCCGAGCCCGGCCGGGATGGCCAAGTGCGAGGGTTGAAGGTTGTTTGATGGTTGAGGAGGATGTTTTGCCCCGCCGGCGAACCGGCGGGAACAGCAACCCAGAGTGGGTCGCTGGCAAGACAAGGAAGGTTAATCTTGCCGGAGACCACCGCCCTCGGCAAGTGGAAAAAACGGGATAAATGGGGGGTCGCCGAGGCTGGCACCGGCGGCTTTCTGGCGGTTCAGTCAACGCATTTACTAACGGGAATTCCATCCAGCATGGCGCGCACTTTGCTGGCCAGCGTTGTGGGCATGTAGGGTTTGGGCAGGAACTCAATTCCGTCATCCAGCACCCCATGGCGGGAAATGGTCTCATCCAGATAACCCGATGTGTAGAGGATTTTGAGATCGGGAATGCCGGCTTTCAGCCACTTGGCCATCATTTTGCCGCCCATCAACGGCATGATGACATCCGTGACCACGAGTCGAATCGGCGATCCTTTATGGTCGCGCACCACTTGCAACGCATCCTGGCCGTTGGTCGCCGTCAGCACTTCATAACCCTGTAGCTCCAGAACGCTGCGGGCCAGGTGCCTCAAGGATGGCTCATCTTCCACGACCAGCACGGTTTCCGTCCCGCGCGGCAAGGGCCCGGCCTTGTTCGCTTTGGCCGCG
>CAZCMU010000060.1:0-12671 GCA_964499725.1 uncultured Opitutales bacterium
GCCAAATATTTGAAAAAAATGGCCGCGAAATAACGCCCGAAACGGCTCCACGCAGAAATTTAGGCGGCGCTCTTGCCGTAGGCATTCGCGCCGGAATCGCCCTTGGCCAAGCCCAGATAAGCCCCGAGCGCAATAATCATGCCGCACGACAAAATCAGCGACCAGGAAGACCAACTGTCGAGGTTCGACGGGGCGGAAGCGGCCATTTGCTGCCATAACTCGAGCATCGTGCTTTTGCTGGCAAATTGTTGAATCATCAGGCGGTCAACCGAATCAAGAAAAACATACCACGCATAACCAAGGGTCAGCAACGGCAGGGCGTTAATCAATGCCAGCCAGCCGGAAAAATTGAGGTCATGCCAGCGCTTGGCACAGAGCATGGCAAGGATCCAGACGGAGCCGAGCAAAAGAAAGAGCGTGTAAGCCATCACCAAGCGATGATACCAAACATGGTCAACATCGCCAAAAACAGTGGCCAGCTGGTCCGCGTCCGAAGGAATGGAAAAATTGGCAATCCCGACAATGAGAGAAAGGGCGCTGAGCAGAAACCACGCGAGCAAACCCTCCCAAAAAGTCTGGCGCGTAATGCGACCCTGGGCGCGGAAAAGAATGGCGTACTGGCCGTGCATGGCCAGGAGGAGACCCAACGCCAGCACGGCGTCCAAAAGCAGCATCCCTTTCCCTGAAAATATAAAATCCATGTCGGGCCAGGGGGGAAATCATCCGGTTATTTCGCGCGTCGTCAAGAAAACTCAGTTGCCAGACGGGGCAATTTTGACGATACTGTGGGCATGAGTCATCCGGTGCCAAAAAAGTGCGAAGCCTGCGGCCAGACGGCCAAGGTCTTTTTGAGTTTTGTCGCCAACGGCAAAGTCACCACCGAGGCGTGGTGCGAAGCGCACGCGGTCGCAGCAGGCCTGACCGACCCTTTAGGCTATGATTTGGCGGAGACGAAAGCCACCTCTACAGGACGACGGAGCGACCCCACGCCCCGCTGCCCGGTGTGCGATTGCAGCCAGCGCGATTTTGAGCGACAGGGGCGATTTGGCTGTCCGGCCTGCTATACGACTTTTGCGGGTTTGCTGCCTCCGTTGCTAAATCGTATGCACCGCGACGTCGAACACCGGGGCAAAATACCCCAGCGCGGGGCTGATCGGGCCACGGTTCGCCACCGGCTGGCTTTGTTGCAGACCGACTTGAGGAAGGCCGTGCGGGCCGAGCAATTTGAAGGGGCTGCGCAAACCCGTGATGCCATAGAGGCTCTGAAGGCCAAATTGCTGGCCGCGGACGCACCCCCGCCCGGCGAAATTCAGACCCCAACGGCATTGCCGCCGGGGCAATGATGATCAATGCCGCCGACCAGCGGTCAAAGGTAATAACCCTGCGGATTGTAGAGGTGAGGCCAAACTTGGACGGTTGAACTCCACCTGTTACAGCCCAGTTACACATTTTGCTGGAAGGTATATTAATAAGGTATTAAGACAGAAACCTCACCCCGCTTAACCCCATTAACGTCAAAAAACGGAATGCCTGAGATTGTAACCGGTCTTCTGCGCTACCTGCTCATTTCAGCGGGCGTAGGCGTGCCGCTGTTTGTTTGCGGCTACATCATGATTACGCCCACCCACACTCTGGCGTATTTGTGGCAGAATTACTGCACCCGCCGCAAACCGCATCGGGCTCTGAAAGACCGGCATTTCAAAGGGCTTCCACGCAGGGTCCGTTTGGTGAGAATCGCCAGCGCCCTGGCTTTTGTGGTCCTGCTCTGGCTGGGCTTGAAGGAATTCCACATCGATTTGTGGGGGTTTTTGTGATGGGTAAAGTTCTGTTAGCGGGTTCTGGCGGCCTGGGATTGCCTGCCGAGCGGACAACGCCCATACTCACGGCATGCTGGCAAAGATGCACCAGTGGATGGAAGCTTTGACCGAAAAGTGGCGATGGTTTTGGGGCTCAAGGCCCCGACCGGGAACCGCGGCGGACGCGCGTGGCCGCTTGGGCGAAGAAGTGGCGGCCCAGTTTGTGCGAAAACACGGCTGGAAAGTCGTGGCGCGCAACTGGCGTCATGGGCGGGACGAACTGGACTTGGTGGCCTGGGAGGGAAATGTACTGGTGTTTGTTGAAGTGCGCACCCGGGCGGCGCAAGCTCTGGTGACAGGTTACCATTCGGTGACAGACCGGAAAAAACGCGCGCTGGCTCGGGCCGCCCAAGCCTATCTACGGGGCCTGCCCTCGCCACCGGCGCATTTTCGCTTCGACATTGTGGAGGTGAAAGTCTCTGATAGCGCCCCAGCGGAAGTGCTGCTCCACCCTGGAATTCCACTTTTTCCAAAAAATTTCCAATCCGCCCGCGGTTCCAACCGCCGGACCTAAGCAAAATATATCTTATGGCCGAATCTCCCCGCCATCCCTTCCTGCAAGGCTTAAGCAAGCACCGTGGTGCACCGCCGACGATCCTGGTCATCTTTGGTGCGTCGGGTGATTTGTGCGCGCGCAAACTGGTGCCGGCCATTTTCAACCTGGCGGTGGACAACCTGCTCTCGCCGGACTTCTACCTTATCGGCTTCGGGCGCAAACCGATACCCGACGACGCCTTTCGCGCCGAAACCGCCAAGGACATCTCGCAATTTTCCCGGCGGCCACTGGTGGAGGATGTGTGGTCGCGGGTGCAGGCGAATACTTCCTACCTCGCGGGCAATTATGACGACGTGCAGGCCTTTCGCGCACTGGGCGAAAAAATTGACGCCATCGAGAAAAAACTCGGGCGCGATTTGCAGTGCGTATTTTACATTTCGACGCCGCCGAGCGTGTTCATGCCCGTGCTGGAAAATCTCGGCGCGAGCGGGCTGGCCCGGCGGCATGAGGGCACGCCGCTGGCGTCGAAGATGATCATCGAAAAACCCTTTGGCCATGATTTGGCCAGCGCGCAGGACTTGAACCGCGTCATCCGCCAGCAATTCGAGGAATCCCAAGTTTACCGCATTGATCACTACCTCGGCAAAGAAACCGTGCAGGATTTGCTGGTGCTGCGTTTTGCCAATACCATTTTTGAGCCGATTTGGAACCGCCGCTACGTCGAATGCGTGCAAATCACCGTGGCGGAAGACCTCGGCGTGGGCGAGCGCGCGGGTTACTACGACCACGCCGGCGCGTTGCGCGACATGATCCAGAACCATACCATGCAGCTCCTGTCGCTCGTGGCGATGGAGCCGCCGGTGTCACTTAGCGCTGAGGATATCCGCGATGAAAAAGTGAAGGTGTTGAAGGCCATCCAGCCCGTGGTGCTCAAGGCAGAAGGTGGCGACGTGGTGCGAGCGCAATATGCCGAGGGACTCATCCAGGGCCAGAAAGTGCCCGGCTACATGCAGGAGCCCGACATCCCCAGCAGCTCAATTACGGAGACCTACGCGGCAGTACGGCTTTCGATTGAGAACTGGCGCTGGCAAAGCGTGCCGTTCTACCTGCGCTCGGGCAAGCGGCTGGCGCGGCGCGTGTCAGAAATCGCCATCCAGTTCAAACGTCCGGCGGGCATCTTGTTTGCCGACCACGAGCGCTTCAACGTGGCGGCGAACACGCTGGTCATCCAAATCCAGCCGGATGAAGGCACGACGCTGCTGATGAACTCGAAAGTACCGGGCCTGGAAACTCGCACGCAGCCGGTGAAAATGTATTTCCGCTACGCGACGACTTTTGGCTCGAACACGCCCGAGGCGTATGAACGGCTCATCCTCGACTGCATCGTGTCCGACTCCACGCTCTTCATCCGCGGCGACGAGACGGAAACGTCGTGGCGCATTTATTCGCCCATTCTCGATTTTTGGCAGGAAAGCGGCCAAAGGGGGCTGGAAAGCTACCCCGCCGGCTCGTGGGGGCCGCTGGCGGCGGACCGCTTGCTGTGGGAAAAACATCACGAATGGCGCCGCGCGGGGCCATAAACACCATGTCCAATCTGCTCGATACCTTGCCGGGAATGGCACTGCGTCTGACCGAAGTGCCGGGGATGCTCTCGCGGATGTGGCAGGGCGATAATTTGCCCGGCGAAGAGGGGCCGTCGTCCTTTCGCGCCTCGCAGATGAACCTGGTGCTGCACTTCGGACTGGCCACCACCTCGGAAGAGGCGCAGCAGATTTTTGATCAAGCCATCGAGTTCGCGCAGGTTTACCCATGCCGGATTGTCGCACTATGCCCGATCAAAGATGGCGCCGACGGCAGCGCCTTTTTGCGAGCCAAACTTTTTTCCCAATGCTACATTGGCCCGAGCACCCGGCAGATGTGCTGCTGCGAAGCGCTGATGATTGGCTACCCGACCCACACCCCCGGCTTTTTGGAAAACCAGGTGATGATCTGGCTGGAAAATGATTTGCCGATTTACCACTGGCTGCACCGCGTGCCCGCGCGGCGCATCGAAGAAATTTACCTGCCCTATTTGAAACTTTGCACGCGCGTGGTGTTTGACTCGTGTGTCGAGGGCGCGGATTACGCGAAAACGCCCTGGCCCAAGCCCGACGTGGTCATGGATCTTGCTTATGCAAGGTTGTTACCCACCCGGCAGTCCATCGGCCAATTTTTAAGCAGCTACGATCCGGCGGCGCTGGCGGAGGGGCTGACGCGCGTGGAATGCCGCTACACACCCGGCGCGGAAGGCGAAGCGGCGAACTTGCTCCACTGGCAACAGGAATGCCTCGACCATTGCGAAAAGCCTGGCGAGCATTGCGACGAAGTGGCGTTTGCCATCAAGCCGCTCCTCGGCAACACCGGGAATGAGCTGGAAGTCGAATGGCAATACGAGGATGGAAAAAAGAATTTTCTTTGGACCCACTCGAAGGACTGCGACGCCACCCGCATCAAGGCGGACTTCGGCAAAGGATCCGTGGATTTGCCCCAGCATGTGAAGCCCATGCTGCCGGTGAAGGAATTGGCGGAGGCGTTGTTTTTTTGAGGAGACCGCTTGAAATGCGCCAAATTTCCTCGGACTACGGCACGCTGAGAGTGGGCGGACTCGACGAGACGTTTCGCGCGATGGTGGACATTCTGCGCGATGCGCAAACGGGGCGGGCCACGCCAATCACCGCCGGCTTGTCGGGTGGCTCGACGCCCAAGGCGTTTTACCAATGGGCAGTGCGCGAAAAGGCGCTGCCGGAAGACGTCTGGAAAAAATGCCTGTGGCTCACGAGTGACGAACGCTGCGTGCCACTGGTGTCCGATGATTCCAATTTTGGCAATGCGGACCGGCTGATGCTGACGCCCTTGGGCGTGCCGATGGCCACCAAGCTGCCCTGGCCGGTGGACTTGCCACCGGCCACATGCGCCGCGGCGTTTAACAAAATGTGGAACCGCTTGTTTGGCGAAGACCGCGGCTTTGACGTGTGCTTCCTGGGCATGGGGGATGACGGCCACACGGCGTCGCTTTTTCCCGACTGCCCACTCATTGGCTCGGATTTGGCGGATAATTTTGCGGCCGTGGAATGGCCCGGACGCGGCTGGCGGCTAACCATTACCGAAGCTGGATTGATGCGTTGTGCGCGGGTGGTGGTGCTGGCCAATGGGGCGAACAAGGCGGCGGTATTGAAAGCCATTTTGCACGGGCCGTATAATCCGCAAAGACTGCCTTCGCAAATCCACCGCGCCTACGCGAGCCGGGTAACATGGCTGGTGGACGAGGCGGCGGCGGCGGAATTATAAATTTCGCGTCTTGCGCGGGGGCTGGAACAGTCTATTTTTGCAAGTTCGGACATGAGCAAAACACCTGACCAGCCATCCCCTGACGCCCCGGGAGAAAACTCCGCCGTCACCGACGTCGCTGTATTGCAAGAGCAGCTCGACGCCGCCCAGACCGAGGCCGCGAAATTCAAAGAGCACTATTTGCGTGCGATGGCGGACCTGGACAACTTCCGCCGCCGGGCCATCCGCGACAAGGAAGATGTTCTGCGCCTCGCGACAGCTGCGTTGATGGAAGACTTGGTGCCAGTACTGGACAACCTGCGCCTCGGGCTGCAATCGGCCCTGCAGGCCCACCCGGAAGCCAAAGCGGTCATTGACGGGTTTACGCTTGTCTCCGACCAACTGCGCGGCGTGCTGGCCGAACACGGGTTGCAGGAAATTGACCCCGTCGGCCAGTCGTTTGACGCTAAATTTCATGAAGCCGTGGCCCAGCAGCCGAGCGACAAGGTGGCCGAAGGGCATGTTCTGCAAGTCCTGCGGCCCGGTTATCTTTTGAACGAGCGCCTGCTCCGCGCGGCGACCGTCACGGTGTCGTCCGGCCCGGCCAGATAGGCTGCTTGGGCTGCGCCTTTCGCCTTGCGATACGGCGGGCGAACGGAACAATGGAGGCTGGCTGTTTGGCCCGGCCTGCATCCATCGCCGCGCAACCACCTTCCACAATGGAGAATACATTTATGAACCCCACCCTTGCCGCTCTAGATATCCAGACCATAGCCCTGATTGCCGGCGGAGTCGTCGTCCTCGTCTTTGCGCTGATCATGTTCACGTTTTTCTTTACGTGGCTGCGCGCGAAACTGGCGGACGCCCCGGTGCCGATGAGCAAACTGGTGGCCATGCGCCTGCGCAATGTGCCCTACCAACTTGTTGTGGATGCGCGGATCACCGCCTCGAAGGCCGGCATCCCGATTGACGTGGACATGCTTGAAGCCCATTACCTGGCCGACGGCAACCTGGTGCAAACCGTGCAGGCGCTCATCATGGCGCAAAAGGCAAACATTGGGCTGGATTGGACGCGGGCGTGCGCGATTGACCTTTCCACCAAGGGCACCAACAAAAGCGTGCTCGAAGCCGTCAAGACATCCATCAATCCCAAGGTCATTGACTGCCCAAACCCGCAATCGGGCCGGCTGACGATTGACGGCGTGGCCAAGGACGGCATCCAGGTCAAAGTCAAGGCGCGTGTGACGGTGCGCTCGAACCTGGAGCGCTACGTGGGCAACGCGCTGGAAGAGACGATCATCGCGCGCGTGGGCGAAGGCATCGTCACCACCATCGGCTCGGCGGATACTTATAAATTTGTGCTCGAAAACCCGGACCGCATTTCCAAAACGGTGCTGGCCCGCGGGCTGGACGTGGGCACGGCCTTTGAAATCATCTCGATTGACATCGCCGATGTGGACGTGGGCGAGAACATCGGCGCGAAGCTGCAGGAAGCGCAGGCGATGGCCAACAAGAACATGGCGCAGGCCCAGGCGGAAATCCGCCGCGCCGCCGCCGTGGCCGTCGAGCAGGAAATGAAGGCGCGGGTGCAGGAAATGCGCGCCAAGGTTGTCGAAGCCGAAGCCCAGGTGCCGCAGGCGCTGGCCGATGCCATGCGCACCGGCAAAATGGGCTTTATGGATTATTACCGGATGCAAAACCTCCAAGCCGACACCGGCATGCGCCAGTCCATCGGCCGCCCGGATGACCCGACAACCAAGCAGTAACCACAATTTTTTTGAGCGACTCCTCCCCTCATGGATCAGCACCTCATTAATATCATCATCGGGCTCATCATCGCCATCGCCGGGGTGACGGCGAATAAATCCTCGAAGTCGAAGGATGCCAGCCCAGCTCAGACTGTTCGGGACACGCCGAGCAACCCCGCAGACCCGCCCGTGCTGACAGAGGCGGATCGGCGCTACCGCGAGGTGCAAGAGGAAATCCGCCGCCGCATCGCACAAAGAAATCAATCTGCGCCAGCCCAGCCAGCCACCGTGACACCGAGTCCGGTGCAGGATTACAAACGCAGCACGAAATCCACGGATCCGATTAATCGAGATTTTGGAACGCGGAAGCCAAAAAAGGCCACCCCGCCGCCAACACTTCCGACGACGACCATGACCATGGATGCCATTCCGGTGATGGCCAATGCGCCGACCGCGCCGACGATGCCGGACTACCCGAGTGAGGCCGCAGCGTATGCGCTGCCGAAGGACACGGGCGACAATGCCGCTTCCTCCAGCACCTCGCCAGGAGGCAGCAATGCGTTGCGCGCCGTGCTCGCCTCGCCCAGCGCCGCACGGCAGGCGTTTCTGCTGCGGGAAATCTTCGCCCAGCCGCTGGGGTTGCGCCCGATGGCCAGTGGCGGCCTCGAAGACTGGAACTGACTTTTCACCATGGCACTGCCACCTTTTACCAGTCAATTAATCGCCGACGTCGGCATCAGCATGGGCGACGAAGGCAAGGGCCGCCTCGTCTACGAGATTGCCGCCGAGTTGCGCGAGCGCACCCAGCGCCGCGACGCCGTGGCGATGGTATTCAAGGTCAACGGCGGCGCGAACTCGGGCCACACGGCCGGTGGATTGAAGCTCAACCTGCTGCCGGCCGGAGTGATTGACGCCGACGTGCCGACGCTGGCCATCGGCGCGGGAGTAGTGGCCGACCCGCGGAAATTTCTGTGGGAAGCCGAGCCTTTGGAACGGCGCGGGTACCAGATTTTTGAGCGCCTCCTGATTGATGAACGCACGATGCTTTCCGACCTCTCGCACCGGCTGCTCGACCTGGCGTGGGAGGACTACCGCATCCACGTCCTCGGCGAGGCACAGCGGGGCTCGACTGGCCGCGGCATCACCCCGGCGTACAGCGACGAAGTCAACCAGTGGCC
The DNA here is from genome assembly GCA_964499725.1 of uncultured Opitutales bacterium. Taxonomy (GTDB): domain Bacteria; phylum Verrucomicrobiota; class Verrucomicrobiia; order Opitutales; family JABDGR01; genus JABDGR01. The sequence continues at coordinate 8,585 of CAZCMU010000060.1, forward strand.
GATTTTCTACGCGCAATTCCGCGACTCACGCGAGGATTTTGCGCGTGAGATGAGAGTCCGCCTCAACCGCGCCGTCCGCATCATCAAGGACATTTGCCAGGTCATCCCCATGCACTGGGATAATTTTTTTGAACGGCTTACTTTGGCCGAAACGCGGGCCAACCAGTCTTCGATCGAAAATGGCATTTTCCCCAAGGAGGAATTTGATTTCTCCAAATTTCGCGGGGCTGAGCCTTTCACGCTGAACATCGAGCTGTTGACAGAAACCTATTGGCAGGCCGGACAAAAGCTGCGCGCACGTATCGGCGACGTGCGCGAAGCCGTGCTCGCGGCCCTGAACGAAGGCAAACACGTCATTGGCGAATTCGGTCAAAGCTACTGGCTCGACAAGCGCCATGGGTTTTCGCCCAACGTCACGGCATCGCACACCTTCACGCCAGAATTTTTCCAGAGTGCGGGCATCCCCTGCCAGCCGGTGCATGTGGTCGGCTGCTGCAAGGCTTACGACACCAAGGTCGGCACACACACGTTTCTCACGCAAATGGATGATGCCCACCCCCTGGGTAAACTGTTGCGCGAGTTGGAATACGGCACCAGCACCGGCCGGCAGCGCATGGTGGGGTGGTTCGACGCCGTGGAAAAGGGCGACGCCCTGCGCTACGGCGGCTACCACGACCTGGTCATCAACAAACTCGACGCCCTGACCCACCGCGGCGCCTGGAATGGCGAACTGCTCGTCTGCACGGGCTACCGCGCGCCCGACGGGTCGCTCATCGCCGGCGTGCCGCGCGATGACGACGCCCGGCGCAAATTGCAGCCCATTTATACCCAGTTGCCCGGCTGGACTGAAGACATCGCCGGAGTAAAGTCGTTTGCCAAACTGCCTCCGAACGCGCAACGCTACGTGGCGTTTTTGGTCAAGAGCGTGGTGGATGTGGCCACGCGCAGCGGCACGACGAGGGCGCCACTGCCCAACTTGCGTTACATCGGCACCGGACCCGACCCGGACCAAATCATCCGCGATGTGCCGATGACGGGCGACTTGATAAAGCTGGCCTGAGAGTCTTCCACATCAGCCTAGGCCTGTTTGAGGCTGGCTGCACCTTCTTCCAAATTCGGGAACTCCTCGCGCAGCTTGCGCAGGCCCTCTGCGGTCGGAAAGGCCAGGAGTTTTTGGTCGGCCTCGCCCTCAAAGCAATTGGCAAACGGCTTGTAGTGTTTTTCCACGATGAAGTCGGCGAGTTCGGCAATTAAATTGATGTCCTGCGATTTATAAAATTTGTACTGTTCCTCAATGGAGGCAAAGCCAGCCTTGTAGGTTTTGAGCTGGTGTTTTTTGAATGGCGTGGCCTTTTTGCGCGAAACTTCGTCGAGCGCCAGGTGATACAGCAGTGTGGCGGCGAGTTGGGCGAAGCGGGGCTCATCCTTTTTGGCGGCGAAAAATTCGCGGCGCTTGTGTGCCAGCACGATGGTCCAGGCGCACAACACGGTGAGGGGGCGGTGCGCGAAATCGGCGATTTCCGCCGTGCGAAAGGCTTCGGGCGTGGCGGTGTTGAGGTAGGCCAGTTCTTCGTCCACAAATTGATAGACGGGAAAGGTGTCGCCGTGCTTGTCGAGGGCGGTGAATTCACGAAAGTGCTTCATATATAGTTCACGGCAGCGCAGCACTTCGTAGGAGGCCGGCCCGAGGAGGATTTGTGATTCGTCGCCCAGGTTCATGACGCGCTGGGCGAGATTGATGCCGCTGCCGGCCAGGTTATTGACGCCGTTGATGTCGCGCACGAGGTTGTCCTGATTTTCGTTGATGCCAATGCGGACCTTGAACCGCCGGGGCTCGTCCTGCTCGCGCTTATTGTGCTCCGCCAGAGCTTCGAGAAGCTTGAACGAAAAAATCATGTTGATGTCGAAAAAGTTGTAGTTGAGGAACGCCACGCACATGCCATCGCCGGTCGGTAGCATGATGCGCTCTTCCTTGGGAATTTTCAGTTCCTCGAAGACCCGCGCCACCAGCGCATTGAGCGTGGCGATGACGTCCGACTGCGCCTCGACACTGCGGTTCTTGGTGTACTCGACCACGTCAATGAACGTATATTTAACGAGCGCGGTGGTGGCGATTTTCATGGACTAATTGAGGTCCCCCCAGTACAGCGGCTCAACCACGAGGTCGCCCGCGCAAACGCATTTTTTGAGAAAAGCCGGGAAAAAGCGGTAATCGGCAAATTTGGCCAGTTCAAGCCAGGCGACGCCAACCTGGCGGCGGTCCTTGTCCGCGCCGGCACTCAATTTTGCCCCGGCAGGAGCGACGCAGCGAAAGACAACCTCCACCTGATGAAAATGGCGGTGTTCGTCCGCAAAGCCGTGGTTCTTGCCGATATACTCACGCACATAAAGGACCGGGCCGGGTTCGAGCGCCACACCGATTTCCTCGCGCGTTTCGCGCCGGAGGGTGTCGGCCAGTGTCTCGCCATGACGCTGACCGCCGCCGGGCAGGATATAGAAATCTCCCTCGCGGTCACGCATGGTGATGGCCAACAGATGACCATCGCGCACAACAACAGCGCGGGCGGCGGTACGGACAATGGACGGAGCGGAGCGCATTAGGCATCTGGGGCAAACCCTAAAACGTCTTTATAATCTCATGGCGGAAAAAGGCAATTTTATTAGGGAGAGGAGGCGGCAAGCGGGGCTCAAATCACCCGACCGTTATGCAGATGAAGGATGCGGTTAATGCAGGCCGGCACATCTTCCGTACGGTGCGCAGTCATGATGATTTGCGCGCCCACCCGGGCCACGCGCGCCACGGCGAGTAAAAAACGTTTCCGGGCCGCAGGCGCCAGCCCGTCGCACGGCTCATCGAGCAAAAGCAGTTTGGGGCGCGGCGCAAGCGCGCGAGCAAGCAAGGCCAAGCGGGTCTCGCCAAAGGACAAGGCGCCCCAAGTTCGTCCGGCGAGCTGGCCAACACCCAAGTCGTGCAAGGTGGTCTGAGCCTGCTGTAATTCACGACGGCGGGGGGCGCGCAAAAGACCGATGGTGGATTGGAATCCTGACGCGACTACCTCGACTACTGACAATTCAGCGGCATAATGATGGTGCAAAGCTGGCGAGACCCACCCCATCCTGCGCCTGGCTTCCGGCAGCGGCAATTCGCATTCAGCATGGCCAAATCTTCGCAGCACCCCACCCCGCGCCACCGGCAACTCGCCGTAGATGGCCCGCAATAGCGTGGACTTGCCACTGCCATTCGGCCCCAGCACCACCCAATGTTCGCCAGGCAAAACGGTCCAATTAATATCGTGCAAGATGCGTTTTACGCGCTGGTGATCGCCAATGGAAACGGATGCCCCGGCAAATTCCAGAATAGGCGCGCCGATGAACGGCAGGGTTGTTTTTCCGCGCCGGCTGCTGAAAACACGGCGTGACGCCCCCAGCCTCTTTAATATTGGCGCTTCCAATGCTGTTCCCTTCCTCAAGACCAGATGCCGCGTGAGACCAGGCAAAACATCGCCCGACCGATGCGTGGCGACCACAACCGCCGCGCCCGCCCGCAAACGCTGTCGGATAACGGCCCCGATCCGTGTTCGGGCGGCGTGGTCCAAGCCATCGGAAAATTCATCGAGCACCAGCAACCTCGGCCTGGCAACCAGGGCGCGGGCCAGGAGAACCAACCGTTGCTGACCTTGGGACAATTCCGCGAAGGGCCGCCGCCAAAACTGCGCCAAACCAAGTTTGGCAGACAAGGCACAGGCTGTCTTTCGTTGGGCCGCAGTGGGCCGGTGGGTTAGTAATAAGGTGTTGGCGAAACCGGTCAGGATGGCGTCACCTGCGCTCAATGGCACATCGAGCCGGGCAAAACGCTGGTGGGTTTCCGGCGACAACCAGCTCAGACGGCCTTCCAAACCGATAGGGCTGTCGGTGGCCTTTTTATCAAAATAATAGTGTCGAGTGCCACCCCGCGGGCCGGGGTCGGGCCAGATGCGCCCGGCGAGAATCCGCAGCAGGCTGGTCTTGCCCGCGCCATTGGGGCCAGTCACGAGCCAGCCTTCGCCACGACGCACCGTCCAGGAAACCCCGCATAGTACAACCTTTC
>CAZCMU010000061.1:0-12483 GCA_964499725.1 uncultured Opitutales bacterium
GGTGAAAAAATCCGTCATCGTGCACCGGGAAGTGGGCGAGCACACGCAGTCGTTCGCGGCGGCGCTCAAGGGCGCGATGCGGCACGACCCGGACATCCTGCTCCTCGGCGAAATGCGCGAGTTGGAAACGATCAAGCTCGCGCTCGGTTGCGCCTCAATGGGGATGTTGGTGTTTGGCACGCTGCACACGAACAACGCGCCGAAGACGGTGGACCGCATCATCAACACTTTTCCCGCCGAGGAGCAGAACCAGGTGCGCGTGATGATGGCCGGTTGCCTCGCCGGGGTCGTCGCGCAGCTTTTGTGCAAGCGCATCCCCAAGGGCCGCTGCGCGGTGCACGAAATCCTCCTCTCACACGAAGCGCTGCCGAACACCATCCGCATGGGCCAGATTGCGAACATCCGCAACATTATCGAGAGCGGCTTTGCCGACGGGATGATCCCGATGGACGGCAGCCTGATGAACCGCGTGAAGGACGGGACCATCACCGCGAAGGAAGCCTACATGAAGGCGGCCAATAAAGGTATCTTCGCGCCGTTGCTCAAGCCGGGAGATTTAGAGGGCGGGCATTGAGCGCACTCAATGCGTCATCATGTAATAAATGATATTAATGCCGAGGGGGTAGGCGATTTTTTCGGAGAAGAGGTGGAAGTAGGATTCGTTTTCGCCTTCGCGCTCCCAGCCGTCGCTCACGTCGGAATTGTTGATGAAGAGCACCATGAGGCGTTGCTTGTCATCCAGCCAGGCGCGGATGTGCACGTCCTCCCAGCCGTAGTCGCGCGGACGGGTGGGTTTTGATTCCGGGTCGTTGGGGTCGTAGTCGTAGTTGAGGAACTGCATGGTCGGCACCTGCAGCTTGTTCATCGGCCCGGTCAGGTTGAAAATGCAGTGGAAAATGGGGTGGTCCATGGTCAGCTCCACGGGCTGGCGCTCGGGCAGAACGAGTTTCATTTGCTCCATGAAGTGTTCCGCCGCCGCATCACCCCAGGTGTCGTTGACCATGAGCGCGCCGCCGGTGAGCAGGTAGGCGTGGAGGGCGCGCGTTTCCTGGAGCGTCAATTGCACGCCCTCGACGTGTTCCATGTAGATGAAAGGGTAGCGGTCGAGGTCGGGGTCCGTCAGGCGGATGACTCGGCAGTTGGGATCCACCTTTATCGAGGTGAATTGCTGGAGGCGGAAGGAAAAGTTGATGTCGGCGTCGGGATAATCCACCCACCAGCCCAATCGGCGGGCACCCGGCTGGTTGTGAAACAGGATGCGGGCGAAGGTGAAGGTGTCTTGCGAAAAAGCCGGGGTGTTTTTCCACGTCGGCAAATCCACACTGTGACCCTCGGTTTCACGGGCGGTTTTCACGGTGTCTTCGTTGACGACCCCGCCGCCTTCCAGCCGCACATAGGGCCCGTTGTTGCCGCCGCCGCCGAATCCGCCTCCGCCAAAACCCCCGCCGAAGCCACCTCGCCGTCCGCCCCGGCGACCGCCGCCGCCCCCGAAGCCACCTCGAGGCCCATTGGGAGGAGGGCCAAAAACGCCGCCGCTATTGCCGGGGTCGGTATTCGCGTTCGCGGGATTAGAGTTTCCGTCCCCCGCATTGGCCCCGCCACTGTCCGTGGTCGTCTGCGCGTAGGAAAAGGCCGCCGCCAATAATGCCACACCCGCGAGCCAGCGATAAAATGAAGGCGAAAAGCGCATGGCTGCATACCCTTAAACCCGCCCGCCTCAAAATGGTTGCCCGACTTGGATTCGAACCAAGACAAGCAGAGTCAGAGTCTGCTGTGCTACCGTTACACCATCAGGCAATAATTACGGAACGGTCACTTTAAAAAACCACCCGGCGGGGCGTCAAGGCTATCCCGAGTGGGCGGGGGGCGTGGGCACGCAGGGCCGGGGGACGCACGGTCAGGAACTTTTCAGGCGGCTTCGCCAGGCTTTGACGATTTCCTGGATGGTTTGGGGGAGGGACTTGGTGATGGACCAGGCGGGGTAGTGGGCCCGCATTTTGCGCAGGTCGCTGTAGTAGCAGATGTGGTCGCCAATCCGCGGCTGGTCGAGGTAGGTGGATTTTTGCGGGCGTCCGGTGATGGCCTCCGTGAGCGTGAATGCTTCAAGCAGCGAGCAGGAATTGTCCTTGCCGCCGCCGAGGTTGTAAACTTCGCCGGCGCGGGGTTTTTCGATAAAAGCGTGGATGAAGCGCGCCACGTCTTCGGCGTGGATGTTGTCGCGCACCTGTTTGCCCTGGTAGCCGAAGACGCGGTATTCCCTGCCCTCGAGGTTGCATTTCACGAGGTAGCTCAGGAAGCCGTGCAGTTCGACGCCGCTGTGGTTGGGCCCGGTCAGGCAGCCGCCGCGCAGGCAGCAGGTGGGCAGGTTGAAATAGCGGCCAAACTCCTGGACGAGGATGTCGGCGGCGGCTTTGGACGCGCCAAACAGCGAGTGCTTCGATTGGTCAATTGAAAAACTTTCGGGAATCCCGTGCGCGTAGGCCGGGTCGTCAAAGTCCCAGCGCGTCGCCAGTTCCTTCAATTTGATGGTGTTGGGCCGGTCGCCATAGACCTTGTTGGTGGAGAGATAGACGAAAGGCGATTCGGGGCAGTATTTGCGGGCCGCCACGAGCAGATTCAGGGTGCCGACGGCGTTGGTGTCGAAATCGTCGAAGGGAATGTCGGCGGCGCGGTCGTGGGAGGGTTGGGCGGCGGCATGAACGATGGCGCTGGGGCGCACTTCCGCGAGCAATTGGTCCAGGCCCGCGCGGTCGCGGACGTCTATTTCGTGGTGGCAAAAATTCGGCAGGGTTTGCTCGAGGCGATGCTGGTTCCACCGGGTGTCGCCCGCCGGGCCGAAAAAGGCGGCCCGCTGGTTGTTGTCCACGCCATGCACCGGCCAGCCGAGGTTGGCGAAATAAACGCAGACTTCGGAGCCAATCAAGCCCGAGGAACCGGTAACCAGCAAAACCTTCGCGGCCTTCATGGATAAAAGGGATGAACTTGGCAGAGAATGGAACGTGGGAAGCCGACGGCGACCGTGTGTGCACAGGAATAAACGATGGGCGCGGGCATTGGCAAGCTTGGGGGCGTCGCGTGGAGCGTTTGACTTGGCGGACAGGTTCAAATAAATTGCCGGTTTGGCGCCACCACTATGCCTGTCACCCAAAGCCAGATCATTACCCGTGGATTGCGGCGACAATGCCCGAATTGCGGCCAGCCGCTAAAATTTGGGCGCTGGATGAGTTTGCAACCCGCGTGCCCGCATTGCGGCCAGCGGTGGTCGCGTGGTGAGGGGTTTTTCCTCGGCGCGATGGTGTGGAATTACGGGGTGACGGTCTTTGGCCTGATTGCTCCGCTGGCGGTGGCGTTTGTGTGGGGGTGGATTTCCCTGCCCTGGGCCACGGGACTGGGCCTGGCCATCGGCCTCATTTTTCCATGGATTTTTTATGAATGGTCGTGGAGCTTTTGGCTGACTTCGTATTATTTCATTTTGCCGCACGAGCTGGTGGCCAACGCCGGGGCCGAGCACACGGAAATTAACGAATGAAAAAAAATTCCAAAAAGCCGGTTCGCCGCGCCGCGGGCATTATTGATGCCCATACGCACGCGTACCCGCAGGAGAGTTTCGCCGACCCCGCCGGCTGGGCACGGGCGCGCGGCGAGCAGCATTGGGCGCAGTTGGTCGGGCCGCGTCCGGATGGCAAGCGCCCGCTGCAAGGCTTTGCGACCCGTGAGCAAATGCTGCGCGCGATGGACGCCGCGGGCGTCGAGCGTTGCGTGCTTTTGGGCTGGTATTGGGAAAAGCAAGAAACCTGCCGCTGGCATAATTTGGAGATGGCGAAATGGCTTCGCGCCAGCCCAGACCGGTTTTCGATTTTTGCGAGCGTGCAGCCTCTGGCAGGAAAAGTTGTTTTAGAAGATTTGAAGTGCGCACAAGACGCGGGTTTTTCCGGCATTGGCGAGGTCTTTCCCGCCGCGCAGGGCTTTGCGATGGACGACCCAGTTTGGGAAAAAGTATTGGCGTGGGCGACAGCCGAAAAACTGCCGGTCAATATGCACGTGCCGGAAGCGGCAGGAAGAGATTACCCTGGATTTGTCGCCGCGCCGCTGCGCGATTACCAACGACTGGCGCGCAGGCATCCGCAGGTGACGTTCATCTTTGCCCACTGGGGCGGCTTGCTGCCGCTGCTGGCGTTGCATCCGGCGGTGCGCAAGGATTTGCAGAATGTTTATTACGACACCGCCGCGAGCCCGCTGTTGTATGATGCCCGGGTTTACCGCGCGGTGGCGGACGCCGTCGGCGCGGAGCGCATTTTATTCGGCACGGATTATCCCCTGCGGGTTTTTCCCCGCGAGCAAAAGGAGCCGGATTTCGCGCGCCCGTTGCATGAAGTGAAAAAATCGGGGTTGACGAAAAAAGAACTGGCGCTGGTGCTGGGCGGGAATGCGCGGAAGTTGCTGGGTGTCTAAAGTCACCAAGTTCACGCTTTGAGATTGAACGTCGCATTGCCCAAATCAATCAAGCTGTCGAACACCGCCTCGGGCGCGGGTTGATGCACCAGCAATTGTTCACGCGTATGGCTGCCGGTGGCGACGGCCTGGCAGCGCAGGCCGCCGTTGGTGGCGGCTTCGATGTCAAAGGGCGAATCGCCGACCATGAGCGTGTCGCCGGGCGTGCCGCCGAGTTTGGCCACGGCGTGAAGCACGAATTCCTTGGCGGGTTTGCGCCACGGGGTGTCATTGACGCCGAAGACCTGGTCCAGCCAGCGATTCCAGCCGAGGTGTTCGATGATGGCGCGGGCGAAGTCGCCCTGTTTGTTGGTGAGCACCGCCTGGGGCAGCCGGCGGGCGTGCAACTGTTCGAGCAACATCGCCGCGCCGGGCAGGGGCCGGAGACCTGTAAACATATTCTTCGTCAAATATTCTTCGTAAATGGGCAGGGCGCGCGGGGCCAGGTCGGAGCCCAGGAGGCGAGTGAGGGTCAGCTCGATGCCGCCGCCGACGGTGGCGCGCACCTTTTCCAGCGTCGAGGGCGGCACGCCCAGCGCTTGTTGGGCGTGGGCGATGGCGGCATGAATGGCCTCGAAATGGTCCACCAGGGTGCCATCGAGGTCATAGAGAACCACTGCGATTGAAGGCTTGGCCGGTATCATTCTTTCGACTAGGGTGAAAAGCCGTGTCCCTTTCAAGTCTGAACCCTTTTCGCGTGAAACCGACCGGGCCCAATCCATCCAGAGAATCGCTCAGCATCAGCCGCGAGGACGGGGCCTTGTACCTGCGGTTGGGGGGGCAGTGGACACTGGAGGCCACCGGCCGGCCGTCGCCCACGCTGGTGCAGGAAGAATTTGCCAAGGACGGCCAGTTGCCGACCGCCATGCGCTTTGACCTCACTGGCGTGACCAGTTACGACACGGCCTTGATTACTTTTTTGCTGAAGTGCCATGATTTTTGCGTGACGACGAAAACGCCCTTCGACTTTGACAGCCTGCCGGAGGGCCCGCGCAAGCTCCTGCGCCTCGCCACGAGCGTCTCGGTGGCCGAGGATGTGCAGCCTCACGTGAGCAAATTGGGCTTTTTGGCGCAGGTGGGAGTGGCGGTGGAGGGCATTGTGGAGGAAACGCTGGTGGTTTTTCGCTTTCTCGGCGATTGCACGCTGGCCTTGGGGCGTTTTTTCACGGGCCGCGCGCGCTTCCGTTGGTCGGATGTCTGGCTGGAAATGCAGCATTGCGGCGCGGATGCCCTGCCGATTGTGACCTTGATTGCCTTTCTGATGGGCTTGATCCTGGCCTATGTGGGCTCGGTCACGTTGCGACCGTATGGCGGGCTGATTTTTATCGCGAACCTGGTGGGCCTGGCGATGGTGCGGGAAATGAGCTCCATGATGACCGGGGTGGTCATGAGCGGGCGGACCGGCGCGGCTTTTGCGGCGCAACTCGGCACGATGAAAGTGTCGGAGGAAATTTCCGCCCTGCGCACGATGGGACTGTCGCCCATCGAATACCTGGTGCTGCCGCGAATGATTGCGCTGTTCCTGATGTTTCCGCTGCTGACCCTCTACACGAATTTCATCGGCATGTTTGGCGGGTTGGTGGTGGGCATGTCCATGGGCCTGAGTTTTTCGCAATTCACCAACCAATTGATTGGCGCGGTGGATTTGACGAACTTTTCCGTCGGCATGATCAAGAGTTTTGTGTTTGGGTTGATTGTGGCGGTCACCGGCTGCCTGCGCGGGATGCAATGCGGCAACAGTTCGGCGGCCGTGGGCCTGGCGACGACCAGCGCAGTCGTCTCCGGCATCACCTGCATGGTGGTCGCCGACGCCATCTTTGCGGTGATTTTCAACACGTTAAAAATGTAACCGGCCCCGGCCCATGTTCACCCCCGAGCCCGTTCCCCATATCCAAGTGCGCGATTTGACCATGGCGTACGGGGATTTTGTCGTGATGCGCGACCTGACCTTTGACATCCAGCGCGGGGAAATTTTCGTCATCATGGGCGGCTCGGGTTGCGGCAAAAGCACGTTGCTGCGCCATCTGACCGGCCTGCTGCATCCGGCCGCCGGGCGGATTTTTTACGACGGCGTGGAGTTCACCGGCGCCGATGATGAAGAGCGCAACCACATGCTGCGCAAGTTCGGCGTCATGTTTCAAGGCGGCGCGCTGTGGAGTTCACTGACGCTCGCGGAAAATGTCGCCTTTCCGCTGGAGGAATTCACCGACCTGCCGCCGGAAATCATCCGCGAGACGGTGGAGTTGAAGCTGGCCCTGGTCGGCCTGCGCGGGTACGAAGAGTTTTATCCCGCGGAGATTTCCGGCGGCATGTGCAAGCGGGCCAGCCTGGCCCGCGCGATGGCCCTGGACCCGGAGTTTTTATTTTTCGACGAGCCTTCGGCGGGCCTCGACCCGGTGAGCGCCCGGCGGCTGGACGACTTGATTCTCCAGTTGCGCGATTCCCTCGGCACGACGGTGGTGGTTGTGACGCATGAACTCGCGAGCATTTTTGCCATTGCCGACCGGGCGATTTACCTCGACGTGATCACCCGCACCGTGGGCGGTTTGGGCAACCCCACGACCTTGCGCACGGAATCATCCAACGAGAACTTGCGGCTTTTTCTCAATCGCGGCATGACGGGCCTGTACGAGGCGCACGACCCCGCCACGGGTGCGCCGTTTGTCATCGCCCCCGGGCCACATCCGGGTTGATTGCGCTTTGCAATCCAAGTCACAGTTGCCATTATTGCCATTTATTCCATGAGCGTCCGCGCGAAACCCACGGTCATCGGCCTGTTTGTCAGTATGGCGGTCATTCTGGCCGTCGTGGCCGTGCTGTTGTTCGGGAGCGGCAAACTTTTCAGCCACAAGGAGCAATTTGTCATTTATTTTACGGATTCCGTCAACGGCCTCTCGATTGGTTCGCCAGTAAAGTTCAAAGGCGTGCAAATCGGGGAGGTCACGGCCATTAAGATTCACTACGACCAGCCGGATGACAGCGACGCCATCCCGGTCATCATTGAAATTGACACCACGCGCCAGCATCGGGACTTGGGCGACAATACGGATCTGAGCGACCCGGATGTCTTCAAAAAACAGGTGGATGGCGGCTTGCGCGCCCGACTGGAGATGCTCAGCTTCGTCACCGCCCAGTTATATATCGACCTGGACTACGAGCCGTCCGACGCCGCGCCCAAGTTCGTCGGCCTCTCCCATCTCTACAAGGAAATACCGTCCGTTTCTTCGGGCTTGAGCGAAATGGTCAAATCCGTGACCACGGCGCTGGCAAATTTGAGCAAGGTGGATTTCGTCGAAATGGCGGACAAGGTCAACCGCCTGGCGGACCAGCTTTCCCAGGGCGTGGGCCAGCTTGATTTCAAGACCATCAACGATTCGCTGGTGGCGGCGACGAGCAACCTGAACACGCTGCTCTCCGATCCGAAAATCAAGGAGGCGCTGGATAAATTGGGCACGACGCTGGACGACCTCGACCGGCTGGCCGCGAGCATCAACCAGCAGGTGCAGCCCCTGAGCGATGAAATCCAGCAGACGGCCAAAAGTGCGCGCGTCACGCTGGACCAGATCAACCAGACCCTGTCCAGCGTGCGGGATGTCGTGGCCCCCGATTCGTCGCTCCGCACAGAATTGGACAAGGCCCTGCTGGAAATCACCAATGCCTCGCGGGCGTTCCGGGTGCTCTCCGAATTTTTGGAGGCGAACCCTGGCGCACTCCTTACAGGCAAGGTGCCACCGCAGGACAATTTGCTCTTGCCGGCGCCGAACCCCGCCGCGCCGGCGGCACCCGGTGAACCGCTGGACAACCCGCCGAGCAGCATGCCTGGCCGCGCCGGCGGCAAATAACGGCGTTTTTTCCCCATTTTTAACTCATGGCCCTGTCATCACATTGCGGATTTTTTTCACGACTATCGGTCGTCGCGGCCATCGTGGTGACAGCGGGGTGCTCCTTCCTCTCGCCCAAACCCGACTTCGCGCGTTATTACCGTCTCGACGCGTTGCCGGCGAAAATTTCCCCGGCCCCGCCTCCCGACCCCACGCTGGCCCTCGCGGTTTTTCCGGCCGACGTGCCCGGATATCTTGATCGCCCGCAAATGGTGACTGTCTTGCAAGGGGGCCAGGTGAAACTGGACGAATACCACCGCTGGTCTGAGTCGCTGGATACTATGCTCTCTCGCGTGCTGGCGCAGGACATTGCCCTGCTGTCGGATTCGACCCGGGTGTCTGCTTTTCCCCTGCCGCCGGGTTTTGGCCAGGAATTCGAAGTTTCGGCCCAAGTGCTGGAATTCGACGGCACGCCGGGCGGTATCGTGACCTTGCGGGTTTCCTGGCGTATCACCGGGCCCGGTGGCAAACCGAGCTATACGGTGCATGAAACGACTTTCACGCGCAAGGCGGAGGCTACCGCCGACCCGGCGGACGGCTATGTGGACGCCATGAACAAACTCATTGGCGACTTGGCGCGGGACATTGTCAGCGCCATGCCGGAAGCGCGGGCGGCCAAAGCGGCGCGCCCCGCACCCTCGCCCTGAATTTACGGTGCATCCGGGCAACCCCGAACGCGCCACCGACTTTCCGCCGCAGATGGCGCGGGTCGTCGAATTGAGCGGATGGGAATAGGTTTCCCCGCAAGTCAAAGGGCGGGCAGGGGGGTTGACTTTTAGGTACCTATACCCTAGGTTACAGGTATGCCAAAGAAACCCTCCCTTCCCTCCCAAAAGGAAAAATCCCTCAAACTGGCCAAGCAGGCCCGGGGCACCCTCGACACGGTCATCGCCATGATCGAGGCCAATGTCTACTGTCCGGAAATCATCCAGCAGACGGACAGCGTCATGGGCCTGCTGCGCGCGGTGGAGCGCTCGTTGCTGGCCGGGCACCTCGACACCTGCGTGGAGCGCAATTTGCGCAACGACAAGGAACAGGCCATCCGCGAGTTGCTGAAAATTTACCGGTTGTCCAACTGACCATGATTACGGCCCATACCTATCAGGTGCGCGGCCTGCACTGCGCTTCGTGCGCCGGCATCGTCGAACGGGCGCTGCGCGGGCGCCTGGGCGTGAGCACCGCAGAGGTCAATTATAGCAGTGGCACGGCCCGGGTGTCGTTTGACGAGGCGCAAGTCCAGCCGAAGGATTTGGAGCAGTTGATTGAGCCGCTGGGCTATGCGCTGGTCATCGAGCAAGGGCACGACCACGCGCATGGGGGCATGGATCATCAGGCCGACCTCTCCGTCGAACTTGCCTCACTGCGCACCAAGGTTTTGGCGTCTTTGCCCGCGGCGGCCTTTGCGATTTTCGTCATGAGCTGGCACTTGTTGGCGGAAGGCGGCGTGGTGGACGCGATGCCGCCGGGCTTCCACAAGATTTCCCTCGGGCTGTTGCCGGTGCTGGCGGTCTATGTCTTGGTTTACACCGGCAGGAATTATCTCCGCGCGCTGGCGCAATTTGTGCGCCACGGCGTGGCGAACATGGACACGCTCATCGGCTTGGGCACGGTGGCGGCGTTTGTTTATAGCGTGGTGCTTTCGATTTTTTCACCATGGCTGAAAAAATACCTGGTGGTCAGCGACGGCTACTATGATGTGACGATTGTCGTCATCACTTTTGTCACCTTGGGCAAATATTTGGAAACGCGGGCCCGGTTAAAGACCGGCGACGCGCTGCAAAGTCTCCTCGGCTTGCAGGCCAAGACCGCGCTCGTGCGGCGGGAAGGGGTCGAAGTGGAAATTCCGGCTAGCGAAGTGACGCCGGGAGATTTATTGGTGGTCAAGCCGGGCGCAAAAATCGCCGTGGACGGGGTGGTCGTTGAGGGTGCGTCGCATGTGGATGAATCACTCATCACCGGCGAGCCGGCGCCGGTGAAAAAAGAGCCGGGTTCCACGGTGGTGGCGGGCACCCTGAACACCACCGGGGCATTTGTGTTTCGGGCGACGAAAGTCGGCGGAGAAACTTTGCTGGCGCACATCATTCACATGGTGGGCGAGGCACAGTCGAGCAAGGCGCCGGTGCAGTCGCTGGCGGATAAAATCGCGGCAGTGTTTGTGCCGGTGGCGTTGGGCATAGCGGTGACGGCGCTGGTTTTGTGGCTGGCGTTGGGCACCGGGTCGCTGGGCTTTGCGCACGCCCTGGCCCTGGGGCTGTCGTCGTTTGTGTGTGTGCTGGTCATCGCCTGCCCGTGCGCGCTGGGCCTGGCCACCCCGGCGGCGGTGACCGTAGGCGTCGGCCAGGCGGCCCGTGCGGGCATTTTAATCAAAGACGCCGCGACTTTGCAAAAACTCGGCCAGGTCAATGTGGTGGTGCTCGACAAGACCGGCACCCTCACGCGGGGCCGGCCGGAACTGGTCGAGTTTCGGGCATTGACCGATATGGGCGAAGATCGCGCGCTGGCGTTGCTCGCCGCACTGGAGAAAAATTCCGAGCACCCGCTCGCCCGCGCCATCGCGACTCGCGCGACGGAGAACAAAATTTCCTTGCCGGTGGTGACTTCGTTCGAGGCGCTCAAGGGCCGCGGGGTACGGGGCATCATTGACGGCGAAGAATATTTTGCCGGCAGTGAATTGCTGGCGTGTGAACGCGGTCTTGTACTCGACGGATTAAACCTCGACGAGGAAACCCGCCGGGGACGCACGCCGGTGTTGCTGGGTTCGGCGCATGGCTTGCTGGCGGTCGCGCTCGTGGCCGACGCGCCGAAGGAAATGGCGAAGGAGGCGGTGGCCCGCCTTTATGCGTTGGGCCTCCGGGTGGTCATGCTGACCGGCGACAACGAAAACACCGCGCGTTATATCGCGGAACAGGTCGGCATCACCGAAGTCACCGCCCACGCGTTGCCGGCGGACAAGTTGGCCAAGATCAAGGAGCTGCAGGCAAATGGCCTGGTGGTGGCGATGGCGGGCGACGGCGTCAACGACGCCCCGGCGCTCGCGCTGGCCGATGTGGGCATCGCGATGGGCGATGGCGCGGATGCGGCCATTGAAACGGCCGGCATCACCTTGCTGCACGGTGATATCGCGAAACTGGTGAAGGCCGTCAGTCTCTCGCGGCGAACAATGCGCGTCATCCGGCAGAATTTGTTTTGGGCCTTTGCGTTTAACCTCATCGGCTTGCCGCTGGCCGCCGGATTGTTTTACCCGTGGTTTGGCTGGCTGCTTTCGCCGATGTTCGCCGGCGTGGCCATGGCGCTATCGAGCGTGACGGTAGTCACCAACGCGCTGCGGCTGAAAATCCAGAAAATTTAAGCCATGAAAACGATCACCTTTCATCTCCATGGCATGCACTGCGCCGGGTGTGAAAAACTGGCGGAACTTGAACTTGGCGAGGCGCCGGGAGTCTCCTCGGTCCGGGCGTTTTTGGCGCGGCAGTCCGTGGAAATCACCGGAGATTTTACTGATCGCCCGCCGGAGGCCATCATTCGCGAGCTTGACCCCTTGCTCAAAAAGCACGGCTTTTCGCTTTCGCTGGAACCGCCCTCGCGGTCGGTAAAATGGTCGGAGTTCGTCGTGGCGGCGCCGACCGCCCTGGCGTTGATGGGGCTTTTCATCCTCGCCCAGAAAGCGGGTTTGGGAAAATTGATTGGTTCTTCGGACATGGGCTACAGCATGGCCTTCCTCGTTGGGGTTATTGCTTCGCTGTCTTCCTGCATGGCCATCGTCGGCGGCCTGGTGCTTTCCATGTCGGCCTATTATGCCCAAAAAGGGGAGCGGGTGCGCCCGCAATGCCTGTTCCACGCCAGCCGGATTATTTCGTTTTTCATTTTAGGAGGATTGATTGGCCTGGCGGGTTCAGCCTTCCAATTGGGCGCGTTTGGGGCCATGGTCCTGGGCGTCGCCGTGGGCGGGGTGATGATGGCCATGGGTGTCGGCCTGCTCAATGTCTTTCCGTGGGCCAGGCGTTTGCAGATGTTATTGCCGCGGTCGATCGGTGAGCGCATCCACGCGTTGTCGGGCCGCCGGGCCAGATTTATGCCCCTGGCGCTGGGCGCCGCCACGTTTTTTCTGCCC
>CAZCMU010000062.1:0-12425 GCA_964499725.1 uncultured Opitutales bacterium
TGCGCTTGGCCAGCACCTCGGCGGCGAGGAGGCGGGCGGCGGCATCGGGCGCGGGGTCAGGCGCTTCGCGGGAGTCGAGCACGAGGTCGCGAAACTTGCGCAGGACGCGGCGGGTGGCGCGCTTTTGCACCGGGTCGTAAACCGTTTCGTCGCTCTCGGAAAAATCGGCGGGATACAATTCGCGCAGCCAGTCCTCTTCAACTTTGGTGGCCAAACTGAGCAGCACCACCACTTCGCCGCGGGCGTGGGTTTCCTCGATATCGGCGGCGACGAGGAGCTTCGCGTGGCGCACGGCGCTCGTCCGGCGCAATTCGCCGCGCCGACCATGGACGAGCCGACAGCGCAGGGTGCCGAGGTCTTCGCGCAGGGCTAATTGGTCGCTAAAGCCGACAAGCAGGCAGCGGCGCACAGCGTCTTCGTCGAGCGGGCGCGAGGTGGTGTCGAGCCCTTGCGCCTTGGCCAGGCGGATAAATTGATCGGCGAGTTCTCCCGCCTGGCTGGCAGAGAGACCATGCAGGCCCCACTGGCGGCACCAATCGGGATCGAAGTTTTTGGCGCGTCCCATTTCCCACAGACGCAGGAGGTGGAAAAAATCAGAGTCGGCATCGCCCAGCATTTCCGCGCGCTCCTCTTCCTGGCGCGGGTCCTTCAAGTTAAGCAGCAAATTGCGCCCTTGGGTGAACGCAGCGAGGAGCGCCACAACCGGCAGACAACCACGTTCGTGGGCTTCGAGGAACATACGCGCATAGCGCGGATGTAATGGAAATATCGCCATGCGCTCACCGCGCGGTGTAGCCGCGCCGGAATCGTCAATCGCGCCGAGGTCGCGCAGCTCGGTGCGGGCGCGGGCGAGCGCGGCGGGCGGCGGCGGCTCGAGCCAGGCGAGTTTTTCCAAATCGTGAAAGCCTCCAGCGGCAAGGGAGAGGACGCTCTCGGCCAGGTCCACGCGCTGGATTTCCGGCGTGTCGCGCAACGGGCGGTGGGTGTGCTCGCGCTCGCCCCAGAGGCGGACGACGCGGCCCGACGCGGTGCGGCCCGCACGGCCCGCGCGTTGGTCGGCGCTGGCCTGCGAAATGTTTTCGATCAACAGCGTGTCAATGCCCCGGCGGGCATCGTAGCGCGCCACGCGGGCGAGGCCGGCATCCACGACAATAGTGACACCGTCAATAGTCAGCGACGTTTCGGCGACATTGGTCGAGACAATGACCTTGCGGCAGCCCGGTGGCGGAGGGGCGACGGCGCGGTCCTGCTCGGCAGCGGCAAGCTGGCCATGCAGGGGCAAGAGCAGGCAATCACGCGCGGAGGGCACGCCCTGCAAGGCGCTGAGCGTGCGGCTGATTTCATAGGCGCCGGGCATGAAGATGAGGCAATCGCCTTCGGGCTGTTCCTCGAGCAGGCGCCCGCAATGCCAGGCGGCCTGCTCCCACACCGGTTTATCGCCCACGGCGCGGGCGGCGGCGGAGTATTCGATGGCGATGGGATAGGTGCGGCCTTCGCAGGTGAGGATTTCGCTCGGAACCAACCACGCGGCGAGGCCCACGGTGTCGAGCGTGGCGGACATAACGACCAACAACAGGTCGGGCCGGACGGTCTCCTGCGCGCGCCGGGCCAAGGCGAGGGAAAGGTCGGTGCTCAAATGGCGTTCGTGAAATTCGTCAAAGACCACCGCCGCGATGCCGGGCAACTTCGGGTTTTCCAGGAGTTGGCGCAGCAAAATGCCCTCGGTGACGAAGCGGATGCGCGTTTTGGCCGAAACAACGCGGTCGAAGCGGATTTGGAAGCCCACCTCACCGCCGAGGGGCGAATTACGTTCCTCGGCCACGCGCTTGGCCAGCATCCGGGCGGCCAGCCGCCGGGGCTGGAGGACGACGACCTCACCGCCTTCGGCCAGTTTTTCGTCGAGGAGCATCTGCGGCACCTGGGTGGACTTGCCCGAGCCCGTGGGGGCCTGGATGACGATGCGGCGCACGCGCCCGGCGGCGGCGCGCAGGGGTGCGCGCAATTGCTGGATGGGGAGGGAGGAGGGCGACACGCCGGAAGGATGAAGGATGAACGATGAGGGATGAAGGATGAAATTGGTTGGGGAGAGCGAAAGAAAAATTGAACTGCTGGCGGGTTCTCCCTTGCGCCTGGAGGCGAACCGATTTTGAATGAGCGACACGATGGGCGCAGGCATCACTTTCCACATTCTCGGCAGCAGCAGCCAGGGCAATTGCGCCCTACTGGAGACGCCCCACTGCCGCGTGCTGATTGACATTGGGTTTCCCGCGAAACGCCTAAATGAACTGCTCGAACCCACGGGACGCAAACTGTCGGATATTGACGCGGTGTTCATCACCCATGAACATTCGGACCACATCAGCGGGCTGGCGGGCCTAGCGCGCCACCCCAAAGTGCAGGTGTTTGCCAACCGGGAGACGGCGCGCGCCGCCCAAATACGCCTAAAATTTCGCCCGTCTTGGCAATTTTTCGAGACGGGCTCGACCTTCAAGTTCCGTGATGTCGAGGTCGGCACTTTTTCCATCCCACATGACGCCACGGACCCGGTGGGATTTGTCTTTTCCGTCGCTGTGGGCGAAGCCCAACCGCGGCGGCTGGCCTGGTGCACGGACCTCGGCTATGTGCCGGAACTGGTGCGTGAACGCATCCGCGGGGCGGATGTGCTGGTGCTGGAGAGCAATTACGACCCCGACATGCTCGACCGCGACCACCGCCGGCCCTGGGCGCTGAAGCAGCGCATCAAGAGCCGCCACGGGCACTTGTCGAATTACGACGCCCACGAACTGCTGCGCACGACCGAAAACCCCTCATGGCGCCGGGTTTACCTGGGCCACTTGTCCCGCGAATGCAACGACGTGCAACTGGTGCGCGACACTTTTGCCTCTTTTGGCCAAAACGGGCAGCGATTGGAAATTGAAGTCATCGACCCGAACGGCAGCCTGTTGACCTGTGCGATGAGTGAGCTATGAGGCTTTGCGGCGCTGACGCCAAGTACCGGTGATTTGAGCTATCCGGGCCAGGGTATGGGCGAGCAGGGCGCAGAAAACGATGAGGAACAACACCGCGATGCGATTAGTCCAAACAAACTCGCGGCCCAAAAGCGCGGTATGGCCGG
This sequence comes from uncultured Opitutales bacterium, assembly GCA_964499725.1. Taxonomy (GTDB): domain Bacteria; phylum Verrucomicrobiota; class Verrucomicrobiia; order Opitutales; family JABDGR01; genus JABDGR01. The sequence goes on from CAZCMU010000062.1 coordinate 3,116, forward strand.
CAAAGGGCACCGCATCCAAGGCCGCATCGTGCAAAAAACAGACAATGGCCCAAATCATGGCGAAAGAGCAGAGCGCCGCGAATGCGGACGCAAAGAGGCCAACCCGTCGGGCGGGGGGAAGGGCGGGGAGCATGACACGCCTTGGTTAAAATCGTATAACACTACTTCATCACGCTTGCACCGGGCGGGGCATTGAATTTGCTGTAGGGTACCCAACCATGCGCCAAACCTACCAGCATACGAAGATTACTTTCACGCTCGGGCCCGCCACGGAGAGCGAGGAGATGCTCGAAAAAATGATCCGGGCGGGCGTGGACCTGTGCCGGTTGAACATGGCGCACGCCAACCACGAATGGACGCGCACCGTCATCCGGCGCATCAAGACGGTCTGCGGGCGGGTCGGGCGCCATATCGCCATCATGATGGACGTGAAGGGGCCGGAAATCCGCACCGGCGACTTGTCCGTGCCCATTGAACTCCAAGTGGGCCAGTTGCTTGATTTTATCACCGACCAGGGCGCGGCAGAGGGCGACGGCGTGCCAGCCGTGGGCGTCAATTACCGGGATTTCCCCAAAGACGTGGCGGTGGGCAAGACCATCCTGGTGGACAGCGGCCTCATCCGCCTGGAGGTGTTGGAAAAATTTCCCAGCCGCGTGCGCTGCAAAGTCACCGTGCCGGCCAAGCTGACGAGCCGCCGCCACCTCAACCTGCCCGGGGCCAAAGTCAACCTGCCGGCCGTCACGCAAAAAGACCGGGCAGACATCGAAGTGGGCATCGCCGAGGGCGTGGACTTTTTCGCCCTGTCCTTCGTGCGCGAAGCGACCGACGTGGATTTGCTGCGGCGATTCCTCACCGACCACAAGTCCACCGCGCGCATCATTGCGAAAATTGAAGACCAGACCGCCATCGCCAATCTCGACGAGATCATCATGGCCGCCGACGGGCTGATGGTGGCGCGCGGCGACCTGGGCATTGAGTGCCCATTTGAGGACCTGCCCATCATCCAGCGCCGCGCCGTGCAGGAGTGCATCATCCACCGCAAGCCAGTCATCGTCGCCACCCACATGCTGGAGTCCATGATTCTGTCGCCGGTGCCGACGCGCGCGGAGGTGAGCGACATCGCCAACGCCGTGCTCGAGCAGGCGGACTGCATCATGCTCTCCGGCGAAACAACCTCTGGCAAATACCCGCTGGAATGCGTGCAGACGATGCAGCGCATCGCGCGACGCGTGGAGGAATCGGCCCAGTTCTACACGTCGCCGCCGCCGTTGCTCAAGACCCACAAGGACAAATTGCTCAACGCCGCGGCACGCCTGGCGCAGGAGGACCACCACGCGGGCATCGTCGTCTTTACGCGCAACGGCAACCTGCCAGCGGTGCTTTCCGCCGTCCGCCCGCGCCACTGCCCAATTTACGCCTTTACCGACTCGGAAAAAGTCTTAAGACATCTGCTTCTGCACTGGGGCGTGGAGCCGTTCCTCATGGATTTTTCCAAGGACTACGAGCAGACGATTCTCGACGCGTTCTCCTACCTCAAGCGCCGCGAGTGGGTGGAGGCCAAGGATTGGGTCGTGGTCGTCACCAACGTCATCATGGGCGAGAAATTGATTGATACGATTCAGTTGCGCGAGGTGGAGTAGCGGTCTAACGGCGGGCGAAAACCCGGCGCTAACGGTGGACAAAATGGGCATAGATGTTGCTAGCTTGGAGCGTTGATCGCTGCCAACTGAGGCCAATCGAGAATTGGCCGTAGCTCAAAACAGCCACTGATGAATTCCGAATTCCCTGCTTCACCCGAGGCAAACTCTCGTCCACCCAACCCTGCCACCGACCAATTTTCTGATTCCGCCCATCCGTTTGGTGGCGATAAATTACCACCGCGGGACATGGAAGGAAATCCTGAGAGTTTTGATATTTACCAAGCCATCTTCGACTCGTTACCGGCTTCATTCGCTGTAATTGATGACACGGGAAATATCCTGGAAGCCAACGCCACTTGGAAACAACTCACCGGGGCCAACCCCTTGTTTGTCAGGAACTTTGGCATCGGCCAAAATTACTTTGACCTGGCCCAACAAGTCGCCGCCGAGTATATCCCCAGCGCTGAAGCCATCGTTCAGGGTCTGCGCCAGGTGCTGGCCGGCGAACTGCCGGACTTCACCCATGAGTATTTTTACTCCTCTCCGGGCGAACGGCGATGGTTTCGGTTCCGCGCCACGCCCTTTCACTCCAACCGGGGCCGCGGGGCGCTGCTCATCTACACGGACATCACCAAGCGGGGTGAGGCGGAAACATCCCTGCATCGGGCCGAACAAAAGTACCGGAGTATTTTCGAAAATGCCACCGAGGGCATTTTTCAGACCAGTTCTTCGGGGCGGTATATTTCGGCCAATCCCATGCTGGCCCGGATTTATGGCTACGACTCGCCGGAAGAATTGATCAATTCCATTCATAGCATTGCCCAACAACTGTATGTGGATACCCGACGCCGCGATGACTTTATCCAGACCCTGAAAGAAAAAGGCGTCGTATTTCAATTCGAGTCGGCCGTTTATCGCAAAGACGGCCGCGTCATCTGGATCTCCGAAAACGCCCGCGCGGTGCATGATGAGGACGGCCAGTTGCTTTACTACGAAGGCACGGTGGAGGACATCACCGCCTTGAAAGAGGCGCAGGAACACATCCGTAATCAGGCGGCTCTGCTCGACAAAGCGTCGGACGCCATCATCGTGCAGGACTTGCAACACCAAGTCCAATACTGGAACAAAAGCGCGGAGCGAATCTATGGCTGGACGGCGGCCGAAATTGTGGGGAAAAACGCCGTTGGCCTCATTTACCGGGACATCTCGGCGTTTCAAAAGGCCCTGCAGGAGGTGCTCGGCCAGGGCAGCTGGAAAGGCGGCATCAAGCAAAAGCGCAAGGATGGCACCACGATTCTGATGGAAACAAGTTTTACCCTGGTGCGGGATGGCCAGGATCAGCCGGTGTCCATTCTCGCCATCAACACCGACGTCACCGTAAAAAAACAATTCGAGGCGCAGATTGCCCACTCCCAGCGCATGGAAAGCATCGGGACGCTGGCGGGTGGAATTGCCCATGACATTAATAACATTCTCACCATCATCACCGGTAACGCCGCCCTGGGACGCAACAGTGTGCCTCAAGGCCACCCCATTCAACGTTACTTGACCGCGATTGAGGCCGCTACGACCCGGGCGGCCGGGGTGGTGCGGCAAATCCTCACCTTCAGCCGACGGCAGGATACCGAACGGCGAAATATTGAAATAACGCCGGTGGTGCAGGAGGCGATCCAGTTTTTGCGCACCACCCTCCCCACTAAAATTGAAATTCGCAGCGATTTCGCCAAATCCTTGCCGTCGATTCTGGCGGATGCCACCCAGCTTCATCAAATTATCATGAATTTGGGCACCAATGCCGCCCACGCCATGCGCGACCAAGGCGGCCAGCTGGAATTCCGGATTCGCCCCGTGCGGCTGGACGCCATCGGGGCGAGCCTGGTGGAAAATTTACACGCCGGTAATTATGTGCAATTATCAATCAGCGACTCCGGGTGTGGCATGGCCCCGGAAACCGCGCGGCGCATTTTTGAGCCGTTCTTTACCACCAAAAAACCCGGCGAAGGCACCGGCCTGGGCCTGTCCGTGGTGCATGGTATTGTCAAAAATCATGAGGGCGCCATCACGGTCAGCAGCGAACTCGGCCTGGGCACCACCTTTAATCTTTATTTTCCCGCCCTCGAGGCCATAACCGACCCGGTTGTTCTGACTCCGCAGGAAAGGCACCATGGTGCGGGTCGCCATGTTATGTATGTGGATGACGAGGAGGACATCGTGGCGGTCACCACGCTCGACCTGCAAAATAACGGGTATCAGGCCACTGGCTTTACCCTGCCCCAGGAGGCCCTTGCGGCTTTTTGCGCCAAACCCTTATATTTTGATGCCGCTGTCCTCGATCTTGCGATGCCCGTCATGGATGGCTTGGACCTAGCGCGGCGGATGCTTACCCGGCGTCCAAATTTTCCCATTATTTTGGTGTCGGGCTTTATCCGTCCGGACGACCAGGAACGGATTCGCCAACTGGGCCTCAAACATGTTCTCGAAAAACCCAGCACCGTAACCAAAATCCGCTCCAGCCTGACGCAGTTGTTCAAGGAAGCTTCCACTAATGAATAGATAGGCCCAGGCAACGGATACTGTTGACTGCAGGAGTGAATTCGGAATGGATCGGTGCATGCCCGCGGAACAATTCCAAGCCAGCCGCTGGACGCGCGGCAATTTCCTGTTTCCCACGGTCATCGAAATCACGGACAAAGCGGTCATTCGCCGCAAACGCTCCTGGTTTAGCGCGGATGAGATGAGCATCAGCATCTACAAAGTGGCGTCGGTGCATATCAAAACGGGCCTTATTTGGGCGGAAATCCGCATCGAGTCCTCCGGCGGCACCGACCCGCTCGTCAGCCATGGCCACACCAAGGGCGACGCGAAACGGATCAAGCAACTCATAGAAAACTGCCAGGCGGACCCAGTTAATCGGCAGACTGCCTCCTAGCGCACTTTTTTGCCGAGAGGCTTGGCGAAAGCTGGAAGGATTCTTTTCATCTGCCGCTGGGGATCAGCCAAGGGCTTGAAGCCGAATTTGGCGTAAAGCTTGTGCGCATCGCGCGTGGCGAGCTGGAAGACGCGGACCTTGCGCAGTTGCGGATGAGCCAAAATGGCTTTGAGCATTTTTTGGGCGACTCCCCTGCCCTGGTGCTCCGGCAGGACAAACACATCGGCCAGGTAAGCAAAGACCGCGAAATCCGAAATGACTCGGGCGAAGCCGACCTGCTGTTTGCCAAGATATACGCCGAAGCAAAGGGAATGTTCGATGGATTTCTTGATGGCGCTTCGCGGGCGGCCTTTCGCCCAATAGGAGTTTTGCAAGAACCCGCAAATGACTTGGATGTCCAACCGGCGCGGGTCGGTGGAGATGATGTAACGAGTGGAGGATTTTTGGGGCATTGAGCCGGCCCTCAAGTAACCTCCTCTTCCCTACTCCGGCAACCCCGAAAAGCAGTTTCCCATCAGTTCAGTTTAATCCAGTTCAGTTACTCGGATGTTTTTAGGGCTTTCTTTAGGTCAGTGACTTTCATTTGTTCCAGTTCTGCTCGTTCGAGTTGGAGCTTGTAGATAGTGTTCTTTCCGACGCCTTTTTTGAATGCGGCAACTGTTTTTCGCGGGGCGATAATCAGGCCGATGAGGAAAGTCATTGGTGGGTAGACGTAGCCGATCCAATATTTTTTGGGGAAACCTGAGGCCAGTTCCCACGCGGCTATTTCGCCTTCGCCGATCCAGGTTGTGTCGTAATTCGTTAGAAGATGATTGAGGTCATGTAGGTAAATGGCTTCGCGGCGCTGGCGCAGGTTTGGGAATGGGATTTTGATGGGGCCTAATTTTATAGATATCCAGCGGGCTTTTTCGGCATCGTCCGAAAACATCTTTTCCCGGTAGAATGCGTTCATCCATTCTTTGACGGTTTGATCTGAATCCACGGCTGACTTTAATCTTCTATTCCCGCACACGGCAATCCCGAAGAGGCAATTTGCTATCAGTCGGCATCGCGCAAGCGCGAGACCTACAACGACACCCGAAGAATCGGTTGTAGGGCAGGCGCTCGCGCAGCGCCGCTCTGGCGCCAAATAAGATCAAAACTGCTTTAGTTCACGCCAACTTCGGCCAGAATTGGAGACTTTACTTGCGCAGCCAGCTCCACGCGCTCAACGGGGCTGACGTAAACTTCCAGCTGCCGCGCTGGCGACACTCCCTTGCGCAAGGCGGCGACCACAACCTGAATCGTTTCCGCGGGAAGGATTGCCTCGACCGTCACTCGGGCCTTGAACTTGATGTGGTAGGCTTGGCCGCGGAATACCGCCGCCTGAGTTCCCACACCATATTCTTTGAGTTCGGTTACGGTGAAACGCCGCACGGCATTTTCATTCAGGATGTCCACGACGGAATCGAGCGCGGCGGGCTCGGCGATGATCTGTAATTTTTTCATGACGGAATAATGGTTGGAGGGTTAACGCGAGGGCCTCAACGCTGAGGCGTGGGGGGGTCGCCATCAAACCTACTCCGCTTATTGGCTGCCGGGTAATTAAAACCCGGAGGCAAAGAGTGAATATTTAATTAACGACCCGGAGGGGAATTTCCCATCAATCACTCTTCCGACGGCGCAGGCGCGCCTTCCGCTATGGCATCGCTAATCGGGTCGGCAAACGGTTCGTCGAGGTCCAGCGGGGCATCGGCGCTTTCGGCGGGGGCGGCGGGGGCTTGATTTTCGATGGCGTCGGCGGTGACTTGCTTGACTTCGCCTTGCAGGTCCACGAGTTCTCCAAGTGAACGGAAGAAACTTTGGATATCCGTCAAATCGGCGAGGTCACCGACGACGCGGTCAAAGAGAGCGCGCTTCTCGGCCTTGAGGCGCTGGATGCGCTCCTCGATGGTGCCGACGGCAATCATGCGATAGACAAAAACGGTGCGGTCCTGGCCGAGGCGGTGGACGCGGTCAATGGCCTGGTCCTCGACGGCGGGGTTCCACCACGGGTCGAGCAGGAAAACGTAGTCGGCGGCGTGGAGGGTAATGCCGGTGCCGCCCGCGCGCAGGCTGACGAGCATGATGCCCGCGCCGGTGGCCGTCTGGAAACTTTCGACGGGCTTCTCGCGGTCGAGCGTCTGGCCGGTCAATTCCCAAATGGGCAGGCCGGGGAACTTGGCCTCGATCATGGTACGGGCGCGGCGCAACAGGGAGACAAATTGCGAAAAGATGACAACCTTGTGGCCGCCGCCAATGACTTCCTCCAGCCGGTCGCCGAGGACGCTCAGCTTGCCGCTGTTTTCCACGGGGGTGTCAATCCACGGCAGCAGAGCCGGGTCGCAGCACGTCTGGCGCAGGCGGGTGAGCAAAGTGAGCAGAGTGAGCGGGCGCTCGCGCGCGGCGGCGGCGAGGTCCTGGCCAAGGGCGCCGACGCCTTCGCGGGCGAGGCGGGAATATTCCTCGCGCTGCATGTCGGTGAGCGGGCAGACGAGTTCCATCTCCACTTTGTTGGGCAGTTCCTTGGCGACTTCGCGCTTGGTGCGGCGCAGCAGGAAGGGGGCGATTTGCTTGCGCAGGCGGTCGCGCTGGCCGGCGGCATCGCGCAGGGATTCCGTCTCGAAGGCTTTGCGCGGGCCGAGCAGGCCCGGCATGAGGAAGCGGTAGAGCGTCCACAAATCCAGCGGGCGGTTTTCCAGTGGCGTGCCGGTGAGGGCAATGCGGTGGCGGGCGCGCAGGCGCAGGCAGGCGTGAGTGGCCTTGGCTTCGGGGTTTTTGATAAACTGCGCTTCATCGAGCACGGCGTAGCCGAATTCGACCTTGTCCAAAATCGCCTTGTGGCGGCGCAGTTGCGTGTAGCTGGCCAGCCACAAGCCCGGCCCGCGGTGCTCGGCAAAATCATGTCCGGCCTTGAGCACTTCGACTTTCCAGTTCGGGAAAAAGCGCGCGACTTCATGACGCCACACGGGCACCACGCTGGCCGGGCAGACGATGAGGCTCGGCTTGTCGCCAATGGGATGCGTGTCCATCAGGCTCAAAACCTGCAGCGTTTTGCCCAAGCCCATTTCATCGGCGAGCAACCCGTGGCAACCACACTCGCAGAGGTGCCGCAGCCATTTGACACCTTGGGCTTGATAGGACCGGAGAAACGTCGGCAAGCCCTCAATGGACCAATCGGGGCGGAACAAAGTGTCCTTCCACGCCTGCAATTCGGGGCTGACTTGAACATGCCCGGCTTCGCGCGCGAAAACGGACAGCAGCATATAGTTGGGCAGGCCGCCGGAGAGGCGTTTATCGAGTACCCGCGCCCAGTCGGCCAAGACCTCGGCCTGGTCCGGGGGCAGACGCACGAGCCCACGACCCGCAAGGAAGCTGGTTCCGGGTCCGCGGCGCAAAAGGCGGCGAGCCTCTTCGGGCGTGAGCCATTCGTCGCCCACGCGCAAATCCCAGTGGAAGGCCAGCCGGCCGCGGCCCTTGGCGATGGCGCGGGCCGTCAGCTCCGTTTCGCGCAGACCCCGCGTGAGGGCGTTGACGGAAGCGTCCACTTCACAAGTAAAATAGTTCTGCCAATTCTTCAGCTCGGAACGCAGAAAGCCCGGAGCCTTGTCCCACTCCTCCATCACATAACAGGCACGGTCACTTTTAAAATGGAAGCCGGCGCGGCGGGCGAGGCTGGCGAGGCGAATGAGTTTTTCGCGTTCGGGTCCAGAGAGGTCGACGCCTTCGGCCGCTTTGCCAAAGGCTGCCTGGCGGACGGACTTTTTCGCCCAAAAGGCTTCACAGGAGAGGCCGTGGTCGTTGACCGTCAAAGCGAGCGTCAGCAAACGGCAATCCGCGCCATTGGCCACAGGGGCCGGAGCAGCCGGAGGCGTGGCGGCAGCCACGCCATTGCCATTGGGCTCGGGCTTGTGGCCATTGCCGTTGCTTTTGCCGTTGGCGACCGGAGTATCGCCCGCAGCGATGCGGCGTTTATCTTGCGGCAGGGCGGAGGCTTCCTCGGCGACAAGTTCTTCAATTTCGTAAAGTCCTGCCACGGCCAGAGCGTGGCCCTCATCTTCCCCGGCGGCGGAGGCGCGCACATGTAGTTTACCGTCAGGCCATTCGAGCACCACGTAGCTTTCGCGGTCATCAATGCGCCCGTGGACGATGGCGTCGGCTTCAGTCAGCTCCATTTCGCGCACGCAGCCCTGCCGGTACCAGGAACGACCGCGGTCAAGGACCTCGGCGGTGAAACCGGTTTCCCAAGGGGCCGTGAGCCGTTGGAACCAAGATTCCAAGGCACCGGCGCGATAAATGCGCTTCGGGGGGCGAGCGGGCATTCGAAAAGGGGTATTTTGCGGCGGCCAGCCTGGGTCAAAGATGTCCTAAACGGGTCTCCGCAAAAAGATATCCGGCCATTCCACCATTTGTGGCGGAGACTGGCAACCGATTTACTTTTAAAATTCAATTTTTTTGCCTTTGCCAGCCGGGGAACTTTTGCTAGAATGACCGTTTGGCCGGATGAAGGGGCTCCCATCTTGACTAAGAAGGGGCTGAATCAGGAGTCAATCAATGCCTGGTTCGTGTTAGTTGCCCGGCGTCATCCCGCGAATGATTCTGCACTGGCGCACTTATTTTTTTGACATCCACGGGCTGGGCCGTTGTGATTGATGGTTTGCTACATGCAAAGGGGTGGTAGTTCAGTTGGTTAGAACGCCTGCCTGTCACGCAGGAGGTCGCG
>CAZCMU010000063.1:0-12424 GCA_964499725.1 uncultured Opitutales bacterium
AGGGACAAATTACTGGTACATCGGCGTCGGCTCCGGCTGCACCATCTCATCCGACGGCTACATCCTCACCAATAATCATGTGGTGACAGGGGAAAACGACCAGCTGGCGGATGCGGTCTTGGTTAAGCTTTCCGATGGCCGCGAGTTGCCGGCCAAAATTATTGGCACGGACAAGGACACCGACCTTGCCCTGATCAAAATTGACGCCAAAGACCTGCCGACCATGAAAATGGCCGACAGCGAAAAATTGCGCGTGGGTGATATCGTTTTTGCAGTTGGCAACCCGATGGACGTAGGCACGACCGTCACGCATGGCATCGTCTCCGCGCTTGGCCGCAGTGACCTCGGTTTGCTTGACGAAAGCAACGCCCAGACGGGAACCTCGACTGTGGGATACGAAGATTTCATCCAAACCGACGCCTCCATCAACCCCGGCAATTCCGGCGGCCCGCTGGTGGATGCCGAGGGCCGCTTGGTTGGCCTTAATTCTGTCATCGAATCGCCCTCGGGCGGCAGCATTGGCATCGGCTTTGCCATTCCGTCTTCGCTGGCCCGCCATGTGGCCGATGACTTGATTAAAGAGGGCAAAGTTCGCCGGGGCGCACTGGGCGTCAAGCTCGGGGAGGTGGACCACAACCTGGCTCAAGTCTTGCACCTGCCGAATACCCATGGTGCGCTGCTGAATGAAGTAATACCCAATCAACCGGCGGCCAAATCCGGCCTCAAGCCCGGTGACGTGGTGGTTAAGATAGATAACGACGAAGTGGATTCCGTCGGCAAGCTGCGTTATTTGGTCGCCTTGTCGGACCCGGGTACGACAGTTAATTTGACGGTCTTGCGCGACGGGCAGTCCCAAGTGGTAAAAGTGCTGCTGGGCGACCACGACCAAGTTATCCCTGAACCAGCCGAACTGGCCCCGGTGCGCAACGCTTCGTCCAACGCGCCCGCCGCCAGCAATTCGCCCGCCAGTGGCGAGCTATTGACCGGTCTGGCCTTGACGCCGGTCACGCCCAAGCTGCGCGAGGACTTGCAATTGGCAGACGACATTAAAGGGCTGGTGGTGACGGATGTCGCCGCGAACAGCCCCTACGCCTACGAATTTGCGAGCGGCACCGTCATCATGCAGGTGAATCAACACCCGGTGGCGACAATTGAGGATTTGCGCGCGGAATTGAAGCCGGGCCAGCTCAATCTGTTCTATGTCTATCGGGTCGACCACGCGGCCATCGTGACGTTTATGGTGCCTCCGGCGGGGAATTAAGTGCAACCGGCGAAGTGAAAAGGGATATCTTGGGCGACCGCTTATCGGCTTGCCTCCGGGCGGGCGCGTGCAAGAATAATCCCTTCCCCCCTTGGGAGGACGGCTAGCTCAGTTGGTTAGAGCGCCTGCTTTACACGCAGGAAGTCGCAGGTTCGAATCCTGCGCCGTCCACCCCGCGGGAATTGCTGCTCCATGCGCCATACCATCTCCATCCTCGTCGAAAACAAGTTCGGCGTGCTCGCCCGCGTGGCCGGATTGTTTTCCGGCCGCGGTTTTAATATCGAGACACTCAACGTCGGCCCGACCCATAACCCCGATCTTTCGCGCATCACGGTCACCATCTCCGCAGATGAGGCGGCACTCGACCAGGCCATCAAACAGGTCAACAAGCTCATCAATGTCATCGAAGTGACGGATTTTTCCCGTGGCCAGGCGTTTGTCGCGCGCGAATTGGTCATGGTGAAGCTCGACTGCACCCGCGAGACCCGCTCGGAAATCGTCGAGATCTCCTCCATTTTCCGCGCGAAGGTGGTGGATGTGACGCCTGCGGCCATCACGCTCGAACTGACCGGCAACGAGAGCAAAATCAAGGCCTTTCTGGAAATCCTGGCGCCCTTCGGCATCAAGGAACTCGCCCGCACTGGCAATCTCGCCCTTCCGCGCGGTTCGTGAAATGCCGCAAATATTGTCCAAGGAATTTTTTACTTATGCCCGCAAAAGTCTACACCGACAAAGACGCCGACCTCGGCGTGCTCAAAAACAAAACGCTCGCCATCCTTGGCTTTGGTTCGCAGGGCCACGCCCATGCGCTGAACCTCAAGGACAGCGGCGCCCGCGTCATCATCGGGCTGTATCCTGGGAGCAAATCCTGGAAAGTTGCCGAGGCCAAGGGCTTTGCCGTTTACCCGGCGGGCGAGGCTGTGCGCCTGGCTGATGTCATCATGGTTGGCCTGCCTGACATGCGCCAAGCCAGCGTCTATCTGGAGGATATCGCGCCCAACCTCGCGCCCGGCAAGACCCTCCTTTTTACCCATGGCCTGAGCATTCACTTTGGGCTGATTAAGACCCCCAAGGACATCAACGTCATCATGGTTGCGCCCAAAGGTCCCGGCCATATTGTCCGTGCGCAATACCTTGAAGGCAAAGGGGTTCCGGCACTCATCGCCGTTTATCATGACGCCACCGGCAGCGCGAAAAAAATCGCCCTCGCTTGGGCCAAAGGCATCGGCGGAACCCGCGCGGGTGTGCTCCAGACCACCTTCAAGGAAGAGTGCGAGACCGACCTCTTTGGCGAGCAAGCCGTGCTCTGCGGCGGCGCGACCGAGCTGGTCAAGGCCGGCTTTGAAACACTGGTGGCCGCCGGCTACCAGCCGGAAATGGCTTATTTTGAGTGTCTCCACGAATTGAAGCTCATCGTTGACCTCATGGTCGAGTCCGGCATTTCCGGCATGAGGTTTTCGATTTCCGAGACCGCCAAGTATGGGGACATCACCCGCGGTCCGCGCGTGATCAACAAATCTTCCCGCGCCGCGATGAAGGCCATCTTAAAGGAAATCCAAAGCGGCCAGTTCACCAAGGAATGGGTGAAGGAATACGCGGGCGGCTTGAAGAATTACAAGCGCCTCCTCGCCGCTGGCGAAAAGCATCCCATTGAGAAAACCGGTCAGCGTCTCCGCGCCCTCATGCCTTGGGTCCCCAAGCGCAACATCAAGGGCGCCTCGGCGTCTTATGCTAAGTAGGGGAAAAAGGTCGCCAGTGGATATGGGCATGAAACTTCACTCAAATGGAGTGAGTGAATCTTGCTTCTTCATTCTGGCTGCTTAACCCTATTTTCATATGTCCGCTTCCGTTTACCTCGTCGGCGCAGGGCCGGGCGACCCCGGGTTGGTCACTCTCCGGGCGCGTGAACTCATCGCTCGCTGTGATGTGCTGGTTTATGACCGCCTCGTCAATCCAGAGCTAAACACCTGGGTCAAGCCGGGCTGCGAACTGATTTACGTCGGCAAGGACCCGCACCTGCATGCCATTCCCCAAGATGACATTGAAGACCTCATCGTCGCCCGCGCCAAGGCGGGGAAGGTTGTGGTACGACTGAAGGGTGGGGACCCGTTTATCTTTGGCCGGGGTGGGGAGGAAGCCCAGCGGCTGGCTCGCGATGGTGTGGCGTTTGAGATTGTCCCGGGGGTCACGGCGGCGCTGGCGGCGGCCTCGTCTGCGGGTATCCCGCTCACCCATCGCGATTTCGCCTCCTCGCTCTGCTTCATCACTGGGCACGAGAACCCGGAAAAGCATGAATTCCGGGTGGATTTCAAGAAATTCGCCACTCTGGGCGGCACACTTTGTCTCTACATGGCGATGGGGCAGTTGGAGCGCATTGTCGGGGAATTGCGCGCCGGCGGCATGGTGGCTGATACTCCCGTGGCCGTTGTGCAATGGGCCACCACCCCGTTGCAAAAGACTTTGATTACCACACTCGGTGAACTCGTTGCTTCTGTTTCCAAAGCAGGGCTCGGCGCGCCCGCGATGGTGGTCATTGGCGCGGCGGTAAAGGCCGCCCAAGGCATCGGCTGGTTCGAGCAACGACCGCTGTTTGGTCGGCGCATTGTGGTCCCCCGGGCCCGCGAACAAGCCGGCGAACTCCGCAAGAAATTTGAAGAACTTGGCGCCGAGGTGCTCGAACTGCCCTTGATTGAAATCCACCCCGACTTGGACGCCAAGGTCGCGGACGAAGTTTTCTCGGAACTGGCCACCTACGAATGGGGTGTTTTTACTAGCCCCCATGGCGCGAAATATTTTCTCGAGGAAGTTCTGCGCCGTTGCAAGGACGTGCGCTCCCTCGGTCCCATGAAGTTCGCCTGTCTTGGCGCGGCCACCGCCCGCGAAGTGGAAAAATTCCATTTAGAAGTCGCTATGTTGCCGAAAACTTCGACCAGCACAGCCTTGGCCGACGATTTGATTGCAATCGGCTCGCTTGAACACCTGCGTATTCTGGTGGTTACCGGCAACCGCAATCGCGAAGAATTGCCCCGCCGGTTGGAGTTGGAAGCCCGGGCCATTGTGGATTGTTTGCCGGTGTACCGGACGGATTTCACGGACTTGACCAAAAACCCCGCCGCGGAAAAATTCCGTACTTTCGGCGCGGACGCCATCGCCTTTACCAGCGCCTCCACCGTCGAATCCTTTGTGCAGCAGGCCAAGCACCTGGTGCCGGTCGCAGGCGCGCGCCGCCCATTGTCCTGCGCCATCGGCCCTCTCACTGCGGCGGCCCTGCGCGAGCACAAAATGCCTGTGGATGTCGAGGCGCCGGAACATTCTTTGGATGGTTTGGTTCAAGCGGTGCAGCGAAAATTGACCATAAAAAGTAAATAATATTAAATCAATGGATATTTTCTTTGACGGGAGATAAAAAATCACTGAAACGGCCCTTGTTAAGGTCGTGTTATTTTCCCGCCCGCTAGGTGGGTAAATAGTTCTGTTTACGGTGGATAATTTCGCCAGTTTGGCTTATAATGTCTTTCGTTTGCCAAACGCGGTTTTTAGTTGTCAACCGGGCTGCCGGTGGAAGACCCCTCATTTAACTTTTCATGCGCCCTCGTGTAAAAATCTGTGGTTTGACCCGTCCGGAGGACGCGCGTTTGGCCCGCGAACTGGGCGCGGATTATTTCGGGGTAGTGTTGTATGCAAAATCCTCACGTTATGTTGACGGAAAGGCCTTAGATACGCTTATTTCTGCAATCCCCCGGGGCAAGCGGGTTTCGGTGGATGTCTCGCCGGAACCAGGAACCCTGGCCAAGCGCCGCGCCCAGGGATTCGACTTTTTTCAGGTGCATTACGATCCTAAGGAGCATACCGCGGACATGTTGAAAGGCTGGTCGGGCGAGGTTGGCCGGGCTCACCTTTGGCTGGCTCCCCGCCAGCCTCCCGGCGAAAAATTTCCAGCTCCAGCGTTGCTAGTTGCCCAAACCCTGTTGTTGGATACCTATCAAAAAGGCACCTACGGCGGCACTGGCCGGACTGGCGACTGGTCGCATTTCAAGGCGCTGGCGAAAGCCCATCCCAAACATCGCTGGGTGCTTTCTGGCGGCCTCCGCCCGGAAAATGTTCGGGCCGCCTTGCAGGCGACTGGAGCAAAGATCATCGATGTCAACAGTGGTATTGAAAGCGCGCCCGGCATTAAAGACGCCGTGCTGATGGATTTGTTGTTCGCTAATCTGGTTGAGGACTAAGCCCATATTTTTCGCTTGCTAGAATGTTGAGAATATCCATAAAAGATATTCATGGATATAAATGGAGGATTGACAGGCTGTGGAAGTTCTGTTCTTGAAACTGAATACGTGCCGGTGCTGCTCCGCGATCGAGTGGTGCGCGAGACCGCACCATCCTTGCGTGAAATGGCCCCGGGCGAGCGCCCACAGGAACGGCTCGAAACCAAGGGCCCGGGGGCGCTTAGCGATACCGAACTCCTCGCCATGCTGCTGCGGAGTGGCCACCAGGGCATGGACGTACTGAAGGTTTCCTCCGTGCTCTTGACCGAGGCCGGTTCGCTGGCGGCCTTGTTAGCCTTGAAAACCGAAGATTTCCGCCGCATCAAAGGGATTGGCCGGGTCAAGGCGCTTCAGTTGGTCACGGTCATGGAAATCGCCCGCCGCGTGGTCGCGCAGGCGGCGGCGCAGGACCCCGAAGGGCTGGCCACACCCCTGGCCGTCTACCGGCATTTTATCCCACTGGCTGCAGGCTTGGATGTCGAAAAATTCTGGATTCTCTGTCTTAACCGGAAATATCGCCTGCTGAAGCGCGTGGAAATTACCTCCGGCACTGCCACCAGCAGTCTGGCGCACCCGCGCGAGGTTTTCCGGGAGGCCATTCGCAGCAATGCCAGCGCCATTGTAGCCGCGCACAATCACCCGAGTGGCGACCCCGGGCCGAGCAAAGCCGACCTCGAAATCACGCGCCAGTTGCGCACCGCCGCAGAAATTGTCGGTATCGAGCTGCTCGACCACGTCGTCATTGGCCGGCCCGGCGCCGACCCGCTGGGCCAGGGTTATTATTCCTTTCGGGACGCGGGCCTGCTCGGTTAACAGCGAAAGGGCACGCGGGTGACACCGGCCTTTTCGTCCCGGAGCAGCTCGGCGAACGTGCGCTCCAAGACAGGTCCGGCTTCAAACTGGCCCAGTGCCTCCAGGTATTGCGACAGAATGGGGTCGGTCGCCTCCAAGTGTTCATCGCCCGCGCTGTTGCCCAGCATGTCCACTGAGCGGTGGAATCTTCCCAGCGTAAGTTGGTGCAGGGGTCGCCCGGGTTGATAACGGAGATTGATTTCGCCGTCACCATTGGCTTGCTCCACGACGCTGATCAATTGAAGGTCGGTCAAGCGGCCCAATCCTTCGTTGAGGATGGCGGCGGGAACGCGCAGGGAATTGGCCAGCTCTTCCACGGTTGGGCCGGGCTCCTTGCGCAAAAACTTCCGGGAGATTTGCAGAAAGGCCGCGAGATTGAGCAACCGCCGGGTCCGGGGGCTGACCTGGTTCCACAGCCGGTCAGCCGTGATGTTATTGGCATTTTGCACTGCGTAGGTCAACACGCCGCCAAACAGCACCATCCCCCAAAAGACATACAGGCCAAACATCAAAATGGGAATGATGCCCACGGAGCCATACAGGCTCATCTTGTTGAGCACGGTGGCGACATACAGGAACGAAAAATAGTTGTTCAGAATCAGGCAGACGGCCACCACCATGCCACCGGTTGCGGCGGGCTCCCAGCGCACCTTCGTGTTGGGAATAAACCGGTAAAACACGGTGAGCAGCAGCGTTAACAGCACAAAAGCCAGCAAATGAGTGACGCCGGTGAAATTCCCCAAAATGTCCAGCCCCCAAGGCAGTTTGCTGGCCACCATGCCGAGGGTCGCCGCCGATAATACCGTGGCTGTGGTGAAGGCCGCCAGCACCCCGAGGCTGAAGACCGTCCAGTAGAGCACAATACGGCGCAGCGTGTCGCGGCCCCGCCGCACGCCCCAGATATTATTAAAATTATTCTCGATGGAAATCATCATCTGGATGCAGATGAAAACGAGAAACAGGAGGCTGAACACGCTGCCCTTCCAATGGTGCGCGCTTTCCACAAAACTGTTGAGCAGGGCGACCAATTGCTCGTTGGGCTGGCCGGCATCCACCGCCGTCATGCTGGTCGTCGGGGCGATGAATTTGACGATGCTATTGAGCAGGTCGGTGGTGAACTGCTCGGAATTTTTTTGCAGCACAAAAGTCGAAATCATGATCGCCAGCGAAACGATCGGCCCCAGCGACATCAGCGAGGCGTAACTCAGTGCCGCCGCCTGGCTGAACATCTTTTTGGTCATGATGCCGCGCACGGTGATGCTCACGACCCGCAGAAAAGCGTAAACCCGCCCGCGCAGGCTTTTTTCGAACACCATCGAGTGGTGCCAGATATCTTCCTGCACCAGCTTGCAGCCACGCCGCGCCCATTGCCAGGGGGAGGGCGGGGGCGCCTTCGGTTGCGGCATGCTTAAATCCTCCCGGGATTAACCGCTCGTGGCCGACCAGGCCGTCCACGCCATCCAGGCGAGGTAGCCCATGCTGCCCACGCCCAGCAGGGCAAACCCGATCATGGCCCGCAGGTTCAGCGTTATCGTGCAGACAAACAACCCCAGGCCTGCGCCCACCGCAGCCGCCATGCTGATGGGGTCACCCTGCGACCAGTAGAAAAATAAAAAATAGCCCATGCCCAGCATGGCACGGAATCGCACTACGGGAAACAGGCTGAAGACGTTGAGAAACAAACCCAGGGCCAGCAGAAAATCAAACAAGCCCACCAGTGCAAACGGCTCCTGAATCAGGCTTTCCCATTTGCCTTGAAACAAGTCCATCAGCACCGCGTAGCGCGGCAGGCTGTTGGCCAGTCCGCTCAACACCATCATCACCGTCAGCACAGGCATGGACAGGCCGGCCGCCCGCCCAATTTCCTTATGGATATCTTTCAGATGCCGGGTGTCTTCCGTGTGGCCTTCCGCGGCGGCCAGCATTTGCTCGACGGTGATGGCTGGCTTGGCTTCGTCCTCGGGCTTGTTGATGTACTGGATCTGTTCTTCCTTGGCCTCCTTTTTCAGTCCGAGCTTCTTTTGCTCCGGAAACAGCATCGCCTTCAGGTCCGGGAAGTCGCGCACCGCCAGCCACTCACTTTTGCTGTCGTCTGCAACCTCGGTTTCCAGGGTGATTTGGCCGGCTTCCGCCAACGATACCAATTGGTCCTCGTCAAACGGCCCGCGCGTGTCGCCGTCAGCGGACTGGCGTATGTAAAAGTCGCCCATGAGCGGAGGAGATTAAATCTGCGGAGGCCCCTCCCCGGCAAGCTTAAAGCCCCCATCTAAAGCATTTTCCAAGTATCCAGCCCGCGCTTGGGTGGCTCGGCCAGCCAACTATGGATTTGGTCGCGCAGAAATCCAATCCATGCGGGGTGTTCATTGAGGCAGGGGATTTGCGCGTAGGTAGTGCCACCCGCTTCCGCAAAAATTTCCCGTCCACGCAGGGCGATTTCCTCCAGAGTTTCCAGGCAATCGCTGACAAAGGCCGGGCATACCACGCGCAGGTTTTTCACGCCTTCGCCCGGCAAATCGCGCAAGCGAAAATCCGTGTAGGGTGTGAGCCATGGTTTGCGCCCGAGGCGGCTTTGGAAAGAAATTTCATACTGCTCCCGTCGCAGGCCCAACTGCGCAACCACCAATTCGGTTGTACGCAGGCATTGGTGCCGGTAACAGGTCTGATGAGCCGGGTGGCAACCATCGCAGCAATCGGGCCGGCTCAGGCAGTGTGCATGGGAAGGGTCGCTCTTTTGCAAGTGGTGGTAGGGGATGCCGTGGTAGGAAAAAAGCAGTTTGTCAAATTTATCGGCGAGATGCGGGCGCATGGATTCCGCCAGCGCGTTGATATATCCTGGATGGCTGTAAAACGGCGGTAGCGCGTCCACCGGGACGCCGGGCAGTTCGTGGGCAAGAAGTTGTTCCGCCAGCACCACAACGGTTTCGTAGCTCGACATCGCGTAGTGGGGGTAGAGCGGCACAATGAGAACCCTTGACGCGTTGTTTTCGCGCAATTGCGCGACCACGCTGGCAACCGACGGATTGCCGTAGCGCATCGCCAGCGCCACATTGGTCGTCTGGCCCAGTTCCGCTTGCACTTTGTTTTGAACGTGACGGCTCGTGACCACCAGTGGCGAACCCTCTTTCGTCCAGACTTTTTCGTAGGCTTCCGCCGAATTTTTAGGCCGGGTGGGTAGGATAAAAAGATTCAGGACCAGCCAGCGCAAGGGCGCGGGCGTGTCGAGCACGCGTTCATCCCACAGAAACTCGCCCAAATAGCGCCGCACATCCGCCACCGAGGGCGAATCGGGCGAACCGAGGTTGAGCAACAATACAGCGGGTGAACCCATGGTGCAAAGCAAAGAAGCCTATTTATTCGGCAGCATTTGGCGACAGATTTAATGCGCGCAGGCCCGCCGCCGCACCCGTGGCGAGGCATTGCGGGACGGATACCCCCCCGCGGTACGACCCGGCGAGGGTCAGCCCCGGCCACGCGCGTTCGGTGTTCTCCATCGCTGTCAACATATCGCCATGGTCAAGGTGGTATTGTGGAATGCCCTGCGGCCAGCGCACTATTTTTTGAAAAACAGGCGGGCCCGAGACTCGCAGTAATTTTTCCAAATCCGCAATCGCGGTGGCGGCCAGGACATCGTCGGGGAGTCCGGCCAATTCGGGTTGGCGTGCCCCGCCGATGAAGATCGTCAGCAGCACCTGTCCGACCGGTGCCCGGCCCGGAAACAGGGTCGAATTAAATAAAACCCCAAGAATGGAAAGTTTTTCCACCGCCGGCACCAAGACGCCAAAACCGTTTAAAGGGTGTCTGACGGCGGGTCGTGGATAGCCCAACAGCACCACGCTCACCGGGGGATATTCAATTTTCGCCAGCGGTGTCAGATGCATTTTCAACTCAACTGGCAACGACAGGCTGGACAGAGTGTGCGCCGGCACGGCGAGCGTCACCCCCTCAAATTTTTGCCGAACTTGCGTCGTGGGTGTTGCCCAAGCGGCTTCCCACAAACCTGTAGAATTTTTTTCGAGAGACATTAGCCGGGTGTTCAAGGTCAGCGCTTCGCCCAATTGGGCGGCCAATGCGCGCGGCAGCGCACCGATTCCTTCCTCAAAAGAAATCAATCTTGCCGGGCTGCTTTTGGGGCGATTGCGTAAAGCGTGAATTGCACCCCGCGCCAGAGAGCCATGCTCATCCTCCATGGCCTGCAAGCGCGGAAAGGCATGGCGCACGGACATTTTCTCCGGGTCACCGGCAAAGATGCCCGCGACAAATGGTTCCAGTCCGTAGGTAAACACTTCCGCCCCCAGCCGCCGACGCGCAAAATCCGCCAAACTTTCTTCAGTCGGTTTGTTAGTGGTCCGTGCCCGGGCCCAGGGCTCAGCGAGCAAACGCAGTTTAGCGGCGGCGGTCAACAGCGGGGTGGTTAGGAATTGACCCGCGGACATCGGTACCGGCACTAATTTGCCGTCCCGCACGATGAAGCGTTCGCGCGCGGCCGGGGCGGCTTCGACAATCTCACTTTCCAGTCCCAAATCCGCGAGCAATTGGTGCAGCGCGGGGTCGCGGTTGAGCAGCGTATTCGGCCCCATTTCGCACAAAAATCCACTTTCTCGATGCGATTGTACCACACCACCGGCCCGGCCTGTTGCTTCCAACACCCGTACTTCGGCTCCGGTGCGTTTTGCCTGGTAGGCGGCGTTCAAACCCGCCAGCCCTCCGCCGATGACCAAAAGACGTTTCATAGGCAGGGAATCTTTACCACCGACTCGACCAGCGCTGCCACACATTCTATTTTAGCCTGCGGAGTCACGCCATGGCCCAGATTCACGATGTGGCCGGGTCCGGTAATTTCACTCAGCAGTTTAGCCGTGGCTGCGCGAACTTGATCGGGTTCGCCAGTAAGAAGTTCGGGGTCGAGGTTGCCTTGGGTGGCTATGTTGTGATTGGAGGATCGAAAAGCCGCAACATCCACGGTGGTATCGAGGCTCAATACCGCGGCGCCGGTTGCGACAAGATCAGTAGCGTGGCTTGCCAGGCCTTTGGCGAAGAGTATTACGGGCGTTTTCGGCGGCAGCATGGCGATTATTTCACGAATCCACAGCAGCGACCACGACGAATAACTTTCCGGCGGGCACAACGACGCCCACGAATCAAAAATTTGCACGGCGTCGGCGCCCGCGGCCAATTGTTGGAGTAGGCATTCGCCCACCGCCCGGGCCAATTTTTGCATCAACTTATCAAACAACAATGGATCGCGGAGCGCTAATTCTGCCACGGCGGGTGCCGCCCCTGGTGCGCCGCCTTCGACCATATATGTGGCCAGCGTCCACGGTGAGCCGGCAAAGCCCAGCAGCGCATGGTTTTCGCCCAATTCTTTTCGCACCAATTTTAAGGCGCCCGCTTGATAGGCCAGCCGTTCGGCAATATTGCTTCCGTCCAAACGGTTGATTTTGTCAGCGGAGTCCAAGGCATAATCCATGGCAATCCCGCCTTCTTCCCGAAAGTGGTAGGGTTGCCCCAGCGCTTCCGGCACCACCAGGATGTCACTGAACAAAATCGCCGCGTCGAGGGCAAAGCGTCGCAAGGGCTGTAAGGTGACTTCCGCCGCCAGCGCCGGAGTTTTCACCATTTCTACAAAATTGTGCCGCTGCTTCAACGCGCGGTATTCGGGCAAGTAGCGCCCGGCCTGGCGCATGAGCCAGACGGGACGGCGATCCGTTGGCGTGCGCGCGCAGGCGGCTAAAAAACGTTCACGGGAAGTCATTAGGTTAGGGGCTCATTGAGCCAGTCGCGCGGTTTCAGAAAGTATTCGGCCAAGCGCGCCTCCGGGCTGCCGGGTTCCGGCTGCCAGTTGTATTCCCAGCGCGCCAGCGGCGGCAGCGACATTAAGATGGACTCGGTGCGCCCGCCGGATTGCAGGCCAAACAACGTCCCCCGATCGTAAATGAGGTTGAACTCCACATACCGGCCGCTCCGGTAAAGTTGGAATTTCCGTTCGCGTTCGCGGTAGGGCGTGTCGTGACGCTTTTGTAAAATGGCAGAGTAGGTGGGCGCGTAG
>CAZCMU010000064.1:0-12224 GCA_964499725.1 uncultured Opitutales bacterium
TCGTGCGCAACAGCACGATGAAGGACGGGCACGGCGGCGTCACCCTCGGCAGCGAATGTACGCCGGCCATCCGCAATGTCTTCATCGAAAATTGCCACATGGACAGCCCGAACCTGAACGCCTTCATCCGCTTCAAGGACAGCCCCACGCGCGGCGGCATCATCGAGAATGTGTTCATGCGCAATGTCGAGGTGGGCTCCGTCGCCAGCAAAAGCGCCGGCTTCCTCGTTGAATACACTTACCAATCCAGCCAGGGTTCTTATATTCCCATCCTGCGCAATGTCAGCATCAGCAACGTCAAGGGCGCCAATATTCCTCAGTTGGTGAGAATCACCGCCGGGCCGACGGCTGTTTTCGAAAACATCCAAATGATAGACTGTGTCTTCGTCGGCCCCAATCCGGCTGAACTTCAGCAAAATCAGGGTCGCATCACTTTCACCAATGTCACCATCCAGCCGCGGGCTGACTCGCCACCCGCGCCCGCAACGGCGGCGAGCAGCGCGACCTTACCCGCCCATTAATCCCTTCAATCTTGCCAAACCCCCTTATCGAGCCCAAAAAATCCTCCGTTGCCGCAATACCCAACCCCAACCCCAACCCCCCGTCTCATGACTTCGACTTCCACTCCCGCCGCCAGCCGTTACCGCTGGATGATTTGCTTCCTGCTCTTTTGGGTCACGACTGCCAATTACATTGACCGCAGCGTCTTTGGCAATTTGGCGCCCGAGTTGCAACAGCGCTTCGGTTGGACCGAGAGTCAGTATTGGTACATGACGATGTGCTTTAACGCCGCCTACGCGATCAGCCTCCTGGTGGTTGGCCGCTTGATTGACGTTATTGGCCTGCGCTGGGGTTTTGTGCTGGCCTGCTTCTTTTGGGGGTTGGCCTCCATGAGCCACGCCCTGGTCACCTCGGTAACGGGTTTTTTCATTGTCCGCATTTTGCTCGGGCTGGGCGAGGGCGGCAATTTCCCTGCGGCCATCAAGACCGTGGCCGAATGGTTTCCCAAAAGCGAACGCGCCCTGGCCACCGGACTGTTTAATTCCGGGTCGAATATCGGCGGCATCGTCGTTCCGATTGCGCTGGGTGCGCTGATTCCCATCCTCAACGGCGTGACGATTGGCGGTCATGTCGTGGGTTGGCGCGGCGCGTTTTTGATCACCGGGCTCATTGACCTGCTCTGGATTTTCGCCTGGCTCGCGATTTACAAGAAACCCGCCGACCACCCGCGCGTTTCCGCGCAGGAACTGGCGCTCATCAATAGCGAGCCGCCGGAAGCCTCCGTCAAAGTGCCGTGGAGCAAGCTCCTCACCTACCGGCAGACGTGGGCGTTTGTGGCCGGCAAGGCCATGACCGATTGTTTCTGGTGGTTTTATCTCTTTGGTTCGCCTTATTTTTTCCACGATCGCTTCAATCTGGACCTCAAGGGCCGCACGGGCCCGGTCGCCACGATTTACGTCCTCGCCTCCGTCGGCAGCATTGCCGGTGGCTGGCTCTCGGGTTATTTCATGAACATCGGCTGGTCGGTCAATCGCGCGCGCAAAACCACTTTACTCATTTGCGCGTGCCTGGTTTCCCCCGTGGTCTTCGCCACGGTTTCCGACAACCCCTGGGTCGCGGTTGGGTTAATGGCCATTGCCGCCTCGGCCCACCAGGCCTGGTCGGCCAACCTCTTTAGTTTGTCATCCGACATGTTCCCGCGGCGCATGGTGGCATCGGTCACCGGCTTGGGCGGCATGGCCGGCTCCCTCGGTGGCACCGCCCTGTTTGCCATCACCGGTTACATCAAGGGCCACGGCTATAGCTACGTGCCGATTTTCATCGCCGCCGGAGTGGCCTACTTGATTGCGTTGCTGTTTATCCAGTTGCTCGTGCCCCGGCTGGAAAAGGCCAATGTGGATTTGCCGGCGGCCTGACCATTCCGGTTTCATGAAAAAAATCGGCCTTCTCGCCGGGCTGCTGCTGGTGACGCTTTCCTGGGCCGCGGGCGCGGTTGCTCCCGCCCCCTGGTCGCCGGACTTGGGCGACGGCACTTATAAAAATCCCATCATCTTCGCCGATTATTCCGACCCGGATGTTGTGCGCGTCGGTGGGGATTTTTATCTCGTTTCGTCGAGTTTCACCTGTGTGCCTGGATTGCCGATTCTTCATTCCAGGGATTTGGTGAATTGGACCATCATCGGCCACGCGCTGCTGAAACTGGTGCCCGAGGATCATTTCAATTCCGTGCAGGTCGGCAGCGGTGTCTGGGCGCCGGCCATTCGCTTCCACAACGGCAAGTTTTACATTTTTTATCCCGACCCCGACTACGGCATTTATATGGTCACCGCCGCCGACCCGGCCGGCGAATGGACCGCGCCCGTGTTGGTTCTCGCCGGCAAGGGGCTGATTGACCCGTGTCCGCTCTGGGACGACGACGGCAAGGTCTGGCTCGTGCATGCCTGGGCCAATTCGCGCTCGGGCCGCAGTAATTTGCTGACTCTTTTGCCCTTGAGCGCCGACGCGACTAAAACCACCGGCGAGGGTAAGGACATCATCCTTGGGCCCGATTTTAAGGTGACGACACTCGAAGGTCCCAAATTTTATAAACTGAACGGCACCTATTGGATTTTTGCGCCGGTCGGTGGCGTGACGGGCGGCACCCAGGCGGTTTTCCGTTCCAAAGCCATTGCTGGTCCCTACGAGATGCGCCTCGTGCTGGCCCAAGGCGGTACCAAGACCAACGGGCCGCATCAAGGCGGCTTGGTAGACACGCCCGACGGCAAGGAATGGTGGTTCGTGCATTTCCAGGACGACCAGGCCTATGGCCGCATCACCCACTTAGAGCCGGTCGAGTGGGGGAGTGACAGCTGGCCCGTGATGGGCCATGACCCGAACCACACCGGCACTGGCGAGCCTGTGACCGCGTTTAAGAAACCCGACGTCGGCCAAACCTTTCACGCCGCCGCGCCGCAAACTTCCGACGATTTCGCCTCCCCCCAGCTCGGCCTGCAATGGCAATGGCTGGCGAACCCGCCGCCCGGTTGGTATTCGTTGACCGATAATCCCGGGCACTTGCGGCTCTTCCCGCAACCCGCCAATGCCAGTCTGGTGCGCCAGCCCAATCTGCTCCTGCAAAAAATTCCCGCCCCCGCTTTTAACGTGGTCACAAAAATGGAATTCAGTTCTTCCGTCGAAGGCGACCATGCCGGGCTGATTATCTACGGTGCCCCCTGCGCGTGGATTGGCCTGGTGAAAACCGCCACCGGCCTGCGCGTCAGCCAGTTCGTCAGCCGCGCGGGTGGCCGGGCCGACACCGCGACCGAATCCGCCGGCCTGGACGTAAAATCAAATGCCATTTGGCTCGCCTTTTCAATGACCGCCGATTCGCGCGCCCAATTCAGCTACAGCCTCGACGGTTTGGCCTATACCTCACTCGGCGACCCGGTGACCGTCGCCGCCGTCAAAGGAAGTTGGATCGGCGCCAAATTCGGCTTCTTTGCTCTGGGCTCTGCTACGCCCGCTGGCCGATCTTCGCCGCCTGCTTACGCGGACTTCAATTGGATCCATGTCACGCCCGCTGCGGAGCAGTAATGTGCTGACAAAAAACTCGAAACTTAACTGGCGAGTATGAGGTTGCCTCTTGGCCGCGTAGCGGCCAGTCGAAAATAGCCGTGGGTTTCAACCCACGGAATCCGATAGCGCAAAAACCGCGTCACGTCGCGACGCTTGAATCGTTTCCTCCTTCGCGCCTTTGCGGTAAAATTCCTTCTTTCTCTGCCCTCAATTCCCCGTGCCCGCGCTCGCCGCGGCTTGCGCCGTGGGCGGGGCCTCGGGCATCTTGCCGCCCGCGAGCTGGTAAACCTCGCTGCCCGCCAGCAAAAACGCGCCCACGCCATATGGCGTGCTGCTGTTTTCGTCGAACCCATTGGGGTGGTCGCCGACCGGCTGGACATGGATAATCTTGCCGCTGGGCTGCACGCATTGCGTCAGCGCGTCCCACGCCTTAAACACCACTGGCGTATACGTGCCCGGGTCGAGCAACCCGTTATTAATCCCCCACGCCAGCGCATAGGTGATGAAGCCCGTGCCGCTGGCTTCCGGTTGCGGATGGTCCGCCGGGTCGAGCAGGCTCGTGCGCCAGAGGCCGTCAGTCTGCTGCAAAGACTTTAATTTTTCGGCCATGTCCGTAAACTGGCCGACATATTTTCCGCGGTCGGGATAATCTTTGGGCATATTGTCCAGCACCCGCGCCAGCCCGGCCAGCACCCAGCCGTTGCCCCGCGACCAGAAAATTTTCTGCCCGTTGGTTTCGTGCTGGGTCCGGTAGCGGCTGTCGCGGTAGTACAACTGCTCGTCCTTGTCGTAGAGATAATCGGAAGTCACCCACCAGCGCCGGTTGGCCGAGTCGAGATACTTTGAATCGCCGGTCGCCTTGGACAGCATCACCCACGCGGGTGGGTCCATGAACAACGCATCACACCACGACCAGCGGTCGGTTGCCCCGTTGCGGGCAAAGTCGAGGATGTCATCCTTCGGGAAATCAATGATGTAGTTAAAGCGTTGCTGCACGGACGCAATCATTTCGGGCTGTTGTTTCAGCGCGTATAATCCGAGGTACAATTGGGCGATGGCATGGTGGTCGGCGTGATAAATATTGTCGTCAAGTTTCCAGCGGAGTTCCTCGCCCTGGGTCATCATCGCGTCAATATATCTCGAATCCTTCTCGAGCCGGCCCAGCGCCAGCACGCCATCGTAGAAGGCGGAATATATCCAGTCGTTTTTGTCACCGGGCGTGGGGTTGTCCAACTGCCAGTCTGCGACCAGGTGCATGAGGTCCAGCACGGCGTAGGGTTTGGGTGCATTCGCCGCGCCTTGAATAAGGCGCGCTATCTCCGGCGCCGCCGCTGCCGGCGTGATGGTTGACGGTGCTTCGGTGGTCTGGGGTGGCAAGACCAGTGGCGTATGCACGAGTTCTGGTCGTTCCGTTGGCGGCTCATTCTCCGCGCAACCTACCCCAACCATCATCATGGTCAACGCCATTAGCGGTGCCGCGCTCCGGCTTAAAAGTCGTTTTACACCTGCATGAATAGGAGTGGGCATCGGAGTTGAGTTCAAACGCTGTTAATGCAAGCGACAATGCCCGCCCTGTCAAGGCGCGAGGGAATGACGGCTGCAAGTTGCGGGCTCCAAGGTGCGGGTTGCACGATATGTAATGGCCATCTTCATGCATTTTGTGCTTCGTAACCAGCAACTTGTACCTTGCAGTAGGCAACCCCATTCAAATCAACTTGAGTTAGAATGGGATATGCTCTAGTCTGATTCTCCCCTTTTTCTCAATCGGGGGTTCCGCCATGCCCATGCTCATCATCGCCGTGATTGTCACGGTCGTTGTCTCCGCATTGTGCTCGATTATCGAGGCCATGCTGTTGAGCACCACCATGGGCGAAATCGAGGTTCTCAAGGCCCGTTCCCCCCGTGCCGGGCTATTACTGGCCCAATGCCGGGACCGGCTGGACGAAAGTATCTCGGCCATCCTGACTTTCAACACCATCGCCAACACCCTTGGTTCCTTCATTTGCGGCGTACTGGCGGAACGGCTCTTTTCCAATTGGCAGTATGCCTTTGCCATCGGCATGACAACCGGCCTGCTCATTTTCGGCGAAATCCTGCCCAAAAACATCGGCGTGCTGCACCGCGAACGTCTGCGCCCGGTGCTCGTCTGGGTGCTCTATGCCATGCGGCTCGCCACCCGTCCGCTGTTGTGGCTGATGCGTCCTCTCATCCAAAAGCTGCTCGGCAAAACCAAGATTGATGGCGATGCCTCGCAGGAAATCGCCTTCCTGGCCGTGCGCGAGGCCCAGCAGGGCAACATCACCCAGCAGGAGAGCAAACTCATCGCCAATGCGCTCAAACTCGATGTGGTGCACATCCGCGACATTATGACGCCCCGCGTCGTCGTCACCATGCTCGAAAAAGCCCGCACGATGGCCGAGGTCTTTCGCGACCTGCCCAACATCCCCTTTGCCCGCCTGCCGGTTTACGATGGCAAAATGGACAACATTGTCGGCATGGTGCGCCGGCGCGACCTCCTCAAGGCCAAGGCCGCCGACCAGGACACTGTCACGGTCGCCTCCCTGATGCAAACGGTCCTGTTTGTGCCCGAGACCGCCACCGCCGCCACTACCCTCCAGCAATTCCTCAAAAACCACCAGCAAATCGCCGTGGTCGTGGATGAATATGGCTCGCTCGCCGGCGTTGTTTCCATGGAGGATATTTTCGAGCATCTCCTTGGCGCAGAGTTCTTTGAGAAAGATGATGTCGCCGTGGACATGCGCGAACTGGCCCGCCACCGCCAGCGCCCGGTCGTGTCCGTCGTGCCGGTCGCGCCGGCGGCCTCCGCCCCGGAAAATGTGAGAAAAACCGGATAGCAAATAAGCCTTGCATAGGGCGACCTGTTAGGTAGTATAAGCCCCTTACTTGATTGAGTTAGTTAGTAGCGCGATATGGTGGGTTGCCAAGCGGGCCGCAGGCCTGGTGGTGATCCGAAACCCGGTGATCGGGAACAGTCCGTGAGCTATCCCGAGATCAAAGTATTATCACAATGGGTTCTAAACTATACGTCGGTAATCTCGACTTCAACACCAGCGAGGGCGAGTTGCGTGACATCTTCGCCGCTCATGGCACCGTCCAGGAGGTCTTTATGGCCATGGACAAGTTCACCGGTCGCCCGCGCGGCTTTGCATTCGTCACCATGGGTTCAGACGCCGAAGCGCAAGCTGCGACGGCTGCCATCCATGGCGCCAAAGTTGGCTCCCGCGAATTGACTGTCAACGAAGCCCGTCCCCGCGAAGAACGCCCCGAGCGTTCCTTCGGTGGTGGCGGCGGCGCTGGCGGCGGTCGTGGCGGTTACAGCGGTGGCGGCGGCGGCGGCGGTGGCCGTGGCGGCTACAGCGGTGGTGGTGGCGGTGGCGGCGGCGAACGCCGCGAGCGTCGTTACTAAATCGCGCCAACCTTCACGGTTAGCGTTCAAGGCGAGGCCCCCAAAAGGGCTTCGCCTTTTTGTTTTTATAATTACACCTCTTCCGCCGCGTCCACGATCGTGAACATCAATTCGGCGGACGAAACAACCTTCCCCTCCACCTTGCATGTCCCTTCCGCCACGCCGATTTTGTCGCCGCGGTTTTTGATCAGCTTCACGTGCACTTCCAACTGGTCGCCGGGGACGACCGCCTGGCGGAACTTGATTTTGTCCGCGCTCATGAAAAACGCAATTTTCCCCTCGGACGACACGCGCCGCAGCATCAAAATCCCCGCTGCTTGCGCCATCGCTTCGAGTTGCAGAACGCCGGGCATCACCGGGTGACCGGGAAAATGCCCCATGAAATACGGCTCGTTGATCGTCACGTTCTTCATCGCCACCAATTCATCCGGGCTGATGATCTCCTTGATGCGGTCAATCATCACAAACGGGTAGCGGTGCGGCAGCAGGTCGAGAATTTGGCGGATGTCCAGCGCCTTGGCATCCGGGGAAACAATTTTCTTTGCATCCTTCGCGGGCTTTTTGCCTTCCTTCGCCGCGGCCATTTTTTCGTGCAGCGTCATGGTCAGCTTCGCATTCAGTGCGTGGCCCGTTCGTACCGCGATAATGTGCGCCTTCAGCGGCATCCCCAGCAGCGTGATGTCGCCGATAATGTCCAAAATTTTGTGGCGCACAAACTCGTCTTTGAACCGCAGAGGCTCCTTCGACAGAATTTTGTCGCCCTTGATGACGATGGCCGAGTCCAGGCTCCCGCCCTGGATTTTACCGAGCTTGAGCAGTTCCTCAATATCCTCGTAAATCGTAAACGTGCGCGCGGGCGCGATTTGCGCGGCGTAAGTCTCCGGGTCAATATCCAGCGACAAATGTTGTGTATGAATGCCGCGGTCGTCGGCCGACGTGCAGGTGATTTTCAGCCCGTCGTGGGGCAGGGCGATGATCGAGCGGTTGCCCTCCGACACGCACACCGGCTCCTTCAGCACAAAATATTTGCGTTCAGCCGCCTGGTCCACCGGCTCCGCCTGCAGCAGCAGGTTCACAAATGGCTTGGCCGAACCATCCAGAATCGGCGGCTCGCTCGCATCGAGTTCCACGAGCACATTATCAATGCCCAAGCCGCTCAAGGCGCTCAGTACATGTTCCACCGTATGCACCTTCGCGTGGCCGGAACTAAGTGTCGTCGAACGCACCAGTTCAGTTACATGCTCCACATTGGCGCGAACCTCGGGTTTGCCGTAGAGGTCAATGCGGCGGAACATGATGCCGTGGTTTTCGGCGGCTGGTTTGACGGTGAGGTGGACTTCCTCGCCCGTGTGCAGGGATGTGCCCTTGATGGACGCCTCGCGCAGGATGGTGCGTTGCTTCATTCGCTAAATCCCTGACCCTAGCAGGGTTCCGCCCCTTGTAAAGAATGGAAAAGGTCGGCACCTTCTCATTCCCGCCTTGCACCTTCCGTCCGCGCTTATCATGCTCAACGACTTAGGTTTAGCCCTCTCTATTTCCTTCATGGCCCGCCAGCGCCAGCCCGCCCCCCCCCCCCCCCCCCCCCCCACCCCGGCCCCGGGCCCGTTGCTCTACGCCGCCTCCGAGGGCAGCGCCGACCAACTTTACTTCGGTCGCTTCGACGCCCCCGACGCGTACATTTCCCTCGGCCCGCGCGGCCAGCGCATTGCCGTGATGAACGCGCTTGAATATGGCCGCGCCCTCAAGGAATCCGAATACGACACCGTCCTCCGCCTCGAAGAATGGCTGCAAAAGGCCCGCGAAATTTTTCATCGCCAGGATGTCGGCATCGCCCACGTCGTCAAATTGCTGGCCCGCGAATATGAGGTCCAAAAATTTGTCGTGCCCCAGGAATTTCCTTCAGGCTTGCTCACCAAGTTGCGCGCCTTGCAAGTGCCCGTCGAGGTCAGCGAGGGCCCGCTGTTTCCCGAGCGTGCCATTAAAACCCGGGAGGAAATCGCCTGCCTTCGCGAAGGTTGCGCCGCCAGCGCCGCCGGTTTGTGGGCGGCGGAAAAAGCCCTGCGCCGTAGCACCTTCCGGCGCAATGGCGAGCTTTACCTCGACGGCGAGCCGCTCACTTCCGAGCGCCTGCGCTTTCTGGTGGACGTCGCGTGCATGGAAAACGGCGCGCTGGCCCAGTACACGATTGTCGCCGGTGGCCAGCAGGCCTGCGACCCGCATTGCCGCGGCTCCGGCCCGCTCCGCGCCAGCGACCTCATCATTGTGGACGTCTTCCCGCGCATGACCGACTCCGGCTACTATGGCGACATGACGCGCACCTTCCTCAAGGGTCGCGCCAGCGAGCCCCAGCGCGCCTTGGTGGATGCCGTGCGCCGCGCGCAAAAAATCGCCATCAAAAAACTCGGCCCCGGCGTCACCGGCAAAACCGTGCACGAATCCGTGCAGAAATATTTTGTCAAACTCGGCTACGAGACGCGCCGCAAGCCGACCTACCATGAGGGCTTTTTCCACGGCACCGGCCACGGCCTCGGCCTCGAAGTGCACGAATTCCCGCGCGTGAGCCTCAGCGGCGGAAAGTTGCGCAACGGCATGGTCGTCACCATCGAGCCGGGTTTGTATTACCCCGGCCTCGGTGGCTGTCGTATCGAGGATGTAGCCCTCATCACCGACGACGGTTGCAAGTTGCTCTCGGATTACGACTACAACTGGGAACTTCGATAAAAATGCTGAATGCTGAATTCTGATTGCTGAACACCGAACTTTTTTCATGCTCGTAACCTCATAAACCGCCGCACACGAGATCGCTTATTGATTCTTTCTTAATAATTTTCCCGGAAACCCCAATAACTCCCTTCGATTGCCTTTTAATTCAGCATTCAGAGTTCAGCATTCAAAACCCTCGGCATCCAGCAATCAGCATTCAGAATTTCTTCTTTCATGCGTAACCTTTTGGCCAAATTTCCCGCGCTGCGTGTCGTCGTCGTCGGCGATGTGATGCTCGACGAATACATCACCGGGCAGGCGCACCGCCTGTCGCCCGAGGCCCCGGTGCCCGTCGTCGCGGTGGACCGCGAAACGTATGTCGCCGGCGGCTCCGCCAATGTCGCGCTCAACCTCGTTTCGCTCGGCGCAAAGGCGGAATTGTGCGGCTGGATTGGCCAGGACCCCGCGGGCGAAAAATTGCGCGCCAAGCTCGGCGATGCCGGCGTGGCCTTCGACGCCCGCTTCGCGCGCGCAAAATCTTCGACGATTGTGAAAACGCGCGTCGTCGCCGGCCACCAGCAGTTGTGCCGGCTCGATCGCGAGGGCGCGCCGGCCATGTACGCGCTCCATGGCTCTTCCGCCCAATCCTGGATTGCCAAAAAACTCACCGGGGCCAAGGCCGTGATCTTTTCCGACTACGCCAAGGGTGCGCTCAGTCCCGAACTGGTGCGTGAACTCGCCGCCGTGGCGAAAACGCGCGGTGTGCTCGTGGCGCTCGACCCCAAGCCGCGCCGCCCGCTCGAGGTCAAGGGGCTCGATTTGCTCACGCCGAATTGGAAGGAAGCGCTCGAGATGGCTGGTTTTTCGCCCGAAGCGCCCAGCCACGCCCAACCCGCGCCCGAGAAGGTTGCGGAATTGATTTTCAAAAAATACAGCCCGCGCAATCTCGTGATCACGCTGGGTTCGGAAGGCATGTTACTCTGCGAAAATGGCCGCGTGCTCCAGCGCATCCCGACTTTTGCGCGCGAGGTCTTCGATGTCACCGGTGCGGGTGACACCGTCATTGCCGCGCTCACCCTCGCGCTCGCCGCTGGCGCAACCCTCATCGAGGCTGCGCACTTTGCCAACACCGCCGCCGGCGTCGTCGTCGGCAAATTCGGCACCGCCACCGCCACGCCGGAGGAGATTTTAAATTATCATCCCTAGTCTTTGTTCATGAAAACCCCCGCCAACATGAAACCCGGCCAACTGCGCCACGAGTCCGACAGCATGGGGCAGATTGATGTCCCCGCCGACCGCTATTGGGGCGCGCAGACTGGCCGCTCGCTCATCCATTTCGCCATCGGCGCCGACCGCATGCCGCTCGAGGTCGTTCACTCGATGGGCATCCTCAAAAAAGCCGCCGCGCTGGCCAATGAAAAACTCGGCAAGCTCCCGCCCGACGTCGCGAAGCTCATCGTGGCCGCCGCTGACGAGGTCATTCGCGGCGAGCTGGACGAACATTTCCCGCTCAGCGTGTGGCAGACGGGCAGTGGCACCCAGTCGAATATGAACGCGAACGAGGTCATCTCCAACCGCGCCATCGAGCTCGGGGGTGGGGTGCTGGGTTCGAAAAAACCGGTGCACCCGAATGACCACGTCAACATGTCCCAGTCGTCAAACGACACTTTCCCCACCGCCATGTACGTCGCCGCCGCAGTGGAGGTGAAGCGCCGCCTGTTGCCTGCCGTGCGCGAATTGCGCGACGCGCTGGAGTCAAAGTCCCGCCAGTACGAGAACCTCATCAAATCCGGCCGCACGCATTTGATGGACGCCACGCCCATCACCCTCGGCCAGGAATTTTCCGGCTACGTCGCGCAGTTGGACGACAACTTGCGCCGCCTGGAGCAAGTGCTGCCCGATTTGTGCAAGCTCGCCATCGGTGGCACCGCCGTGGGCACGGGCCTGAACACGCATCCTAAATTTGCCGAACTCGTCTGCGCCGAAATCGCCCGCGAAACGAAACTGCCCTTCGCCCCGGCGGAAAATAAATTTGCCGCGCTCGCCGCGCACGACGCCCTCGTCATGGCCAGCGGCGCACTGCGCACGCTCGCGTGTTCACTCATGAAAATCGCCAACGACGTCCGCTGGATGGGCTCCGGCCCGCGCTGCGGCCTGGGCGAGCTGAGCCTCCCCGAGAACGAACCCGGCAGCTCCATCATGCCCGGCAAGGTCAACCCCACGCAGTGCGAGGCGCTGACGATGGTCTGCGTGCAGGTGCTGGGCAACGATTTCGCCGTGGCCTTCGCCGGCACCCAGGGCAATTTCGAGCTCAACGTCTTCAAGCCGGTGATGATTTTCAATTTCCTGCACAGCGTCCGCCTGCTCGCCGACTCCTGCCACAGCTTTAACGAACATTGCGTGCACGGGATGCAGCCCAACGTCGAACAATTGCGGCTGAACATGGAGCGCTCGCTCATGCTGGTCACCGCGCTGAGCCCCGTGATTGGCTACGACAAGGCCGCGAAAATCGCCCACCACGCCCACCACCACCACACCA
>CAZCMU010000065.1:0-12140 GCA_964499725.1 uncultured Opitutales bacterium
TTCATCTCCAAGTCCCTCGAACGCATCGCCGACCACGCCACCAACATCGCCGAGGAAGTCGTCTTCCTCCTCAGGGGCGAGGATGTGCGTCACACGCCTGAGGTCCGCCGGTCGGTGATGTAATTGAGGTCCAGTGCAGGAACGGGTTTTGCATGGTCCGGGCGGCTGCCCTCCGGCCCTAAAACTCTCCTCGCCGGGCCAGTAGGACACTCAGCCCCGCCACCAGCGCCGTTTCCGTGCGCAGCACCCGCGGGCCGAGGTGCGCGAGTTTGAATCCTGTCTCACGTAAAACCAGCCGTTCCTGAGCCGACCAGCCGCGTTCCGCGCCCAGCGCCAGCACCACCGGCCCCTGCGTCGGCGCCAGTTGCGAAAGCGGCGCACCGGCTTCATAATTGTCCAGCGCCAGGGTAACCGACGGTTTTGGTGTCTGTGCCAGGATGTCGTGCATCGCGTCAACCAATGAGGCGTGTCTTTTCACCTCCGGCACATAAGTGGCAAAGGCCTGGGCCGCGCCTTCGCGCAGGCGTTGTTTCCATTCGTCCGACTTCCAGAGCGTGCTGCCGGCGTAAGACGGCTCGCCCTTTTCGGCGGGGAAAAAATGCAGCGCCGCGACGCCGAAAGTCGCCGCCTCCCGCAGCATATCGCGCGCGGTTTGGGGACGCGGCAGGCCCGCCAGCACCCAAATCGCGCGCGGTGTTTCGATGCTTTTTTCCCAGACAATTTCAAGACGCAGACCCGCCGCGCCATCTTCAGCAATGGTGGCTTTTCCGCGTGGACCGTTGACCACGCCGACAAAGAGCTGGTCGCCCCGCTGCATCCGCAGCACTTCGCGGATGTGCCGCGTGCGCGGGTCAGCCGGTGCGAGCCGGGTCGCCTCATTGGCGGTCTCAAATAAAATCAGGTTCACCGGAGGGAGTAGGGTGAAACAGCCTACGCCGGGGCCGCCGCAAATGAAACGTAAAATTCATGCCGCTTGCCATCGCTGTGTTCGGAAGTTAAATTGCGGTAACGAAACAATCGCGCTTCCCACGTGTCAAAATACTCCGCATGAAACCCACTTTGATGTTTTTAATTGCGGTCGCGCTGGCTGGCTTGGCCGGGTGCCGCAACGTCGGCTACAATGATCAGTCATTGAATACCCGGATGACCCCGGAAGTTTCTGAAACGACCCAGGTTCGCACCTACGACCAAAATGGCAACCCGACGGTGACCACCGTTCCCTCGCCAGCCAAGACCGACCCGTCCAGTCCGGATTATCAAGCACCCGCGGCAAAGTAACCTGTTAGTATCTGGCTTTGATCGGGTCCGGCACCCCGGGGCGATGGTTCGATTCAACGTCCGGCGCTTTGTCCGGCGGCGTGCCGTATTCTAGCAACGCGGCATCCCGCTCGGGAAATTCCGACCAGCCGCCGCCGAGGGCCTTGTACAGGGCAATCAAGTCCGCCGCCAGGGCCTCATCACTTTGTTCCACCTGGTTATGCGAAGAGGAGAGGGACAGTTCCGCCGTCAAAACGTTGATAAACTCCAACTGGCCTTGGGTGTAAGCCTGGAGCGAAAGATCGAACGCCTTTTGGTTATCAGCCAGAGCGTCGCGGACGGCCGCATTGCGCAATTGCTCATTATGGTAGGCGACCAAGGCGGACTCCACTTCCTGCATCGCGGTCAGCACCGTGTTGCGGTAGGCGAACAGGTCGCCTTGCAGCGTGGCGCGTTGCTCCTCAACCCCCCACATGATTCTTCCGCCAGCCAGAATGGGCCAGCTGATGGACGGGCCCCACGACCACGACTGGGAGGCTAGTTTGGCCATTTGGGCAATGGAGAGACCGGAAAAACCGAAGGAGCCATTGACCGTGAACTGAGGAAAATACTGGGCTACGGCCACGCCGACATTGGCCGTGTCGGCATGGACTTGGGCTTCCGCCGCCCGGATGTCCGGCCGCCGGCGCAATAATTCTGCGGGCAAGCCCACCGGAATTTGTTCCGGCGGCTTGGGTAAGGGGCCCACTGTACTCAACTCATTGAGCAAGGCATCCGGCTCGCATCCCAGCAATTGACTCAAAGTATAAATATCCGAAGCAATGGCCGTCTGAATGGATGGAATTTGGGCGCGGGTGGAATCCGCCGCGGATTTGGCGTTCTCATAGTCCAGTTCGCTGACAAAACCGGCCTTCCATCGCTCATCGGTGATTTTCAGCGTGTTTTGCTCATAGGTCAGCGTGTTTTGCGCAATTTCCAGCAACTGCTGCTCCGAGCGCAGGTTGATGTAGTCCACCCCGACTTCGGCCACCAGCGTCACCAGCGCATCGCGACGATCCTCGATGCTGACCTCCACGCTCGCGCGGGCGGCTTCCATCGAGCGGCGCGTCGCACCAAAAATGTCCAATTCCCAGACGGAATCGAGGCCGGTTTGGAATAGGGAGTGCGTCGGTCCGGTATCCCGTCCGCTATAAGTGTATGAACCCGACCCACTGAGGGATGGCACCAGGTTCGCGGTGGCTACGCCGACCCCGGCGCGCGCCGCGCGAATGCGGGCTTCCGCCTGCAATACCGTCAAGTTCTGGTCGGCGGCGTCGCGCACCAGTTTAGTCAACTCCGGGTCGCCAAAGGTGGTCCACCAATCCACCGTAATGATGGGTGCAGGCACCAAGTGGCTGGTGACCGCGGCGTCATTCGTTTGGTCGGCGTTAACCCACGCCGCCGGTGACTTGACCTCGGGCGGATGGAAATCGGGGCCGACGGTGCAGCCGGCGAGCACAAGCAAACCAAGGCCGGCCACGGGGGCGGCGCCAGTCTGCCACCAGGAAATAGGGGTAAGGAGTTTCATTCGTAACGAAGGGCTTCAATGGGATCGAGTCGCGAGGCTTTCCACGCGGGATAAAAACCAAAAATGATGCCGACGGCGCCCGACACACCCAGCGCGGCCAGCGAGGCGCCAGTGGAGGGCCGGATGGGCCAGTGCATGAAAGTGGTCACCGCTTCCGAACACAAGCGACCGATGGCCAGGCCGGTCAGCCCGCCCATCAGGCAAAGCACCACGGCTTCAATTAAAAATTGCTGGAGAATGTCGCGCCCTTTTGCACCCACGGCCATGCGCAGCCCAATCTCGCGCGTGCGCTCGGTCACCGAAACCATCATGATGTTCATGATGCCGACGCCCCCGACCACCAGTGAAATGGCGGCGACAAGCATTAGCAGTTGCGCCATCAACCGGCTGGTGGAAGTGAACAGTTTGCCAACCTCCGTCATGTCCCGAATGGCAAAGTCCTCATCCTGTTCGGCGGTCAAGTGGTGGCGGGCGCGCAAGAGCGAGGTAATCTGCTCAATGGCGAGGGGGATTTGCTCCAGACTGCGGGCACTGACGAGCAGCCAGTCCACATTCGAAAAGCGGATATTGACCGGGGTGTCCAGGGCGGCGGCCGGCGCTATGGCTGGGTAGGTCTGGGTGGCGCTCGCGGGGAAGACCGGCAGGCGGCCTGTGGTGGAAGCCACCGTGGAGGCGACATTGCCCTGCCCGCCGGAAGTGCCGCCGCTGCCGTTGACACGGTATTTCATCGTCGTCCAAGGTGTGATGACGATGTCGTCCTGGTCGCCGCCAAAAACGTTGGAGCCTTTGCGCTCAAGCACCCCCACCACTTTGAGCGTCACATTTTTCAGTCGCAGCTCTTTGCCCACCGGTGATTCTTCATCAAACAGGTTTTCCGCAACCGTCTGCCCAAGCACGCAGACCTGGCTGGAATTAGCCACATCGTCATCGGTGAAATTCGTGCCTTCGGCAAAACCCCATTCGTGGATGTCGCAATAAGCCGGGGAGGAACCGAGCATGTTGCCCGGCAGCCAGTTTTTGCTGCCGTACACCAGTTGTCCCCAACTGTGCACAATCGGCGCCGTGTTGCGCACCGCCGGGCATTCGCGCAGGATGACCTGGCAATCTTCCGGCGTTAAAGAAACCGCCGTACCCGCGCCCTGGTTGATGCCGCTGTTGTTGGCCGCACTGGGAAAGACCACCATCACCGCCGCGCCAATGCTCGCGATGGTCCGTTCAATTTCGGTGTTCGAGCCGTCGCCGATTTCCACCATGGCCACGACTGCGGCCACGGCGATGACAATCCCCAGACACGTTAACGCCGACCGGAAAATATTCCGGCGCAGCGCCCGCAAGGCGGTCTGGATGGTCAGCAGCAGCGTGTGCATGGGGCGAGGCCTTATTCGTAGCGCAGGGCTTCAATCGGATCGAGCCGCGACGCTTTCCAGGCTGGATAAAAGCCAAAGACAATGCCCACCGCCGCCGACACACCCAATGCCGCCACCGCTGCGCCATAGGAGGCCTTGGTCGGCCAGTGCATGATGGCCGTGACCAGGATGGAACTCAGGCGGCCGCACGCCAGCCCGATCAAGCCGCCGATCAGGCACAACACCACGGCCTCGACCAGGAATTGCTTCAAAATATCGTGCGCCTTCGCGCCCACCGCCATGCGCAGGCCAATCTCGCGCGTGCGCTCGGTCACCGACACCATCATAATGTTCATGATCCCCACGCCGCCGACCACCAGGGAGATTGCCGCCACGACCAGCAGCAGTTGGGTCATGAGCCGGCTGGCTTGTGTCAGAGTGTCCGTCATCTCGGTCATGTTGCGAATAGTAAAGTCATCAACTTCGGTGGACTTGATGTGGTGGCGCTCATGCAGCACCGAGGTAATTTGTTGAAGGGCCTCGGGAATGTTTTGGGTGGACGACGCTCCGGCCAGGATTTGGTCAATGTTGGCAAACTTGGTCATCTGCGGGTTATCCTGTGACTCAGCGGAGGAAGCTGCTGGGTACAGGCTTTGCGATGACTCCGGATACACCTGTTGGGAAATGGGCGTGCTGGATGATACCGCCGTTCCTCCACCGTTGCCTGAAGAACCGGACGTGCCCCCGTTGCCATTGATGCGGTATTTGACGGTCGTCCACGGAATCACGATGATGTCGTCCTGATCCTGGCCCATCATGTTGGCGCCCTTGCTGACTAGGACGCCGATGACTTTCAGCCCGACATTCTGCAGGCGGATTTCCTTGCCGATGGGGTCTTCGCTCCCAAAAAGCTGGCGTTTGATGGTCAGGCCGATGACGCAGACTTTGGTGGAATTGCGCACATCCAAGTCACTGAAAGGGATGCCCTCGTCCATGTCCTGCCAGTCGCGCAGGTCAAGAAACGCCGGGGTGGTGCCCTGGATGTTTTGCGGCACCCAGTTCTTATTGCCATACACCACCGTTCCGCGCGCCCGTACCACCGGTGCCACATTGCGTACGGCCGGGCACTCCCGCAGCACGGCATCGGCATCGTCCGGCGTCAAGGACACCCCGGTGCCCGCGCCAAAACTGATGCCGGCGCTGCTCGCCGCGCCTGGAAAGACCATCAGGATGTTCGCGCCCATGCTGGCGATGGTTTTTTGCATCGCCGTCGAAGACCCATTGCCAATTTCCACCATCGCAATGACGGCCGCCACCGCGATGATGATGCCCAAACAAGTCAAGGCCGAGCGCAGGATGTTGCGGCGGATGGCCCGCAGGGCCGTGATGAAGATGACGTAATAAATATGCATGGCGGCCCCTTAGTGCGAGCTGGCGCTGAACGCTCCGTCCACAATCAATCCGTCCTTGATATGAATGACCCGGCTGGCGTATTCGGCCACTTCCGGCGCGTGCGTGACCAGGATAATCGTCAGTCCGTCCGTGCGGTTCAATTCCTGAAACATGTTCAGGATTTCCACGCTCGTGCGGGAGTCCAGGTTGCCCGTCGGTTCGTCGGCAAACAACAACGAGGGCCGGTTGACTAGTGAACGGGCGATGGCCACGCGTTGTTGCTGGCCGCCCGAAAGCTGCGAGGGCTCATGGTCCATGCGCTCACCCAGGCCCACCCGCTCGAGCAACTCCGTGGCCCGCGCCCTGGCTTCCTTGTCCGGAATGTGTTTGGGGGCATAGGACAGCGGCATGACGACGTTGTCCAGCGCCGTGGTGCGGGAGAGCAGGTTGAAACTCTGGAAGACGAAGCCAATCTTGCGGCTGCGCAAAACCGCGCGCTCATCCGCCGTCATTTCACTGACTACCTCGCCATCCAGCACATATTTTCCCGACGTCGCATGGTCAAGACAACCCAGCAAGTTCATGAGCGTGGTTTTGCCGGAGCCGGAGGAGCCCATCAGCGCAATCAGTTCACCCCGTTGCACGTCCATGGTGACACCTTTGAGCACCGGCAAAGGCACCGACCCTAGCATGTAGGTCTTGCAGAGATTATCGAGTTCGATGAAGGCCATGGCCGTTTCCTGTTGCCGATTGGGCGTTGCGTTTAGCCATTATTGCGTCGGCCACCGCCGCCACCGCCGCCGCCGCCGCCACCACCACGAACGATTGTCGGGGCGAAGGGATTGGTCGTCCCACCGGCAAGGTCATCAGCCGAGGTCTGGCCGGTGATGATCTCGTCACTTTCCTTTAAATCGCCCCCATTTATGACTGTATAGACATCGTCGGTGATGCCCAGTTGTACTGGGATCGCTTTGGGTTCGCCGTTGTCCAACACGTAAACGGTTCCGTTTTTGGGCTTGATGGTCGTATCGCCATTCGCGCCACGATTTCGTCCGCGTCCTCCGCGCCCACCACCGGTGCCCGCCGGGCCGCTGCCCGCCGGAGCGGCAGTGGCGGCGCTGCCTTGGGTGCTGGCGGTGGCACCGGTCGTGTCTGTGTCCAAGTTGCGCGGGTGCCAGCGCAGGGCGGAGTTCGGCACCATTAAAACGTTATCCTGTTCGTTGGCCAAAAATTTGACATTCGCCGTGCGGTAGGGGATCAGCGCGCCGTCCGGATTATCCGCGTTCACCTCGACCGTGTAGGTGACGACATTCTGGGTCATCGTGGCATTCCAGCGAATTTTGCCGGTGACCGCCTTGAAGGTGCGGTCCATGCCGTCCAGCGTGAAGAGCACCGGCATGCCTTCATGGATGCGCGAGCTGT
The DNA here is from genome assembly GCA_964499725.1 of uncultured Opitutales bacterium. GTDB lineage: Bacteria > Verrucomicrobiota > Verrucomicrobiia > Opitutales > JABDGR01 > JABDGR01. Next base: position 6,985 of record CAZCMU010000065.1, read on the forward strand.
CGGCTTCGTTCACCGACACCCAAATTTGCATCTTCGACATGTCCGTGCCGATCAGGAACAAACTCGGCGCGCTCAAGCTCGAGACGACCGTCTGCCCGATGTTCACGCGGCGGTCAATGATGGTGCCGTTCACGGGCGACGTGATGGTGCAATACTGCAAATTGCGCTGCGCCAGGTCGTTCTGCGCCTGGGCTACGCTGATGGAGGCTGTGGCCTGGGTTATGGCAGCCTTGCCCTGGTCCACCTGAGCCTTGGCGGTTTCGTAGGTCGCCTTGTAACCATCGTAAGTTGTCTGCGCCAGGGATTGGCCCGCGCCTAAAGCTTGCGCTCGGTTCCAATCAGCCAAGGCATCATCAAGCTTGGCATTATAATTCTCCAAATTCGCTTGGGCGACTTCGAGGCTCGCTTTGGCCGAGGCCAATTGCGCGTCGGCTTGTTCTTTGTTCGCCTGGTAAATTGACGGGTCAATCTTCGCTAACAGGTCGCCTTGCTTGACCTCGGTGCGGAAGTCCACCGTCTTGGTCGGATCATCGGGATAACGATTATCGTGCCCAAATTCCGTGATGATGCCCGCAACCTGGGCGCCGACATCCACTGAGTCCACCGGTTCGAGGGTGCCCGTGGCCGGGATCAGCTCTTGCACGTTGCCGCGTTCGACCTTGGCAGTCTGATACGAGCTGTCGCTCTGTGTCGAGCGATGGCTCCACCAAGTATAGGCCAGCCCGGCGGCGGCCGCCAGAGCTATGATGAGAATAATCCAGAAGCGTTTCATGGCAGGTTCAATCCAGCGTGTCGGGGTTTTTGGCCGCAATCGCGGCCAGGTGCGTGTTCAGTCGTTCCAAATAGGCGGTGAAAATAGGCAGATCTTCTTCGTCCAATCCGCCCATGACCTCGTTGATTTTTGCCTGGTGCACTTGCAGAACCCGGCGCACCAGATTTTCGCCATTTTTCGTCAGGCGCAATTCGAAGCCCCTCCGGTCGGTCGGTGCCGTTGCCTGGCAAACCAGCTTGGCTTTGACCAGCCGGCGGACCAGCATGGTCACACTTGGCGGCTGGACCAGCAAACGCTGGCCAATTTCACCCATGCGCAGACCGCTGGTGCGGCCTTCCACCTGGGCGCGGTACAAGGCGCGCAAAATGGCCCATTGGGCCTGACTGAGGCCATACTGCTGAAAATAGGGCCGCATCACCCGCTGAACCAGCCCATAGGTGCGCAGCACGTTGGCGAAGGCGGCTTGCGAGGGGGTGCGCTGGAGCTGGCTTACCATGGGGTGAAACAAAAAACAATATGCTTAGCCATCTAAACATCAACTAAGAAATAGGGTTCCAAACCGCTGACAATCGAGCTTATCAGGCTTGCTTCAAGGCATTATAAGCCAATGGCTTAAACTGAATGCAGTCTGGAGGTCAGGGTGCCTCAACCGTCTTTTCCACGCGTATGTCTTTGAGTCTTATTTTCACTCCCCCGTTTTTATGCATTATAAACTCGAATTTCTCCGTTCCTTGGGAGCGAAAATTCAAGGTGGTTGATTGCATTCCCGCCCGGACGGTCAAGTCGCGGCCGGCAATTTCTTGGGTAGCCAGGGTCGTCTTACCCGCCTGAACCGTGACTGCGAAAGCCAATTTGTCGCTCGCCGCCGCTTCGGACGCTTCCCATTGAAAATGAACGGCATAGCTGCCTGCGGTCAAGGAAACATAAGGACCATATTCCACCACTTGGTCGGCATGCGGAATCAAGTCAATAATCGAGTCATCGGCATCCAATCTGGAAAAAGGCCCCAAAATCAAGTTGGGGAAAACCATCGGCGCAAGCACCGGGCCTTTTGCGATGAGAGAAAATGCGCCAAAGACCCCCGACGGAAATGCCCGTTGGCTCAAAATGTAAAGGTGCGGCTTGGGCAACTCGTGCATTTCCCACGTCGTGCCTGTGCCCAGCAATTTTTCCGGGTGATCAAATCCACCCCAAAAACCGACAAATACTTTGGGCGGCATCCCGACGGATTGGTTGTTGTACACCATTTTTTTGGGAATTTCCATCGGGTACAGCCCGGCCACCGCATTGTCAAAAATGATCCCGGGGGATTGTTTTGCCAGAGCGGCAACCAGTTGACGGCCCTGTTCATAATCACGAACGGGAAACGCCATGGGCGTCAGTCCAAATTGTTCGGTGTGCGAAAAATCATTAGGCCGTTCCAGCGCAAAAAACAACAACGATGAACCCAGAACCATTCCGCCAGATACCAGCGCGGCGCCGGGCTTCGCCCGCCGGGGATCAAGGGGATTAATTAATATCGGCCAGATCAACAGCACCAGCAGCGGAAACGAGTAGTAGGTGTGCAACTCCCCGGCCTCGTCGGACACCGCGAAGAAATTGAACGCCACCCAGGGCAGCACGGCCGCCAGACCGGCCAGCAGCAGCCACGAGCGCCGCCATACAGCCAATGCTGCCATCATCAGGACCGGCCCAAATATGTACTTGTTGGAGCGCAGGTAGTAGGTGAGACGTTGTTTTATCAATGCAATGGTTACGTGCGCATAAGGCGGAGTCCCCAGGTAAATCCGCTGCAAGGCATTGTCCCCGGGGAAGAAAGTTTTTTGCAGGGCAATCACGCACAGGGAATACGCCAGGCCGGCCAGCGCATAACCGAGCAGCCGCCGCCGCCAGGGCTGCAATTCTGGCACCGGCCACGAGCAGAGAAAGAGCAGCAAAAGGATGCCGAATAAATGCAACCCGCAATCTTCCCGCACCAGCAGCGCCAGGCCAAACGGCAGCACCGCCCATTTCGATTTTCCACGGAACAACGTGGCAAGAAATAATACCGCCAGCCCGACATAGAGCGGCTCAAAATGCGGGAATCCGATTGCCCCCATGCTGAGTCCGGAAAAGGCCAGTCCCAGTCCCGCCAGCCCGGCCGCCAGTGGTCCGCGCCAGCCCCAGTTCCGCGTCAACGGCTCCGCCGCCAGTGTGCCCGCCAGCCCCAGGCTGCCATACACCACCCCGATGACTTTGGCGTAGTAGACCGGCAAAATATCGGCCGACCAATAACTCGGCAGGCCCAGCAGCAAAAGAATGGGCGAAACATGGGTGTTGTAGAAGCTGGCATGGTCGCCAAACGCGGGTGGTCCCCTCAAATCCCAGGTTGGATGATAAACCACCCCCGCAAACCAGCCCGTATCGTAGAGGTAGGGCCCGTGCAGGAAATGGTTGAGGATGAAATTATCATTAAACCAAAACGCCAGGCCCGCCACCGCCAGCGCCACCGCCCAATGCCCGCCGCGGATTGGCAGGGCAACTTGCGCGCCACCGTTCGCACCGGAGGGTGGTTCGGGGACTGGGCGCACGGAATCCATTTCCGGCCCAGTTAGACCACCAATCCAACCGAGGGCGAAATTATTTTTCCCCGCTGGTTTTGCAGTTGGTCCACGATTTTGCAAATCCCTCTGTCGGGGATCCCCAAGCAATTTCCACTCCGTTTACTGAGCCGCAGAACTGCCCGTCGCCGCAGGAACCGCCGAGGTGGCTGAGGCGGCTGTTGCTGGCGCATTCGCGCCCCCGCGACCGCCCCGGCCGCCGCGTCCGCCCCGGCCACCAGCACCACGGCTGTCGGAAGGCACCTTGTAATTGGCCAGCGTGGGTTCGGGATGATTGGGGTCGTAATTGCCAAAATCGTCCACGATGTATTTCGCCAGCGGCAGGTTGTTCTGTTTGATGCCGAGGGCGATGTTCTTGGACATCATGTAGGCGCCGTATTCGTTGTGATGCGTCTGGTCGCCGTACATGGCTGCGGCATCCGCGCCCAGGCTGGCGTTGAGCATCATGCCCATGGCGTTGAGGTCAATGAAGGGCAGGCCCGCTTCCTTCGCCGCTTCGCCGGCGGCCTTCGCATAAGCGCCGAGGCTGCTGGTGGTCGTTTCCCCACGATGGGCCGAGCAGGAAACAATAATCGGGAAGCCGCCCTTTTTCTGCACATCAGCGGCAAACTGTTTGAGCAAATCCTTGAACGTCGTGTTGGCCTCGGCGTAGGTTTCGGAGAAATCCTGGTTGGGATAGATATTTTGCGGGCCGTGGTTTTTGGAGTCATTCGTGCCGAACTCGATCAGGGCGTAATCGCCGGGCTTCATGGTGTCCAGCACCTTGTCCCAGCGGCGTTCGCGCAGAAAGCCCTTCATGGTTTCGCCGGATTCCGCATGATTGGCGATGGCCACTTCCGGCTTGAACCAGCGCGTGAACATCTGCCCCCAACTCGCGCCGCCCCCGGGTTGGTCGGTGACGGTGGAATCGCCCATGACAAACACGGTGATGGCGTCGCTCACTTTCTGAATCTCAATGGCCGAGACGGCGGGGTGGGTGTCGCTGAAAGTAATCGTCAGCTTGTCGTCCCAACTCGGGGTGAGGGCCACATTCGTATCGAGATTCATCTCGCGGCTGTCCAGCTTGGGCTTGTCCCCGTTGGACATCGCCGGCTGCCGGACATTGACCGTAAACGTGCGGGTGTCGGGTTTGCCCGCGCTCGTGGTGTCGTGCTCCACCATCAGGCGGCGGGTCTCGGCTTTGACCGTCGTGGCCGCATCCGCCGTCGGGTCGCCCAGGGTCACGGTGACACGATAATTGCCTTCCGGCGCGGTAATGGAAAAGGCAAAAGGCTTCGTGCTCGTGACGGCGCCGGCTTGCAGCGGATTCGCCGCGGGGCCGGTCACCGAGGTCAGAGTTGCGCCGGGTTCGAAGCCGTACCCGGTGTTTTTGTCATAAGTACTGGTGGGCGCAACGAGGGTGTAGCCGGGGGCAGCCTGGCTGGCGCCGAATTGAAATTTATAGGACGTGGGCGCCGCCGGGGTGGCGGCGAACGCGGAGGCGGTGGCGAACACGGCGGTCGCCAACGCGGCAACGAGAGAAGCACTTGGACGAACCAGAAACGGCGTACTCATAAACAGGGGTGGGGTTGGGGGTGGGGCGGGGGCTAACATCCCTAGCGTATTCGTCCCGCCCGACGCAAGTTTGAACCAGCAGCGGTTCGCGGCCCACCGGGACGTAGACGCCTTAGAGCGGGCTTTGAAAAATTATAGAATAGGCAACCTGACCCCTGCTCCCACCCTGGAAAAAGGCGGGCGGAGGGCCGAAAGGCTAAAGATAAATTCCGCCCGGCGCAGGGCAATGT
>CAZCMU010000066.1:0-11803 GCA_964499725.1 uncultured Opitutales bacterium
CGCCAACCTCACCGGCCCGCGCGCCTCCGTCAGCGGCATCCGCGCCCGCATGCAGTTGACATTCTAACCTCAGTCAACCTTACCCCGCTCACAATCCAAACCGGAGAAATATAACATGAAAAATATCCAAAAACTGCTTGTTGCACTGTTGGTGGCGGGCTTGGCCAGCGTCTCTACCGCGCCTGCCGCGGATGCGCCGAAAAAGGTTGAACTGTCCAATGTGTCGTATGACCCGACGCGCGAGCTCTACACGCAAATCAACGCGGCCTTTGCCAAGTATTGGCAGGCCAAAGCCGGCCAGGAGGTTTCCATCTCCAATTCGCATGGCGGTTCGGGCAAGCAGGCCCGTTCCGTCATTGACGGCGCGCCGGCGGACGTGGTGACGCTTGCGCTCGCCTACGACATTGACTCGATCGCCGACGCCAAGCTCTTGCCGGAAAACTGGCAAAACCGTCTCCCGCACAACAGCACGCCCTATACCTCGACCATCGTCTTCCTCGTCCGCAAGGGCAACCCCAAGGGCGTCAAGGATTGGGACGATTTGGTCAAGCCCGGCATCTCCGTCATCACGCCCAACCCGAAGACCTCAGGCGGTGCGCGGTGGAACTACCTGGCGGCCTGGGCCTTCGCGAAGGACAAATTCGGTTCCGACGCCGCGGCCAAGGACTTCGTGAAAAAGCTCTATGCCAACGTGCCTGTGCTCGACTCCGGTGCGCGCGGCTCCACGCTGACCTTCGCCAAAAACGGCCAGGGCGACGTGCTGCTCGCTTGGGAAAATGACGCCCACCTCGCCATCACCGAGTTTGGTGCCGACAAGGTCGAAATCGTCGTGCCGCCATCCAGCATCCTCGCCGAACCCCCCGTGGCCGTCGTGGATAAAAACGTGGACCATAACGGTACCCGCACTGTGGCCGAGGCTTACCTGAACTACCTCTATACCGACGAGGCCCAGGATATCATCGGCAAGAACTACTATCGGCCCATTGGTGACGCCGCCGTCAAGAAGTACGACAGCCAGTTTCCCAAGTTGAAGCTCTCCACCATCGCCGACTTTGGCGGCTGGCGCAAAGCCCAGAAGGACCACTTCGACGACGGTGGCACGTTCGACCAGATCTACACTCCCGCTCCTGCGGCAGCCAAGTAGGTTCGAAATTGCCCTGACGATTATTCGTCTGCATTCACGTCCATGAAGACTCATTCAGTTATTGGTTTAGGTACGGCCGTGGGTGGCGCGCAGCGCGCCACCCACGGGTCCGTTTACTGTAGAAGGCAAGCGCGTCTCCCTCGTGTCTTTTCTCCTTCTTAAACCCATAACTTTCTTCGACCATGATTCTTCACTTCCCATCCGCACCCACCACGCGCACTTCCACTTACACGGAAGATGACCGCACCGCTTATGTCCGCACTTTGGAACGTCTGACCCTTTTGGGGTCCCATTCCCCCAACTTGTTTGCCTCGCCCTTGGGGCCGCTCCACCACCGGGGCGACCAATACATGCTGCCCCGCCATGTTTTCTTTGGCGAAAATTCGGCGGAGGAAGCCTGGCGCATCGCCATCTATTCCGGTTTCTCCGGCCTGGATGCCCGCCTGGGCCTCGGCAGCCTGCGTGCACTCGAACGTCTCGTGCTCGAGCCCAAACTCGGCGAATCGTTCAACCTCGTCTTCCACTCCTTCGTCAATCCCAGCGGGTTGACTGATGGCACCGTGGCCACCCGCGCCGGGCATCGTTTGTTGGATCAGAATTGGGCCACTTCGCCCGCGGCGGAGTTGCAATTGCTCGAGCGAGATGCCCGCACCATGCAATACCACGGTGTTATCCAGTTGCGCACCGATCCGGCGGTATCCGAATTGCAAGGATGGCTGCGTGGCTTTTCACCCGGTGAGCCATTCCTGCACGGCGAGCCGGTGAAAGGCACGAGCCGCGCTGGTTACCTGCCGTTCAAGTTTCCCGTCCAGTGGCAGTCGCATCCCGAAGGCTATGTGGCCAAAACCGGCCCGCTCACCCTGGCCGAAGACCTTCGTGTGCGTCCGTTCGAAGTCACGCTTGTCGTGCCCGCCACCGCCTCGGTCGAGTGGGCCTCGCAGGCCGTCTCCAGCACTCTGCGCGTCTTCCTCAATAACTTCCGCACCGCCGTATCGACCGGCTTGAATATCTAATCCATGAGCAACGTTCTCATCGCCGGCTCCTGGACGGCTGCGCCCGCCGTGGTGTCCCCGTCCAGGGTGCTGGACGAATTGTTGAGCCCGCTCTTGCATTTGGCCCACGGTTCGCCCTACCTGCGTTATATTCCATCGCCACCCTTTGTGCGGGGCGGGGTGGAATACACTGTCCCTCATTTTGTGTTCAACGGCCCCCTTGCGGGCGGCGATACCATCCGCTTGGGTCTATTCGCCGCCATTCATGGTGACGAGCCGGAAAGCGCCCGCAGCCTGGTGGCGTTGGCGCAGCTTCTGGTGGCCGAGCCGCAACTGGCCGCCGGCTACCAATTGCATCTCTACCCGGTTTGCAATCCCACCGGCTTCACCCATGGCACGCGCTGCGCACAGTCCGGCCTCGATTTAAATCGTGAATTCTGGCGGCGTTCCGCCGAGCCCGAAGTCTGGTGGCTCGAACACGAATTGATTACCCGCCGCTTTCACGGGTTGATTTCCTTGCACAGTGACGACTCCGCCGACGGTTACTACGCCTATGTGCGAGGCGCGGTTTTCACGGAAACCCTGGCCCGCCCCGCCTTGGCCGCCGCCACCCAGTGGTTGCCGGTGGACACCCGACCCGTCATTGACGGTTTTCACAATCACGCCGGCCTCCTTCATGAATGTTTTGCAGGCGTGCTTTCCATCCCTCCAGCAGATCTTGACCCGGAGCCATTCGAGATCATTCTCGAAACCGCGCAACCAGCCCCGTCCCTAATCCAAGTGCAGGCGAATTTGGCCGCCATCCTGGCCATCTTCGAAGCCTACCGTGGGTTTCTGGGGTATCAAACCGGCATCTAACCGTGCCGGGGTGGCGTGAATTTCGACTAACTTAATGTCCGATCGCTCACTGGTCATTATCCCGTCGCCGCCTCCGGCCCGGCCTGCGCCGCCCGGCGGGTTTCGCGCGGCCCCTTTGCCCACCCGGCGTATTTTGCCAGGTTTTGGGCTCACGCTTGGCTACACGGTTTTGTACCTCGGCCTCATCGTCCTCATTCCCATCTCCGCGGTCTTCATCAAAACCGCGCAGTTAAGCTGGAGCGAATTCCTCTCCGCCGTCTGGAATCCCCTCGCCATCGCTTCGTACAAACTCAGCTTTGGGATGTCCCTCGCGGCGGCGGCGGTCAATTCCGTCTTTGGCCTGCTCATCGCCTGGGTGCTCACGCGTTATTCTTTTCCCGGGCGCAAGTTTTTCGACGCCATCGTGGATCTGCCCTTTGCGCTGCCCACCGCCGTCGCCGGCATCGCGCTTACTGCTTTGTATAACGACACTGGCTGGCTCGGCAAACCGCTGGCCGCTTTGGGTATCAAGGTCGCCTACCAGCCCATCGGCGTCTTTGTCGCGCTCGTGTTTATCAGCCTCCCCTTCATTGTGCGCACGCTCCAGCCCGTGCTTTTGGAGCTGGAGCCCGAGATTGAGGAAGCCTCCGCCATCCTCGGGGCGACGCGCTGGCAGACTTTTCGCCGGGTGTTGTTTCCGGTGCTCCTGCCGCCGATCCTTACCGGCTTCGCGCTGGCCTTTGCCCGCGCCCTGGGTGAATACGGTTCGGTTATTTTCATCTCCGGCGGCCTGCCCATGCGCACCCAAATCACCCCGCAATTGATTTATGAGGAAATCGGCGGCAACGAGATCCCTCGCGCCACCGCCATCGCCGTCGTCATGCTGGTCTCTTCATTTTTGATTCTGCTCGTGGTCAATCTGCTCCAACGCTGGGCCCGGCTGCGCACCGGCCAGGGTTCCGCCGCCCACTAAGCCCGTTTTCCCATGGCTGCCGCCCCCACCACCACTTTGGCTCAACGCGCACGCACTTTCGTGCCGAGCCGCCGCGCCATTGCCGAGCCCGCCTGGGTGCGCCGCCTGCTCATCGGCATCGCCTTGCTGTTCGTGTTCTTGTTTTTGATTCTCCCGCTTGTCGTGGTTTTCGTGGAGGCCTTCAGCCAGGGCGTGCGCGCTTATTTTGATTCGTTCACTAACCCCGATGTCTGGTCCGCCATCAAGCTCACCTTGCTCACCGCGGTCATCGCCGTGCCGCTCAATACCATCTTCGGTGTCGCCGCCGCCTGGTGCATCGCCAAATACACGTTTCGGGGCCGCAGCCTGTTGCTCACGCTGGTCGATTTGCCCTTTGCCGTCTCGCCGGTCATCTCCGGCCTCATTTACGTCCTCATCTTTGGCCGGCAGGGCTGGCTCGGCCCCTGGCTCTTTGACCACGACATCCACATTATTTTCGCCGTGCCCGGCCTCGTCCTCGCCACCGTGTTCGTCACCTTCCCCTTTGTCGCGCGCGAACTCATTCCGCTCATGGAATCCCAGGGCAATGACGAGGAATTCGCTGCGCTCACCCTTGGCGCCAGCGGCTGGCAGACGTTCTGGCGCGTCACCGTCCCCAACATCAAGTGGGGCCTCTTTTACGGCGTCATCCTCTGCAACGCCCGCGCCATGGGCGAGTTCGGCGCCGTCTCCGTCGTCTCCAGCCACCTCGCCGGGCGGACGATGACGCTCCCGCTCGAAATCGAGCTGCTCTATCAGTCGCCCGACAGCTACGCCGCCGCCTTCGCCTGCGCCTCCATTCTCAGCCTCCTGGCCCTTGTCACCATGGTCCTCAAAAACTTCATCGAATGGCGCTACGCCCGCGTCAATGCCGACGAAGCCACTTGAGCAGTTTTATTTTTAAAATGGCCCCAAACCTTTCTCTGCAAATTCTGTAATTTCTTTTAATTTGTCTAAACTCTTTCAGATTATTTCCCCCCTGTGAGCATCCACGCTGTCAACATTCGTAAAACTTTCGGCCATTTCGTCGCGCTCGAAAATCTTGAACTCAAGGTTCCCTCCGGCCGCCTCGTCGCGCTTCTCGGCCCCTCGGGCAGCGGCAAGACGACCCTCCTGCGCGTCCTCGCCGGCCTCGAATACGCCGACCCCGGCAGCAACGGCCGCGTCTTCCTTCACGGCCAGGACGTGACGGACACGCCCCCCGGCGACCGCGGCGTCGGCTTCGTTTTCCAGCATTACGCCCTCTTCCGCCATCTCACTATTTTCGAGAACATCGCCTTCGGCCTCAAAATCCGCGGCCGCGGCGCCCGCCCGCCGAAGAAGGAACTTGACGAACGCGTCCACAAACTCCTCGACCTTGTGCAGCTCCCCGGTATCGCCCACCGCCGCCCGCACCAGCTCTCCGGCGGCCAGCGCCAGCGCGTCGCCCTGGCCCGCGCCCTCGCCACCGAGCCCAAGGTCCTGTTGCTCGACGAACCCTTCGGCGCGCTCGATGCCAAGGTGCGCAAGGAACTCCGCCGCTGGCTGCGCAAGTTCCACGAAAGCGTCCAGCTCACCACCGTCTTCGTCACCCACGACCAGGAAGAGGCGCTCGAACTCGCGGACGAAGTCGTCGTCATGAACAACGCCCGCATCGAGCAGGTCGGCCCGCCCCAGGAAGTTTACGACAACCCCGCCACGCCCTTCGTCTTCGAGTTCCTCGGCGACGTCAACCGCCTCGAGCTCACCGCTGTGCCCGGCGCCCCGCCGGAAGCCACCCCCGCCCAGGGCGCCATCACCTACATCCGCCCGCACGACATCGAGCTGTTGCTGGAGAAGGCCGATGACACCATCCCGGTCGTCGCCCATCACGTTTTCGCCGCCGGCTCCTGGGCCCGCGTGCAGGTCGTCGGCAACAAAACCGGCGAATGGTTCGACGTTGAGATGACTCGCTACGACCTCGACCGCCTCCAACCCAAACACGGCAAACTCTTCCACGCCCGTCTCCGCCGCCCGAGGATTTTTACGAAGGCGGTGGCTGCTAATCCACCGTCCGGATCAGTGGAGTAGGTTTTATTCAATCGCCACGCGAAGGTTTACCAGAACCTTAAGCCCCGGTGCTCAGCTTTTGTTTGGCGAGGGTGGTCCAGTCGTGCAAAAATATTTCCTCAAAATAATTGGCCGCCCCGGCGTGATAAATGATGAGCGAGGCATCCCGATTCCGCTCAACGCCGTCCCCCGACCAATTTTCACTGCCCAGGGCAATCACTTCGCCATCCACGACAAAACCTTTGTTGTGGACGCCCTTTTGAATGCGCACCAGCTTGGCGGCGTCAATCCCGGCGGCCTGCAATTTTTCCAGCCAGCCGCCCGTCGCTTCATACTGGCTTAAAATGATGCGCACATCCACCCCGGCGGCGATTCGGTCTTTCACCGCATCAATCAACGCCTGCAGCCCGGGATACTGGCTTGGATTGGACGGATGAATATACTGGGTCTGAATATAAAGTTTCTTTTTCGCGGAGCTGATTAGTTTTTTAAAATTTTGCACATAATTGCCCGCTCCCGCATCCGGCGTCAGCACCGGTTGAACAGTCACTTTTTCATCCACAATTTGAAACGGTTTGAAATACCGCCTCGACGCAATTTCGCCCCGGATGGGCTTTTCCGGGCTGACGGCCTGGATTTCTTTGGGGAGTGCCGCCATCAGCTTGAGCCCTGATTTGACCGCTTGAAGCTCAGTCGCCACTTTCAAATCATTCTGCAAATAAGCCTCAAAAGTTGCAGCCAGCCCGGCGTGCGACACGATGGCGTGCCAGTCGCGATCGCTTTTTTTGGCAATCGGATTAATTTTTGATTTATCGGCCTGGTCGGCAAAGGGGTTGATATCCGGCTGGTTGGAGTTGTTCCAATTGCCGCTGGACAGCCAAAATATTTTCCCATCCTTGACCGCCACCTTGATGTGGTAAGCATTGGGGAAAATGGCTTTGCTGACCATTGGGTCTTTGGCCTCGACCGCCCACGCAAATTCCAGCCGGGCCCCGAGTTCTTTGGCCAAGTCAGCTTTGGTTTGCTCATCCGTCTGGTCCGCCGAAGGGTTCTTTGGCGGATGATCCAGCACCAGCGATAAATCCTGTTTGCCGGCCAGGGCCGCTTGCACGGCGGCCAGCACATGCGCGGAGGTGAAATCATACATGCCAACGGTCAGCTTTGCGCCAATTCCCTGCAGGAATTTGCTCAATTCCAGCCAGCCGGCATCCGGACTGGCGCAAAAAGTGATGGACATCTTGTCCGTCACCGGTGCGAGCGTTGCACCGGCGGGCGGCGTGTAGGGCACCATGGGCTTGGCTTGGTGGGCCGCCAGGGCCGGTTGTGGTTTGGCGGCCTGGAGCAGTTGGCCGGTCTGCGCATTGCGCTCATAGGGAAATTCCGGCTGGGCATATTCCGACCGGTGCGAAGCCATCAGGTTGCCATACTGTTGCAGGTTGTTGTGGCGCAGGTTCTGCCAGACGGTCGCTTCCCGCACATCCGTTGCATATTTGCCAATCTTGGCGGGAATCAAATCGTCGGCGGCAACCCTGGCCTTTTTCTTTTTCACCGTGACGACGATGGCCGCCCGGGGGGTAATCCAGTCGTTTTTAATTTTGTATCCAGGCCGGACGGTCAGCGCGCCGCGCTTCCGAAAATGGGCCAGATTTGCCTGAATGGTTCCATCAATGTCATCGTGGGAAATCATGGAGTCCCTTGCTTTCGTTTGGAGTGACAAAATTACCCGGTGATTCTTTATTCAATCACCGAGCGGGCTCAAGAAAAATTTCGTGCCAATTTCGTCACATGCCGACATTTCGGCTTTTAAAAATATCGCAGCGCGTTTTTGCCGGGCGCTCCAGCCTTGGCCTGCGGATGCGGCTCCAACCAGTGCCGATTAATTCCCGCCGCCCAACGCATCCAGAAACCATTGGGTTCCGACCTTGCGCCAGCGCACGCTGCTTTGGCCATCCACCGGGACCGGGAAGGTGTACGTGGCCGTGTCGCCTGCGTCGTTGTACACCGGCTGCACGCTCTGCGTGGCCTGCATCGTGTCCCGCACCATTTGCACCAATTGCGGGAAATTCGGATTTTGCTGCAATTGCGCCACAAATTGCTCGGGCTGCACATTCGGCGGCAAATTCACATAAGTTGCCGCGGCGGTGACATAGTCGCCCGAGTCAATCATCCGGGTGAGGTCCGCAATCGCCGTGTCGGGCGCGAGGCGCGGGTCGGCCGGCGCTGGCGCGGCGGGTGCGGGTTCAGGCGCAGATTCCTGCACGGGGGCGGGCGGAACCACCGGTGCGGCCACCTGCACGGGCTGGGGAGGGGCAGGGTGGATGACGATGGGCGCGGGCGCCGGGGCCATCGCCGGGGCGGAGGCCGCCGTGACAGGCGCGGGCTGCTCCTTCATGGGCCGAATAATCCACCAGACCAGGCAGACTGCCAGGGCCACCGTCAATGTTGCCAAACCGCGCGTGAAATTCATGGGAAACTGTGAAGGTTAATTCGCAATTTCCCTTCTCGCACACCGTCCCAAAATCAGCAAACAAATTTTAGACCGCTACTAACCCTCCTTTGCGACTTGGCGGTTAACGCTTTATCCTCTTCTTTAAAAACTCCGCCAGCCTCCCCAGCGTTTGCTTCCCGCCCTTGATCGCGTCGTATTCCTTCACGATATAGTCGCGCTCTGCAGCATTCTGGTAGACTTGCCGAATCGTTACCTTGGTTTTTTTGCCCACCTCTTCAAACGTCCAAATCATCACCTTGTTGACGCCCTTTGCGCCCTTTCTCGCTCCTGTATGCGAAAACACAATCCGCTCGGGTTTCATCACCTCGGTAAACACGCTCTGGTTCGGGTAGTCCGTGCCACCTGGCCCGTGCATGACCTGTTTCCAGATTCCGCCCGGCCGCACGTCCATCTTTTCAATCGTCGTTGTAAACCCTTTAGGCCCCCACCATTGCACAATATGTTTCGGATTCGTCCACGCCTCCCACACCAATTCGCGCGGGGCGTCAAATGTGCGCGCGATGATGATTTCCCGGTCCGCCGTGTTCGCCACCAGTTGGTCGAGGCGTTCCAGACTGAGCGTCCAGCCCGCTTTGTGTCCTCGTAGGTAACGTTCCGTGTCGGGAGTTTTGTGCAGCAGCCGTGAATGCAGCGTAAGTTGGGTCCGGCCCTCTTTTTCCGCAAAGGTGATGGTGTTGAGAAATTCAAAAAGCAGTTTGCCGTCTTTATCCAGCGCGCCACTCGTAAAGACCAAGCGTTCGGGTTCGACGACCTCCTTGTATTTGCCGGCCATCGGATAAACCGTGCCATCCGGCCCGCGCATATCAATGTGGATGAGTCCATCCCGCCGCACGTCCACCTCGCATCGCGGGTTGGTAAATCCCTTCGGCCCCCACCAGATGGCCAGCATCTTCGGGGCGGTCCACGCCTGCCAGACCAAGGCGCGTGGGGCGTCAAAGACGCGGGTGAGAACGAGATCTTTGACAGTCGGTTGGGCAAGATCAGATTTTTTTGTGGACATGGTTTTTCTCCGGTTTTTGCAGTTCCTTCAAATAATCATCCAGGCGGTCAAAACTTTGCTCCCAAAACTCCCGGTAATCTTCCAGCCAGTCCACCGCTTCCTTCATGGGTGCGGCTTCAAGCCGACAGGGCCGCCACTGGGCCTCTTTGCCGCGCCGAATCAGCCCGCAGCGTTCGAGAACCTTCAGGTGTTTCGTTATGGCCGGCGGGCTGATGGAAAAAGGCCGCGCCAGGTCCTTTACCGACGTTTCGCCTCCAATCAAGCGCGCGAGGATGGCCCGCCGGGTGGGATCAGCCAGCGCGGCAAAAGTCAGGCTCAAGTAATCGGTGCTCATTATGTAATTAACCAAAAGGTTAATTACAAAGCGCCTTTTGTCAAATTTTTTCGAAATTTTTTCTTTGTGCTCCGACCCTGGCGGCCCTTTGCGTGACGGTCAAAGTAGGTCTAAAACGTTTTTCCCGCCAGCATCAGGCCATGCTCAATAAACGGACCCATCAGCAGCGCTGGAAAGAATGTCAGCGCCGCGAGAATGACGATTACGCCGAGCAGGGTGAAGCCAAATGTCCAGCCATGCGTTTGCAACGAACCAAGCGAAACGGGAATCTTCTTCTTGGCGGCCAGTCCGCCGGCAATGGCCAGTGCGCAAAATGCCACGCCAAACCGCCCCAGAAACATCGCGGTTGCCAGTCCCAGATTATAAAAATTCGTGTTCGCATTCAGTCCGCCAAACGCGCTCCCGTTATTATTGGCCGACGACGCAAAAGCGTAAAGAATTTCGCTCAGCCCATGTGGCCCATGGTTGCCCAGGCTGGCCAAAGCGGTGTCCAGATGGACTGCGATGGCCGCCCCGATCAGGATAATCATATTGGGAATGAGAATACCCGCCACGGCAAAGCTCGCCTCCCAAGCCTGAATTTTTTTGCCAAGATATTCCGGGGTGCGGCCGATTAGCAGCCCTGCGATAAACACGGTGATCAGGACATGCAGGAGTATGCCATACAGGCCTGCGCCCACGCCACCAAAGACGATGCAGCCCAGCAAAAGATTCCACAAGGGCATCAATCCGGCCAGCGGCGTGAAGCTGTCGTGCATCGAGTTGACCGCGCCACAGGACGTACCCGTCGTCGCCACGGCGAAGAGCACGCTGTTCATCACGCCAAATCGCTGTTCCTTGCCCTCGAGCAAGGGCTGGATGTTGCCGACCACCGGGTTGGGCTGGGTTTCCGCCCACCAGGCAAACGCAAATGCGCCCACCAGTAGCGCCAGCATCACGCTGAACAGCAGCCGCGCCTGGCGAGCGTCGCCGACCAGCAGCCCGAAAGAATAGACCAGGCCCGCGGCGATGATCAACAGCCCGAACATTTCAATAAAATTACTTAGTGGCGTCGGATTTTCAAATGGGTGGGCGCTATTTTGGCCGAAGAAACCGCCGCCATTGGTGCCCAATTGCTTGATGGCAATTTGCGAAGCCACCGGCCCGACCGGGACGGTCTGTTGGTCAACGCGCTGGTCCACCATTACTGGCTGCGCAGCCAGTACCGGCTGGCCCTTGTCGTCCAGTTTGGGCACATCCACCATCACAGGTTTTCCATCTGTACCCAGCACGGGCTGGCCTTTGTTATCCAGCTTGGGCTTCGACTCTGTTACCGGCACATTGGTCGTGACCGGGTTGCCCTTGTCGTCCAGCTTGGGCACCTGCGTGTTGTAGGGCTCGACCAAACTCGCCGTCGCATATGGCTGCATGGACTGCAGCACTCCCTGGCTCATTAGAGCTATGGCGACCAGGATGGACAATGGCGCAAGCACGTAAAGCGTCGCCCGCGTCATATCCACCCAAAATGAGCCGAGGAATTTTGTCGAAGCGCGTTTCAGCCCGCGCGCAAATGCCAGCAAAATGGCGATGCCCGTCGCCGCGCTCAAAAAATTATGCACCGCCAGACCCGCCATTTGCGTGCCATAGCTCATGGTTGATTCCCCTGAATAAGCCTGCCAGTTGGTGTTGGTGATGAAGCTCACCGCCGTGTTCAGCGCCAGCGCCCACGCCACATTTGGCATCTGCTGCGGGTTGTAAGGGAGCCACGCTTGCGTCATCTGGATGCCCATCAACGAAACGATGCCTACGAGATTGAAGATAAGCACGGCCCAGAAATACTGCAGCCACGTCATTTCTTCGGCGGGATTCACCCGGGTCAGTTTGTAAACCGCTCTCTCCACCCACCCCAGGACGGGATGCATAAACGTCCGCTCTCCCGCAAAGACGCGGGCCATATACCGCCCCAGCAGCGGCGCCAGGGCAATAAGC
>CAZCMU010000067.1:0-11732 GCA_964499725.1 uncultured Opitutales bacterium
GACGATGGCGCCGAGGCCGCGGAGGGACTGGGCGGAGCCTTTGCCGACGTCGCCATAACCGCAGACGACGGCGGTCTTGCCGGCGATCATGACGTCGGTGGCGCGCTTGATGCCGTCCACGAGGGATTCGCGGCAGCCGTAAAGGTTGTCGAACTTGGACTTGGTGACGGAGTCGTTGACGTTGATGGCGGGGACGAGGAGCTGGCCGGCCTCGAGGCGCTGGTAGAGGCGGTGGACGCCGGTGGTGGTTTCCTCGGAGACGCCTTTCCAGTCGGGGACGATTTTGTGCCAGTGGCCGGGGTGCTCGGCGTGAATTTTTTTGAGGAGGTTTTTGATGACCTGCTCTTCGTGGCTGCCGGAGGGGGTGTTGACCCAGTCGCTGCCGTTTTCGAGTTCGTAGCCCTTGTGGATGAGCAGCGTGGCGTCGCCACCATCGTCAACAATAAGCTCGGGGCCGGAGCCATTGGGCCAGGTGAGCATGCGCCAGGTGCAGTCCCAATATTCCTCGAGGGTTTCGCCTTTCCAGGCAAAGACGGGTGTGCCACCTTGGGCAATCGCGGCCGCAGCATCGTCCTGGGTGGAAAAGATGTTACACGAAGCCCAGCGGACATCGGCGCCGAGGGCCTTGAGGGTCTCAATGAGCACGGCGGTCTCGGTCGTCATGTGCAACGAGCCGGCGACGCGGACGCCTTTGAGGGGCTTGGACGGCGCGTATTTGGCGCGAATGGACAGGAGACCGGGCATCTCGTGCTCGGCCATCTGGATGCGCTTGCGGCCGAGGTCGGCGAGATTGAGGTCGGCGACTTTGAAGTCGGGCGATGTGAGAGTGGTGCTCATGGAGATATTTAGCGGAGAATTAAAAAACTATTTCGCGGCTTTGAGAAGCGCCGGAACTTTGGCGGTGGATTCCCAGGAGAGGCCGGGTTTAGCGAAGTGGCCGTAGTTGGTGGTGCTGCGGTAAATCGGGCGGAGGAGGTCCAACTGTTGGACGATGTCGGCGGGCTTGAAGGAGAAGACCTCGTTGATGGCGGCGATGATGCGGCGCTCGGAAACGGTGTGGGTGCCGAAGGTGTCCACGTGGATGCTGGTCGGGCGCGGGTGGCCGATGGCGTAGGCGATTTGGAGTTCGCACTTGGTGGCGAGTTTGGCGGCGACGACGTTTTTGGCGACCCAGCGGCACATGTAGGCCGCGGAACGGTCCACCTTCGACGGGTCTTTGCCGGAGAAGGCGCCGCCGCCGTGGCGGGCCCAGCCGCCGTAGCTGTCCACAATGATTTTGCGGCCGGTGAGGCCGGAGTCGCCCTGCGGCCCGCCGACGACGAATTTGCCGGTGGGGTTGATGAGGAATTCGGTTTTCTTGAGCAGGCGCGCGGGCAGAACTTTTTTAATCACCTGCTCGATGCAGAATTTTTCGATGAGGCTGTGCGCGGCGGAGGCGGCGTGCTGGGTGGAAATGACGACGTTGCGGATGGCGACGGGTTTGTAGTCCACATACTCGACGGCGACTTGCGATTTGCAATCGGGGCGGAGCCAGAGGGCGCGGTCGGTGTGCTTGCGGATTTTGGCGAGGGCGCGGTTGAGGCGGTGGGCAAACATGATGGGCGCGGGCATGAGTTCCGGCGTGTCGGTGCAGGCGTAGCCGAACATGATGCCCTGGTCGCCGGCGCCCTGCTCGGCGGTTTTCTTGCCCTTGGCCTTGCGGGCGTCCACGCCCTGGGCGATGTCGGGCGACTGGCGGGTGAGCGCGTTGGTGACGAAAACGTGGTCGGCGTGGAAAACGTCGTCGGCATTGGTGTAGCCGATCTCGCGAATGGCGTCGCGGACGATTTGCTCGTAATTGAGTTTGGCCTTGGTGGTGATTTCGCCGGCGATGAAGACGCAGTTGCTCTTGACGAGCGTCTCGCAAGCGACGCGGCTGTACTTGTCCTGCGCGAGGCAGGCGTCGAGCACGCTGTCGGAAATGAAGTCGGCGACCTTGTCCGGATGGCCTTCGCCAACGGATTCGGAAGAGAAGATGAAGCGGTCGGGCATAAGAAGCGGTAAGGTAGCCGCGCTGCCCAGCCATGGCAAGTCTATATATCAACGCATCGGGATGGATTGATGCGTGTATATCAAGGGTTCACGGGCTTGGCCGCAGCGGACTTGGTGATGGTGTTCAACAAGGCGGTGCGCTGGTCGTCGGTGAGGTTGGCGTTTTGCACGGCGGCAGTGGCGGCGGGCACATTTGATTTGGCCCATTGGGTTACGACATTTTTGAGCTGGGTGGAGCGGTCGCTATCGTCGGTAATGGAAGTTGCCCAGGTGAAAGCGCCGGGCAAATCGTTTTTGCCCTCGATGGAAATCAACTGGGTGACGGCGGCATCGCGGGCGTCGCCCGTGGGGAGGGTGTTGACCCATTGGGAGGCGGCGACGGGGTCGGCCTTGAACCAGTTTTGGGCGAGGTTGTTGACGGCGTTGGTGTTGGTATTGCCGCCGGGCAGCGCGGCCAAGGCGTCAGCGGCCTGGGCGGGATCAATGGCGCTCCATTTGCCAACGACCGCAGCGACATCATTGCCAGTGCTATTGCCCGACGGCAACTGCTGGAGCATGGTCCAAGCCTGCTGGGGGTCGGTGGGAGTAAGGGCGATGACGACGGCACGCATGGCGTTATCCTGACCGCCACCCACAGGAAGCGATTGGGCCCAGGCCATGGCGGCGGCGGGGTCCACGCTTTCGCGGTTGGCGGCGATGGTGCCGATAAGTTTACTAAACAAGCCCGGGTCGCTGGTTTGAAGAGTCTGCGCGTAAGTGGTGGCGGCGTCGGGGTCGGTGCTGGCCCAATCGTTGACCAAGTTACCCATGGCTTCCAAGGCGCTCTTGGGGTTGGGCGATGAGCGTTGATCTGCCAGCCAGCCCAAGGCGGCGGGCATGTCCGACAGACCCCAGTTTTCGGCAATGGTGGACATGGCGTTGTCATACAAGGTGCCGGCGGGAAGCTGGGCCAAAGCGGCAGTGGCGGCGGCGGGGTCTTGCTGGCTGAGCGGGCCGAGCAAGTTGGCGATGGTGGAATCGCGCGTCTGGCCGGTGGTCGTATTTTCCACCCAAGCGAGGGCACCCTGGGGATCGTCCTTGCCCCAAGTGCTGGCGACTGTCTGGGTGAGTTGCTGGCGGGTGGAAATGTTCGAGACGCCATCAACGTAAGTGGCGGCGGCTTGCGGATCCATTTGCGACAGGCTGGAAACCGCGGTGTAGATGACCTGGTTGCGCAATTGCCCGGCCTGGACATTGCCCGACCAGGCGAGGGCGGCGGCGGGGTCCACTGTGGCCCAGCCCTGCGCCATGCCGGAAATGGCGTAATTGCGGTCACGCGTGGCGGGCAGAGACGAGGCAGCGGCGAGGGCGGCGACGGGGTCAGCGGCGGCCCAGCTATAAAATGCGTTGGCGTACAGGCTGGTCGCCTCGCCCGTAGGCGGCAATTTCTGCAGAGCCTGAATGGCGCCTTTGGGGTCGGACACAATCATGTTGTTGATGACCGTGCCGGAAAGATTTTCGCGGAGGCTGGCGTCAGGAAATTTTGCGATGGCATCGAGCGCCTTGGCCGGATCAATATTGGACCAGGTGTCAAAGAGCATGTTGAGCATCTGCTGACGGCCATGGGCATTGGGGACGGTGTTGGCCCAATCCACGGCGCTGGCAGGGTCGAGGCGGACGAGGCGGTCAACGATGGCGTTGATGGCAAAGCGGTTTTTCCAGTTCAGCGGTTGTTTGGCGAGGCCTTCGAGCAAGTCGCGCGCACCCTTGGCGTCGAGCGTCGAAGCCAACTCCATGAGTCCACGGAGGTAATCAAACTCGCTCTGGGCTGAAAGCGCCTGCTTGAGTTTGGCCTCGTTGGTTTGAGCGCTGGCGGAAAACTGTCCGACTTTGTGAGATGCGGAGGCGGTTTTGCCGGTGGATTTGGCCAGCTCGGCGCGGAGCTGGGTAATCTGACGCCACTGCATATAAAGTGGAATCGCGGCGGCAACCGCCATGACCAACATTCCCAGCAGGATTTTGTTGCGCATGTGAGTGGGGAGATAAAGTGAGGGCACGGGCCTGGCATGCAGACCGACCGCCCTATCATTGACTACCGAAAGCGGTGGTCAAGGTTACACAAGCAATAATAATTACCCCGGCTTAGCCGGAGCTTTGGCCACCCTACCCTGCATTTAAGCGAGAATGGGGCTTAGTTGCCATTCAGGGCCACAACCGGTTGCCGTTGGGCCTCGGAGATGGACGCCTGGGTGGCGTTGGCGGGCAACGGGCCGATGACGATGAAACGTGTTTCCTGCGGGCCGAGCGCGAGGGGCACGTCCGTGTGGCCGTCAGGTTTGGCCGTTCCGGTTGCGGGGTGGATGGTGCCGCTGGCGGCATCCCAGACTTGAACTTTGCCGCTGCCGACCACGGTGGCCGTTACTGTCTGCGGCTGGTCTGACTCATTGAAGAACATATAGAGTTCCCCGTCTTTGAACGTGCGATGGAGATATTTGAGCGGCGGGCAGGCGGCGTCGAGCTTGACATCCGGGGTGGGCAGCGCGGCGATGACGCGGTCGGTGATTTCCGGCGTGGGTTCGAGGGTGGCAAAACTCAAATCCGGCGTACCGGGCACAGGATGCAGGAAGGTTTGGTCCACCACCATGGAGGGAGTGCGACCGACAAAAACAACCTTGCCGCCGGCCTTGGCAAAAGCGCGCAGGCGGTCCAAAACGCTTTTCTGGATTACAGTTGAAGTCGGGACAATGACGGCGTGGTAAACCTGGCCGCTCAGGTTCTTCAGCCCGCCATTTTGGAGCGTGCAAAGGGACGCCAGCGAATCCTGGTCAATGTGGTCGAAGTCAACCTGGTGCTCCATCAATTCGGTGGTCAGCTTCACGGTGACGGCATCGGCCTCCATATCGCCCAGCCAATAGCTGTCGATGGGAATGTAGAGGGCGACTTGGGCGGCGGGGCGGCCCAGGGTCATCAGATGTTGGGCACGCGTGATGTACCAGCCGGTGGCGGCGGTGGGGTCGGACGCGGCGGCGGGATCGGCGGCGGTGTTGAGGCCGCGGATGTTCATGAAGTTAAGGCCGCGCACAAGTTGATAGTCGAAAATGAATTTCCCGCCAGCGGCGGTGCTGCCGCCTTCCTCACTCCACGCCTGGGGCCGGCCATTCAAATGGGCGGCGGAGGCGGCGATTTTGGGGAAATCGGCGACGATGCCGGGACCGATTTGGTTGAGGTTATCCACGCCGGGCACGCCGATGTAGCGCATGTCGCGATAGAAGGAACCTTCATTCTTAGTCATGCTTTCGCCCCCGAAGCGGCTGATCATCGTTTCCTCATGGTTCAGGTGCATCATGTAATCCATGCCGTGCGCCTGGCACCACTCCTCCATTGGCTTGTAGAAATTGTCGCGGAACATACCGCTCCAGACATCGAAGTAATCGGCGTAGGCGCGCTTGGACTCATCGGTCATCGGGGTGGCAAAAAAGCCGGCGATGTAGGGCTGCAAATCATAGCCTTTTTGTTTTTGAAAGGTGGCAAGGAGCTTCGGAGTCCATGGATCGAAGCCGGTGTAGTCCGTCTCATCACCACGGAAGCCGAGGATGGTCTTGCCGAAATCATCGCCGAAATATTTCATGTAAGTTTCCGGAACGAGCTTGATGTAGGTGGCGGTGGCCTGGGGATCGAGATAGTCAATCAGCGTGTAGAGGCTGTCCTTGTCGCGAGTGCCGTCATCGCGCTGGCCATAGCGCGTGGGCGAACTGCGGTAAACATGGCGAACAAAGGTGACCTCCCACGTGCCGGTGCCGGGCGCAGTCCATTTAAAGTGCCCATCCGCCGGCACGGATACGATCGTGGGCGGAGGCGGGGCCACGGCGGGACCTGCGCCACCGCGCCGGCCACCCTGCCCCCCGCGTGCGGCGGGGCGGGCATTGGCCACGATGCCGGTTGTTCCCGAGGGCAGGGGAATCGTCAAGGTCTGGCCAGCGACGACACTGTAGCGCGGCTCGCCGGGGCTGCCCTGAAAAGTCACTTCCCAAGTAGCGCCGCTGGATCCCGTCCATTTGAATTTTCCATCGGTCGGCAGCGGTAAAACCTGGTGAATGGGCGCAGTGAGTGTGCCGAAGGGCACCGGGCCACGCCCGCGGGCACCCGCCGCACCTCTCGCCCCGCCCCGACCGGCCCGACCGGCTGGCGCAGTTCCAGAACCGGTGGGCACGACTGAAGCTGGCGCGGTGGTATCCGCCGCCGGGGCTGCCGCCACAGGCGTGGCGGGGGCCGGCGGCGTGATTTGCAAATTAGCAATAATCCCCAAGGTATCAACCGGGAGCGGAATATCCAGCGTCTGCCCGGCGGCGACGGTGAAGCGCGCGTCCGCAACGATGCCTTGCATGCCCAGTTGGGGATACTGCCGGCTGATTTCGCCGCCAGCGAGGCCGTCGGGATAACCATCATCACCGTCAATCCACATTTTCATGCCGCGTTTCTTGAGTTCGTCGATGGCGACCTTCATCAGGTCAAAATACTCGGGCGAAAGATACTTCACCGTGCGGCCCCCGCTGTTAATCATGTAAACGCTGCCGCCATTGGCGTCGAGGTTCGCGATGTCGGACTGGATGCGTTCCTTGGGCGCAGGAAAACCGGTCGCCCAGTGGATGGCGCCGTATTCCTTGGGGGGATTGGCAAAGGAGGCTGCGGCCTCGGACACGGTGGGCACCGAGATTTCCTGCCATGGCTGGGCCGCGGTCGCCAGGAGGGGAAACAAGCCGAACAGGAGAGCAAGGGGTAATGTTTTCATAGGGGGAACAAGGATAACTACAAGGGGCAGAAATTCGCCGGGGATGGCGGGAAATGACGGGGATTACAATCCGCCAAATCACAAAAGCAAGTTAGGCCGCAGTCCACGCATTGGCAAGCGCAAGTTGGGCTGAAGCACCCGGTCAAAGATCTGGATTAACGCTGCCCAAGGAAGGCAGATTTTATATCAAAGTCGCGACAACAGCAATTCGCGTTCGAAAATCATTTCTTTCGGCAAATGGTCGAAGAGCGAGATGAACAACTCCTCGTGCGCGAGCGTTTGCAAGGCGGTGCGCGGGCGGTCAAAGCCCATCAGCTCGTCCCACTTTTCCTTCGGGTAATCCAGCCCGCGCCAGTCAATGTCCTGGTGGCGCGGCAGCCAGCCCAACGGGCTTTCGCGGGAGAACGCCCGGCCATTGGCGCGCTCCACAATCCAGCGCAACACGCGCATGTTTTCGCCGAAACCCGGCCACATATATTTGCCGTTGGCGTCCTTGCGGAACCAGTTGACGTGAAAAATGCGCGGCGTCTCCTCGAGGTGCTTGCCCACTTTGAGCCAGTGCCGGAAATAGTCGGCCATATGGTAGCCGCAAAACGGCAGCATGGCCATGGGGTCTCGGCGCAGCGCGCCAATTTTGCCTTCGGCCGCGGCCGTCTGTTCAGAGCCCATGGTGGCACCGAGATAGACGCCGTGACTCCAGGTGAAGGCTTGATATACCAGCGGCACGTCGCTCATGCGACGGCCACCAAAAATAAACGCCTTGATAGGCACGCCCTGCAAATCATTGAACGCGGGATCCAGACACGGGCAATTGGCGAGTGGCGCGGTGAAGCGCGAGTTGGGATGCGACGACACCCGTCCACAGTCCGGCGTCCAATCCTGGCCGGTCCAATCAATCAAGTGGGCAGGCGGCGTTTTGGTCATGCCTTCCCACCAGACGTCGCCGTCATCCGTCAGCGCGACATTGGTGAAAATGGTGTCCTTGGCGCAGGAGGCGAGCGCGTTGGGGTTGGTTTCCGCCGAGGTTCCGGGCGCCACGCCGAAAAAGCCATTTTCCGGATTAATGCCATACAGGCGGCCACCGGCACCTGGTTTAATCCAGGCAATATCGTCGCCGACGGTGGTGACCTTCCAGCCCTTCATTTCCTTGGGCGGGATAATCATGGCAAAATTCGTTTTGCCGCAGGCGCTGGGGAACGCGGCGGAAACATAGGTCTTCTCGCCGTCCGGGCTTTCGACGCCGAGGATGAGCATGTGTTCCGCCAGCCAGCCCTGGTCGCGCGCCATGCAGGAGGCAATGCGGAGCGCCAAACACTTTTTCCCCAACAACGCGTTGCCGCCGTAACCGGAGCCAAAGGAGACGATGCTGCGCTCTTCGGGAAAATGCACGATGTAGGTGTTCTCCGGATTGCAAGGCCACGCCACGTCCTTTTGACCAGGTGCCAGCGGGCAACCGACGGAATGGATGCACGGCACAAAAAATCCGTCGCTGCCCAGCACGTCGAGCACCGGCTGCCCGATGCGCGCCATGATGCGCATGTTGACAACGACGTAGGGCGAATCCGTCACTTGCACGCCGATCTGGGCCAGCGGCGAGCCCACCGGCCCCATCGAATAGGGAATGACGTACATGGTCCGGCCCTTCATGCTCCCGGTGCAAAGGTCAGTCAGCTTGTGGCGCATGGCGCGCGGCTCCTCCCAATTATTCGTGGGCCCGGCGTCGTCCTTGCTCGCGGAGCAGATGAAGGTGCGCTTTTCGACCCGGGCGACGTCGCGGGTGTCTGAACGGAAGAGGTAGCTGTTGGGCCGCTTGGCCGGGTTCAGCTTGATGGCCGTGCCTTTTTGCACCATCTCTGTAAAGAGCACATCGGCCTCGGCAACAGAACCGTCGCACCAATGGACTGAATCGGGCTGGAACATCTCCGTCATTTTTCCCACCCATTTCAGCAAGGCAGGGTGGGAAGTCAGGGACTGGTTGGTATTCATGCTGTAAGTTTTTATCGGCGACGGGTTGATGAATGGAAGCGGCGATGACGACGGCGGCGGCGGTCATGTTCTTCCCGTTCAGCGGCGGGCGGCGGGCGAAAGGCGGCAAACCCAACCGCTAATAGCAGGCTGCCGGTGACGCCCGCGCCGAGGGCCCGAAGAATAAACCGCACCCAGGGCGGTGAATCGGCCGAGGTGGGCGGCTCGGCATTGGCCAAGAGGGCATAAGTAGTCATCGCGAGATTTAGGTTCGCTTGCTGGTTGGAAAGTTCGACCATCTTCGAAGCGGCCAGCTTTTGCGCTGAATCGTGCAGCCCGAGCAGGCTTTGATACTCGGTGCGCGCGGTGGACAAATTGAGCGCGTCCTGGCGGGCGGCATCGAGGCGGGTGGAGGCCTGCCCGGCGGCATTGAGGGCCGCGTCATAGTCAGAGTTAACTTGCTTCGAAATCACATCCGCGGCGCTGGCCAGTTCCGTGCCCACATTGGTGATGCGCCCCTTTAACTCGACCATGGGCGGGGCGTCCTCGGCGTATTTCTCGGCGCGCAATTGATCGAGGCGCGCCAAAAAGTCATGCAAGTCCTTCAGCAATCCCTGCACGCCCGGCTGTTCGGCGATAAAACTCAAATTCCACAACGGCTCGCCGGACAACACCTCCTGTTGAATTTGCTGACGCTCCTGGCTCAACCTATCCAGCGTGGACTTCGCATCCACGGCCTTGCGGTTTAACTCCTGCAATGACGAAAAGTCCGCGCCAATTTCGCTGGCATCCAATTTGGCTAGGCCATATTTGCCGACGTAGCCATCCATTTGCGACTGGAGCGTGTCCACCTGTTTGTTCAGCTTGTCGGCGTCATTTTGCAAATCGCCCAGAATTTTCTTTTTTTGCTCATCATTCATGGCGTCGCTTTGGCGGACAAATTCCGCCGCCAGCGCATTCGCCACCCGCGCCGCCACTTTGGGGTCCGGGTGCGTGAAACCCAAATCAATCATTTGGGAGACTGGGTTCGGGGTCACGATGCGGCGCTCGAGCAGAAGTTCGCCCGCCGTCTCGGCCGGGCCAAACCAATGGCGGAAGGGCGCAAGCATCTGCCGCCGGTCGTCGTCGGACAACCTTTCGGACATACCCTGCAAAAAATCCGCCGATTGCACCAGGTGCACATGCGCGGTAAAGTCCTGGTTCGTCCCCTGACCATTGGGCCCGGCCGCCGCGCGCACTTGCGCAAAAGCGGTGTATTCGCGGACCAACGCCAGCTCGTAAATCAAATACAGGACCGTAAACACCAAGCCGGCAGCCAGCAGTTGACGCCGGCGCTGGAGGATGACGTAGAGTAAATTCATGGACGAAGACAGCAGGGCTGCGGGATAAGCCGTCCATATTGGCGCATAAAACCGCGCTAATCAAGGCTGCGCCTGCGCCGAGGGCGGCCCAACTCCCGGTAATAAACAAGGAAACACCGGGCTCAAGCCCCCGCTTTTTGCTGTTGCAGGGACAACCGGGCCATTCAGCATCAGCCTTTCATCCCTGAACCTTATTATATAAGATATATAAGACCATGAAAATAGCCATTGTTACGGGCGCAGGCAGCGGCATCGGGCGGGCGGTATCGCTCGCGTTGTTGCAGGACGGTTACAGTGTTGTGCTGGCCGGGCGGCGGACGCACTTGCTGGAGCAGGTCGCCACCGAATCGGGCGCCGGTTCCCGCGTGCTGGCCATCGCCACCGACGTCACCCAGCCCGAATCCGTGCGCGCCCTGTTCGCGCGGACGAAAGCGACCTATGGCCGCCTCGACTTGCTGTTCAACAACGCCGGCATCAACCCAGCCGCCTATGTTCCATTCGAGGACCTGACGTACGAGCAATGGACGGAGACGGTCAACACCAACCTCCATGGTGCGTTTCTGTGCGCCCAGGAAGCTTTCCGTCTGATGAAGTCGCAGAATCCGCAGGGCGGGCGCATCATCAACAACGGTTCGGTTTCGGCCCAGGCCCCACGGCC
Source organism: uncultured Opitutales bacterium (assembly GCA_964499725.1). GTDB lineage: Bacteria > Verrucomicrobiota > Verrucomicrobiia > Opitutales > JABDGR01 > JABDGR01. Next base: position 10,784 of record CAZCMU010000067.1, read on the forward strand.
CGATTACGAGCCGTACACGGCCAGCAAGTGCGGGATTACCGGGCTGACCAAATGCCTTTCACTGGACGGCCGCAAATACAACATCGCCTGCGGCCAGATTGACATCGGCAACGCCTTGACGGACCTTTCGGCCAAGCAAGGCCGGGGCGTCAAGCAAGCCGACGGCTCCATCCTCGCCGAGCCGATGATGGACGCTCGCCACGTCGTTAGCACTGTACTGCACCTTGCGAATCTGCCGCTGGAGGCCAATATGCCCTTTACGACGATCATGGCCACCAAGATGCCGCTCCTCGGTCGCGGTTAAATTTTGTTGGCCCCATTTCGTTTTTCAATTCTGTGGCCAAAAACTTCAAAGACCTGACCGCCCAGGAATTGCTCGCCCTCGCCATCCAGGCGGAAGAGGAGGACGGACGCATTTATGCCGACCTGGCGGCACGGGTTGGCGCGGAGTATCCCGATACGGCGAAAACGCTGCTGGCCATGCACGAGGAGGAAAATGGCCACCGCCACCGGCTGATTAATCTCTACCGCGCGCGTTTCGGCGAGCATATCCCGCTGATCCGCCGCCAGGACGTCAAGGGCTTCTACGCCCGCAAGCCGATTTGGATAAACAAGATTCTAACGGTGCCCATGATTCGCCACGAGGTTGAGTCCATGGAGGAGGAAGCGCGCAATTTCTACCGGGCGGCCATTCCGCAAACCGGCGAGGCCGATGTCCGGCAGTTGCTCGGCGACCTCGCGGCCGAGGAGGAAAAACACTACAGCCTCGCCGAGAAAATGGATGAACAGCAGAAAGCGTCCGGGGCCAGAAAAAATGAAGATGATTCTGCAAAACGCCGTTTTGTGCTGCAAATTGTGCAGCCGGGTCTGGCCGGGCTGATGGACGGCTCGGTCTCGACGCTGGCGCCGGTTTTCGCCGCGGCGTTTGCCACGCATAATAGTCGGGACG
>CAZCMU010000068.1:0-11724 GCA_964499725.1 uncultured Opitutales bacterium
ACACCAGCGTCAAACCTTCAAACAAGCGGTTGCCGAACCGGCTCGGCTGCCGCATTTCTTCGGCGCTGGCCGGCAAACTCGGGCTGGTGGTGGTCTGGCTCATAGATGGAGGATAAGAAAACCGGGCGGAAAGGATGGGACTTTCCGCCCGGTTTCGAATGCTGCTAATTTAGCACAATTGATGAACTGTTCAATTACTTGATGGTATCGATTGCAGCCATCACGCGCTTGACGACGACATCGGGAATCGGAGCATAGTTAAGTCCCTTGGCCATGTCCTGCGCCTTGGAATCCTGAAAAACCCACTTCAGGAAGGCAACGAGCTTCTGCCCCTTCGCCGGGTCTTTCGACATCTGGGGTACCAAGAGCCAGGTCACGCCCGAGATGGGATAAGAATCCGGGCCGGGGGCGTTGACGTAGGAGAAACGGAAATCATTGGGAATGGTGGCGGTGGCGAGGGCCTTGCTGACGCCGTCGAGCGAAGCGGTGATGTAGTTGCCGTCGGCGTTCTTGACGTCGGCAAACGAGATTTTATTCGAGAGAGCGTAAATCAATTCGACGTAGCCGATGCCGCCGTCGGTTTTTTTTACCTGGGCGGTTACGCCCGCGCTGCCTTGCTGACCCACGCCACCGGGCCATTCCACCGAGGTCTTCGTGCCAACCTTGTCTTTCCATTCCGAGCTAACTTTAGCGAGGTAGTCGGTGAAGATGAACGTGGTGCCGCTGCCGTCGGAGCGATGGACGCTGGAGATGTCGAGGTCAGGCAGTTTGATGCCAGGGTTCTGCGCCGCGATGGCCGCGTCGCTCCACTTGGTGATTTTACCCAGGAAGATGTTGGCAATCGTCGGACCGTCGAGCTTGAGGGTGCTCACACCGGGAACGTTATAAATGATAACCACCGCGCCAGCCACGACCGGCAGGTGCAGAATTTTGCTTTTGGCGCCAGCCAACTGTGCGTCGGACATGGGGCCGTCCGAACCGCCAAAGTCCACCGTACCGTCCAAAATGTTTTTCTGGCCAACCCCGGAGCCGCCGCCAGCATAGTTGATTTTGACCGAGGTGTCTACAGAGTTGCCGTAGGCTTCGGCCCATTTGTCCATGACGGGCTTCACAAAGGTGGAGCCGGAACCGGTGAGGGCGGTGGCATCAGCCGCTTGAGCCGACAAGGTAACAAGGCCCAAAAGGCCGGTGAGGAGGAGTTTTTTCATTTTTTTAATAGGATGAGTGAAGAATGAGCTTTGGAGTCAGCAAGCAGCTTTCTCCAGCAACGAGGGCATCCTAGGGTAACGTTGTTACGATTTCGTGACGGTGGTGTGAAATAGCGGGAAACATCCCCTAACGATGTAGGCAACGACCAAGGAAAAATGAGCATTGGAGGCCTCAACTGCGCGTGAGCTAAACCCAGTTTTTGACGGCTAAATTTCTCCCAGTTCTAACGTCGTGATCCTTATTTTTGCAATGTTTTGCAACTTATTTGCAATGCAAATAAGTTGCGGATGGATGCAAACGGCCCTGACCTACGTTTCATTTGAGAAAATAAATGTATATCTTGTTTACTATTAATATGTTACAAATTTTAAAGATGGATTGGCACGATACGTGATTACATCCTTGGCGCGAACCGCAACATACATTCAAGACTTCCCATGGAAAATTCAATCGCCGAACCAATCCAAATAACAGAATCAGCCACCAGCCCGCTTACCGAGCGCCAGTGCAAGCTCGTGGAAAAACATTACCCGCAGGTCCGGGCGGTGGTGATGCAGATGCGGCACTGTCTGCCGGCTTGCGCCGATTTGGACGAACTGCAGAGCGTGGGATTGACGGGGTTGATTGCCGCGGTGCGCCGCTTCGATCCGTCTCAAACCAAGACTTTTGAGGCCTATGCCGCCATGCGCATCCGTGGGGCGATTCTCGACGAACTGCGCCGACTGGACTGGATGCCGCGCTCAGCCCGTCAGTCCGCCCGGAAGTTGCGCCGGACAGTGGATACTTTGGAACAAACCTTGGGACGCGTGCCCACCAGTGAAGAAACCCGCGAGAAGCTCGGCCTTAACCGCCTGGACTTCGACAAACTGCAGTTGCGCGTGCAGCCGGTGCGGTTTCTCCCGTTGGACAAGCCAATGGAGCGCGATAGCGGCAGCAACGCCCTCGACCTCCACGAGTGCATCGCCGATGAAAATACCCCGCCAACGCACAAGCGCCTCGAAAACGAGGAAATGCTGGTGGCGTTGGCCAGCACGCTCAAAATGTTGCCGGAGCGCCACCGCCAGGTGGTTGTGCTCTATTATTTTCAAGGCCGCCGTTTGGCGGAAATTGCGGAAGTGTTCAAGGTCACCGAAGCGCGCGTTTGCCAGATTCACGGCCAGGCGCTGCAATTGTTGCGCCAGCGATGGGTGGACCGGAACTAAGGCGGCCACGCTGGTTGGCCGCATGGCCCCACCCGTCCTTGACGGGATGGCCCAGTCAGGCATAGTCTGCCGGGTTTCCTTATCCGGCCATGACGACCCCCGACTTCGACCATCCAGCCGCGCCATTTGATAGCGTGGACGCAGCCATCGCCGACGTGGTGGCGGGCAAGCTCGTAGTGGTCACGGATGACGAATCGCGTGAAAACGAAGGCGATTTGATCATGGCGGCGTCCAAGGCGACGCCGGAAACCGTGAACATGATGATTCGGTACGGCAGCGGGATTGTCTGTGTGCCGACGGTTGAGCCACAGCTCAAGCGCCTGGGCCTGGGCCCGATGGTGGCGCAAAACCGCGAGGCGCACCGCACGGACTTCATGGTGAGCGTGGACGCCGCCGACGGCATCACCACGGGCGTGAGCGCGTACGACCGCGCCAAGACCATCAAAATTTTATCCGATCCCTATGCAACGCCCGAGACACTGGTGCAGCCCGGCCATGTCTTCCCCTTGCGGGCCAAGCCCGGCGGCGTGCTGCAGCGCGCCGGACACACCGAAGCCGCAGTGGACCTGGCCATCCTTGCCGGACTGCACCCGAGCGGCGTGCTGTGCGAGATCGTGAACGAAGACGGCACCCTCGCCCGATTGCCGCAGTTAGTGGAGTTTAAGGAAAAGTTTGGCCTGAAGCTCATTTCGATCGCCCAATTGATTCATTACCGGCATCTCCGCGAGAAACTGGTCAAACGCGTGGCTTCCGTGCCGTTCGATTCGGAATTTGGCCATTTCGACCTGCACATTTACAAAACGCCGCTCGACGGGCGCACCCATTATGCCTTCACCCGCGGGTCGCTGGATGGCACCCCCACCCTGGTGCGCGTGCAAAGCGAAAATTTGCTCGCGGACGTGTTTCGCTCCCGGCAATTCGGCGGCTTTCACTCGCTGGCGGCGTCGTTCGAGCGCATCGCGAAAGAAAACCGGGGCGCGCTGGTCTATATTGAGCAGGCGGCGGGCGGGCTGAACTTGGAAACAAAGGCCGGGACCGCCGGAAAACTCACCCCCACGGCATCGAGCATGGATTTTCGCGATTACGGCGTGGGCGCGCAAATTCTGGCCGACCTCGGCCTGAAACAAATCCGCTTGCTGACGGGCTCGCCCCAGCGCAAGGTCATTGGCCTGGACGGTTACGGGCTGGAGATTGTCGAGACCGCCGGGTTGTAGCAATTTTTTGGACAGAATTAACGCAATTTACAGAATTTCTCTTCACCCATGAGCAAGAACCCACCCGAGACAAGCCCGATTGACGGCGCGGACTTTTTCATCGGCGTCGTGGCGTCGCGCTACAACGGCGAACTGGTGGACGCGCTGCTGGAGCGCACCCTGAAAACTCTTAAAGAGCACGGCGTGCGCGAGCGCAACATCGAGGTGCTGCGCGTGCCGGGCGCGAACGAACTCCCCTACGCGGCGCACATGCTGGCGGCCATGGGCGAGCTCGACTGTCTGATTGCGCTGGGTGTGGTGGTCGCGGGGGAGACGACGCACCATGAAGTCATCAGCTACGGCACGGCGTACGCGTTGCATTCCGTCGCCATGCAATCGGAAATTCCGGTCATCAATGGCATTCTGACGGTGTCCTCGTTGGAGCAGGCCGCGGAGCGCATTACCGGGGCGCGCGACCGGGGCGCCGAATTCGCCCGCGCGGCGTTGCAAATGGCGTGGCACAAGCTCAAGCTCGTTGAACGGCTCGATGCCATCGAGGAGAAAAAGGAAGACTTTGACGACGACGAGGACGATGAGGACGAGGGCTTTGACCCCAAGCAGCTTTTCAAAAACAACTAAAGATTCCCGATGACCCAGCCCGTAACCTCAGTGCCGGCCCCGGAAGGGCGCAGCAGCCGCCGGCGCGACTGCCGGGCGACGGCCATGCAGTTCCTGTACATGTGGGATGTCAATCCAAGCGACGACCGGGCCGCAGCCTTGCTGGGTTTTTTCAGCACCCAGGAACACCCGCGGGAGTATTACTCCTTTGCCGAGGAACTCATCAACGGCGCGCTCGATAACCAAGTTAAAATTGACGAATTCATCAAAAGCAACGCGCACAACTGGGCCTTCAACCGCATTGCGCGCGTGGACCTGGCGATTTTGCGCGTGGCAATTTACGAACTGCTTCACCGGCGCGATATTCCGCCCGTGGTCACCATCAACGAGGCCATTGAACTGGGCAAAACTTATTCCAATCCTGACTCGCGCCGTTTCCTCAACGGCATTCTGGACAAGTTAAAGGACTCGCTCGACCGCCCGGCGCGGACGGCGGCGGAGTAAGCGGGGCTGGCCTTTCTGTTCCGGGTTATCCCGTTATCCCATGCGTTCGCTGCTGAAAAAATTTGCGGAGGGACTCAAGCGCACGACGCCAACGTTCTATGCCGCATTCGGCAAGGCGAGCGGCCTATTTACCCGCGCGCTCGACGCAAAAAGCATCGAACAACTCGAAGAGGCCCTCTATGGCGCGGATCTGGGCGTGGAAACAACGGGCGAGATTTTGACGGAAATAAAAACTGCATGGAAAAAAGATCCCCAATTGCGCGGGCAGGATGCGGCGAAATTGGGTGCAACCGTGCTCAAGCGCGTGCTGGCGGGCGCGGAGAAACCGCCGGAATTAATTTTCTCGGCGGGCAAGCCGGAAGTCATTTGCCTGATTGGCGTCAATGGCTCCGGCAAAACCACCACGGTGGCCAAACTGGCGGCGTTTTATAAAAAAGCGGGCCGCAGCGTGGTGCTCGGCGCGTGCGACACTTTTCGCGCCGCAGCGAATGAGCAATTGCGCGCGTGGGCCGGGCGGCTGGGCGTGGAAATTGTCGCCAGCCAGAGCGGTGCGGACTCGGCTGCGGTAGCTTTTGATGCATGGCAGGCGGCGGCCGCGCGCAAGCAGGATTTGGTCATTCTCGACACCGCGGGCCGGCTGCACACGAAGCATAATTTGATGGAGGAGTTGAAAAAAATCCGCCGCGTGCTGCAAAAACACGATCCCGCCGCGCCGCGCCACCGCTGGCTGGTGCTCGACGGCTCGCTGGGCTCAAACTCCATCGAGCAAGCGCGGGTTTTTCACAAGGCGTTCGAATTGACCGGCCTCGTTATTACCAAGCTGGATGGCACCAGCCGCGGCGGGGCACTGGTAGGCATTTATCGCGAACTAAAACTGCCAATTCACTTTGTCGGCCTCGGCGAACAACCGGAGGATTTGCAGCCGTTTTCCGTGGACAATTTTGCCGATGCGCTGTTTGGGGTGGAGGAATAATTACGGTGCGGTTGGCTTCAACCATTGCTTGAACCAATCGAGCGCCGCCTGATAGCCAGCGGGGGTGACTTTATGCGGGGTGTTGGGCTGGACGAGGAGTTTCAGGCGGTTGTCGCCACTGACGGCGTGATAAAGCGGTTGCGCGGCGTCGAGGCACATCTGCACGGCGGCCTTGGGGGTGCGCAGGTCAAGCTCGCCATTGATGATGAGGAGTTGGCGCTGGGCGATGAGCGGGACCATGGCGGGGCCATCGAATTGGCCGTAAATGCCCGGCGCCACCTTGTCGTAAAGTTTGCGCACGAACGCGGCGTCCACGGTCGCCACACCGGCGTCCTTCGCGGCGGCGGCGAGGGCGATGGGAATCGTTTCCGTGCGGTGGGACCAAAGGTCGTTGTCGAGCGCCCAGCGGAAGCTCTCCACGCCGAGGCAGGACACTGCGACGGCAATGCGCGGGTCAGCGGCGGCAGTGAGGTAAGTTTCGATGCCGCCCTTGGAAACGCCCATGAGGCCAATGCGTTTGGGGTCCACGTCGTCTCGCGTTTGCAGGTAGTCAATCAGGCGCATCACATCCCAAGCCGTGTCATAGAAAAAGGGATGGCCCGGGTTTCCGCGCCAAACAGCGAGGATGGCGTCCTGATAATCCTTGTTGCCGGCGCCGGGCGCGGCGCGTTCACCATGGTAGGGGCCGTCTATGGCGACGGCCAAAAATCCGGCCTGCGCGTATTTTTCCATCTGACCCTTCATGTCCTCTTTTTTGCCGCCGGTGCCGTGCAGCATGATGACAACGGGCAGACGACCGGTGCTTTGGGCCGGCTTGGCCCAAATTCCCGGCACACGTTGCCCCGTAAAAGACGCGTAGGTGAAGTGCGCGTGCGCGACGCCGTTGGTCGTGCCGGTGTCCGAGATTTCCACGGCAGCGGGCACAAGTGGGCGGTCTATGAGCTTAAGGAACGCCGTGCGCGTAGCCGCCAAGTCAAGCCCAGGCACAACTGGCGCGGCAGGAGCCGAGGCCGGGGCATCAGCGGCAACTGCGGCCAGAGTGTAAACGCCAAAAAATAAAATCGGGATTGTCCAACGCATGGGGCAATGCGCTTAGCGGGCGAGATCGTTTTGGGTCAGGACGGTGACTTGGTTGCGCTTAAGAACTTCGGTGGCGAGTTCAGGGTCTTCCAGACGCAGCACCAGACCGGTCTTGCCATTGGGACGCATGAGGAAGGGGTAAAGGTAATGAATGTTGATTTCCGCCTGCACCAGCGCAGAAGTGACCGAGGACAGTCGCGCCTCGGTATCAATTTCGATGGCGAGGACCTCCACCAAGCTGTGGGCAAAGCCATGCCCGGTGAGCAAGGGCGCGGCGATTTCCGGGTAATCCACGACCAGGCGGATGATGGTGCTGTCGGTGGTGTCCACCAGGCAGAGGGCGAGGACATGGACATCCTTGCCCGCGAGGAGAGCGACGACATCGTGCAAACGGCCCACCTTGTTCTCCGCGAATACCGAGAACTGTTTGACGACGCCGCCGTGACTACTTTTCCTGGACAGGGTTTGGGCCATGCCTTTGAGCTGAACCCAAGCCTAGCTGATTACTAGGCCATTGGCACGTTCTAATTGCGAGCCCGGCCACTGCATTTATCGTTTGCCTGAACCAAACCCTTTCCGCCATAAGCAAGGGTGGCGCGCGGAGGACTCCGCGCTTGTCCTGCCCCCATCATGCCGCACCTGCCCGACGCCAAACGCTACGAAAAAATCCCCTACGCCCGCTGCGGACGCAGCGGCCTCCTGCTGCCGCGGGTATCCTTGGGGCTATGGCATAATTTTGGCGATATTGACAACCCTTCCGATGCCCGCGAACTGGTGCTGGGATCATTCAACCTGGGCATCACGCATTTTGACCTGGCCAACAATTACGGGCCGCCGCCGGGCTCGGCAGAAATCAATTTCGGAAAAATCCTGAAGCATAACCTGGCCGCCTACCGCGACGAACTGGTCATCTCGACCAAGGCCGGCTACACCATGTGGGCCGGACCCTATGGCGACTGGGGCTCGCGCAAATACATGCTGGCGAGCCTCGAACAAAGCTTGAAGCGCATGCAGCTCGATTACGTGGACATTTTTTATTCGCACCGGCCGGACCCGAACACGCCGCTTGAAGAAACGATGGGCGCACTGGCGCACGCCGTGCGCACCGGCAAGGCGCTCTACGCCGGCTTGTCCAATTATGGGCCCGAACAAACCGCCGTAGCGGCCAAAATACTGCGGGAACTGGGCACGCCCTGCCTTATCCACCAACCGCGGTATAACATTATCGACCGCAAGCCGGAACACGGATTGTTTGCCGTGCTGGAGCGAGAAGGTATCGGCTGCATCCCGTTCAGTCCACTGGCGCAAGGGATATTGACCAACCGCTACCTGGAGGGCGTGCCCAGTGGCTCGCGCGCCACGCGCAGTGCGTTTCTGAAAGGCGACACGGTGGAAAAGCACCGGCCCATGGTGCACAAACTGCAACTCATCGCACTGGGGCGCGGACAAACCCTGGCACAGATGGCGCTGGCGTGGGTCATGCGGCAACCCGCGGTGGTGAGTGTGTTGCCCGGGGCCAGTTCGGTGAAGCAAATCCAAAGCAATCTCGCCGCCGTCCAGAGCGCGGCCTTCACCGCGGAAGAGTTGCAGGCGATTGACGCCGTGGTGGCGGGCATCGATGTTTCAAAAGCGGGCCCAGCGATATAAAACTTCCGCCGGCTAAAACTTGTCGAGCGCCTCGACCTGGATGAGGCCCTTGTCCTTGACCATGACACTCATGTGAAAGCGCTGCCCAACGCGCAAGTCGGAACCCAATTGGTCGGGCACAAAAACACTGAGCCGGCCGCTACCATCGAGGGGCTTGACCGAGAGGATGCGGCCAAAGCCTTCGTCCCATTTCAGCTGGGCGTCAATTTGGGCGTCGAGGTTATAATGGTTGCCGGCGAGGTCGTTGGGCGAGTGCTGGTACGCGGCGACATTGAGCGTTTCGCGGGCATGGTGAAAATGGTTGCGCAGAACAATCAACACCACCGCGGCAATGATGACCGCCAGCGGGATCAAAAACGCCATGAGGACCGGATTGATTTTGCCTGGGGAAAAGCGACGCATGGGGTGGTGATGACGAACAGCTAAATTATGACTCTCACTGCAGCTGGCTGGCAACCGGAAAAATGGCGGCGGCCCTGAGCGAACGAACGTTACAAATTTCGAGTTTTACAATAGAATAAGATTTGAATTAGGATGCGTCAACTTGTGATTGGCCCATGAATTTGGTTTATCCCAAAGTAAGTCAAAAGTTGCGCCGAATGCTGGCGATGGCAGCAATGATCAGTTGCGTGGCTGGCGCGCAGGCGCAACTCGACAACCCGCTGGCCCCGCCACCTGATCCGACCCCAGCCCCGGCACCCGTGGGCGGCCGAGGAAGCGGCTATGGAACCCGGGGCACGCGCCGCGGCGGTCCGGTAACGCCGCCGAAGCCCCCCACGCCTCAAGCTGCGCCGGCGGCCACAACTGCCGACCCACCCACCCCGGGTGAACCGCTGCCCCCGGAGCAACTCAAGGCCCTCGTGATTGTCGAAGGCGATTATTCCGACGGCAGCGGGTTTGTGGCCAAAATGCACGGCCAATTTTTCATTGTGACAAACCAACACGTGCTTTCCGGGAATAAAAAATTTACCATCACCGGCATGGATGGCACCAAATACCCCACCAATGGACCTTTGTATGGCGCGATGGATTATGATGTGGCGATTTTGAAAATTCCAGCGGAACTCGCCACGAACTATCTGGAAATCCAGGACGATCCCCAAGCCGAAACCAAACCGGATGACCCCGTGACTGTGCCGGGCAATTCGGAGGGGAACGGCATCGCCCTGCAGATTCACGGCAAACTCATCGGCGTCGGGCCGCAATTGGTGGAGGTGGACGCGAAGTTCGTCCATGGCAACAGCGGCAGCCCCATTATTCACCGTCCGTCGGGCAAAGTCATAGGGATTGCCACCATGGTCAAAAAAATCCAAGTGGACGCGCTTTCCAAGGCCGCCAACATCCAAGAGCTGCACTGGTTCGGGTACCGGCTGGACAATATCAAATCCGACCGCTGGTCCGCGCTGGACTGGCCGCGTTTCAGCGCCGAGGGGCTGAAAGTACGCGAGCTTGACGACTTGATTGAAGTGATGGTCGCCCTGCTCGGCGGGCAAAAACTGCCCAACGTCAGCAACAAAGAAGTGGATGATGCGATAATTGATTATGTTTCAGCGAAGGCCGCCGCCATTGACCGCAATAGCCGGGTGGAGTACGTCGAGGCACTCCAGAACTTTCTCGGCCGGCTGCAAGCGCTGGTGGATAACAATGTGCAATCGCTGGCCTCCAGCAAACTTTACCCGTACCATATGCAGCAGATTAAGGAAGATCAGGATGCTTGTGCCGAGCTGGACAAGGCCTTTGCCGATGTTGCAAAAGTCGGCGGACATGTAATGGGTAATTTAAATTGAAACGGCCAACCAGCAGCAAGAGGACGCGGGCAGCTATCAAAGCCGTGTTAATTACCATGTTCGAGCCGGGCCGGGGCCGGGCGGGCGAACTAACCCGTTTCCGCCAGAGTCTTAAGCTACGCCCCTGGCCAGTCGCTGGTTTTTTGCCAGGGACCTTGTGGCGCAATGATGAGGGCGTGGCGGCGCTGGTCGCGGGCGTGGGGCCGGTGAACACGGCCGTGAACGTGCTGACCCTGGGGCTTCATTCCGGGGTGGACTGGCGAAAAACCTATTGGCTGATTTGCGGCATCGCGGGCGGAAACCCCAAAGTTTGTTCCCTCGGCAGCCCGATGTTTGCCGAGTGGGTGGTGGATGGCGACCTAGCGATTGACCTACATCCGGCGGACTGTCCGCTGGACTGGATGACCGGGCTGCTGCCGCTTGGGGCCCAAAGACCGTTTGGCCCGGTCGATACAGCCGCCGGTTTGTTCGGTCGCCCGGCTCAGGTGTTTCATCTTAATAGCCGGCTGGCGGCCTGGGCGCAGAAAATGACCCACGGTATCCAACTTTTCGATTCTCCTGATTTGGCGAAAATCCGGCGGCCCTACCGGAAATTTACCTGTGGAGCACAACCGCCATCAGTGGGACGCGGCGATGTACTTTCGGCGGCGCGCTTCTGGCACGGGCCGGGCCATCAGGCTTGGGCGGAGCGCTGGATCAAATATTGGACAAAAAACCGCGGGCACCTGGCCACCGCATCCATGGAAGACGCGGGAACTTTGGGAGCGTTGCAGCAACTGCATCACATGCACCTGACGAATTGGGCCCGAGTGTTGGTCTTGCGCAGTGTGAGCAACTACACCTTGTCGCCACCCGGCCAACCGGCGTACCGGCACCTGGCTGGTGAAGCGGGCATCAACTACGCGGGGCTCCAAGCCGCCTTGGAAAACGGCTGGCGGGTGGGTGCCACGGTGCTGCGCGCGCTCTTGGCTGGGAACGGCCCATTAAGTCCGCAGCAGGAGTAAAAGCCGCTCTTCACGCAAAAGGCCGCCCACAAGGCGGCCTTTTGCGTGAAGCCCTGGTTGGAAAACTAGTAGTGGACCGTACCCGAGATGGAAATCGTGTTGATATTGTAGGTGGCGCCGGGCGAATTTGAGCTATTCATGAAGTAAGTGTAGCCGGCGCTGAGCGACAGATAATCCCAAGGCTGCCAAGTGATAGAGATGCCGGTGGTTTTGGCTTCGTCATCGCGCTCCGGTGTTGACTGGAGGTATTGCGAATAGTTGAAATTGATCAAGGTGGCTTGGATGGAAATTTGTGACGAGTATTTGTAGTTGAGGCCCAGTCCCGCGCCAGTGTTTTCAACGTTTTGGCCGGAAACACCAACAGTAAAATTACGCGTGCCATTGAGTGTAAACGCCAGCTTGTCCGTGTAATCATACTGCAGGCCCAGACTATAGCTGCCGGTTGTCGTCGTCAGACTTGGGGCAATCTGGGAAACGGGAGCATTAACCCCTTGAATGGAATTCACA
>CAZCMU010000069.1:0-11630 GCA_964499725.1 uncultured Opitutales bacterium
CCGTCAGGTAGGTTAGGGCATGAAAACCAACCACAACCTCGGGACAGTCAAATCAACGCTCCGCCGCCGGATTCTGAACACAATGCTCGCCCTCTGCCTGGCGACCTTGATTCCCGCCGCGGCCTCAGCAGCATCCACCGACGGCGAGGTGCCCTTCACCCAAGCCCTGTCGGATGCCCGCCAAGTAACTAATTTAAATTCCGGTTGGAAGGTATACGTCTCTCAGGGCGAATCCATGCTGCCGCAGATTGACCACGATTCGCTCCTGTTGGTGGCCCATACGGACTTCGACAAACTCGCGGCGGGGATGCTCGTCGTCTATCGTGACGGGGATGGCGACCTCGTTTCCCACCGGTTGATTAGCCTCACCAGGCGGGGCTGGATCGCCAAAGGGCTTACCAATTACCGGAAAGACCCGGGTCTGGTCACCCGCGAGAATCTGCAAGGGGTGGTTTTTGGAACGATGAAGTACGCCGCCGGGTCCGACAACTTGGCGGCCACCCGCACCGTAAACCGGCCCGCCGTGGCCTACGCCAAAAAGTACTAAAGTCAGGAAAATAAGCAGGCAAGCGGAAGGCCGGGCGACCCATAGTGCCCGGCCTCAATTTTTTTGGCAACCGGACTTGCCTTTGGCGGTCTAAGAAATAAAGTTGATTTAGACCTCAACGTTCTCTAAAAAGTCAAGGTTTCCCACCAAGCTGGCAGTCCCCAGGACTGCCCACGATATCTAATTCACCCATGAGCACCCCCGCCTCCGGAACACCGACCACACCGACACCTGCTGACGCCTTCAAGATCAAAGAAATTACTTTGAAGGACATTGACCCGCGTCTGCAAAAGCAACTTGAGCTGGCAGAAAAAACCATTGACCGCAGTCCGGCCGTGGTTGTCGAAATTTGCAACAATATCCTGGCGCGCAATCCCGGCGCGCTCGACGCCCGCAAGGCTTTGCGCCGAGCCCAGCGGAAAGCCATCCCCCCAACCAAGGGCGGGATGACCAAGCTTTTTGCGAGTGTGACAAACTCGCCGTTCATGCTCAAATCCGGTTCGCGCATTAAGACGGATCCCAAGAGCGTCTTGGACGAAGCGGAGAAAATGCTGGCGATCAACCCTTACAACACCCAGGCGTTGAAAATGGAAGCCCATGCCGCCGAAGCGATGGGCATGTGGGGCACGGCCGCGCTGGCCTATGACAACATCCGCGAAGTAACACCCGAGAACGTCGAGAACCTTCTCTCTCTTGGCAACGCCTATATCGAGGCCGGCCAAGCCAAGGAGGCGGTGAAAGCAGGTGACCTCATTCTTGCGTTCCAACCCGGCAATGGCGACGCCCAGGCGCTGCTGCGCCGCGCCTCGGTGGCAATCACGATGGACAAAGGCAAATGGGACGAGCAAACCGACTTTCGCCAGAAATTGGCCGACTCCGCCAAGGCCACGGAACTCGAGCAGGAGGCCCGCATGGCCAATGACACGGAAACGCTCACCAGGCTCGTCGGGAAACTCGCCGATGCCATCCAGCGGGAACCGGAAAACGTCAATTATTACCGCGACGTCATCGGCTACTTGAAGCAGCTCCAGCGCTTTGAAGACGCCTTGGAGTACGTGCGCAAGGCGCGCCAGCAGCCCTTGGGCAAAGCCGACACCACACTTGAAAAGCTGGAGTCCGACATGACTGTGGCCGTCATGCGTCACAAGTTGGAGCAGTTGGAAATTGCCGTGGCCACCGACCCCTCCAAGCAAGCCGAACTCAATGAGCTGAGAAAATCCGAATTGGCCTATCGTGTCCAACAGGCGAAAAGCCTCGTGGAAAAATATCCCAATGACTACGGCTTTCGCTTCGACTACGGCATTCTGCTCTTTGAGACTGGTCAAACCGACCAATCCATCCGTGAACTGCAAATGGCCCGCCGCAACCCGAAAGTCACGAACAAGGCCTCGCTGTTCTTGGGCCGGGCCTATCGGGCCAAGGGCATCTACGACCTCGCCATCGAGGCGCTCAATCAGGCCAAGAATGAAATGCCGGTCATGAACGACCTCAAAAAGGAGATTATTTACGAACTGGCCCTGTGCTTCCGTGGCGCTGGCAACATCGAAAAAGCCGTTGACGAATACAAGACCATCTACTCCAACGATATTGATTACAAGGACGTCGCCAAGATCATCAACGAATACTATGAGAAAAAGACGCTCTCCTAAGGGCGCGCTTCGGCCATGCCGGGTTCAGGCCTGGCCGTGGGTCAGGTTCGCGCTGACTGGCGGGCTGGTCTTGGCGACGACGGTTAGTCTATGTGCGCAGTCCGACAAGGGCCTCACTGCGGACCGGGTGGACCGGGTAGATCGGGCGCAGACCCAGCAAGCCGACAATTTAAAGGCCGACACCGAGGTGTGGGCGCCGGCAAAAATCATCCTCAATCTCGATGCGCGCTGCCCGGTGGTTACGACCTTGGGTTATTTTGGGGCTTTTGCCACGAGCGACAAAGATCCGGTGAAGGCGGCCGCCTTGCAGGCCCGATTTGCGGATTTGCAAAAAACGGCCCAACCCATTGCCGCGGAGTTGAAACAGATGGCGGTGGGCACTGCATTTGTGGGGCGGACATTTCCCGCCTCCCTGAACCCCCGGCTCGACGCCCTGTGCGGCGAGCTTTACGGGGAAGTCCTCAAATTGTATGGTGACGAGGCGCTCACGGAATTAAAGCAGTACGTGGCCACGTCCGCGCAGGGAGCGGTGGTGGATCGCTTGAAATAGCCTGGAAGCATCATTCCCCAACATTTTTTTCCGTGCCCACGCGCATTCATCCCACTGCAATCATCGAGCCCGGCGCGGAAATGGACGAGGGCGTGATCATTGGCGCGTATGCCTATGTGGGGCCGGAAGTGCGCTTGGGCCCGGGCACGGTGTTGCACCACCACGCGTGTGTGGAGGGTTTCACGCAACTGGGCCGCGATAACGAGATTTTCCCCTTCAGTTTGCTTGGCTCTAAAACCCACGATTTGAAATTCAAGGGCGGCCGGCCCGGGCTGCGCGTGGGGGATCGCAATGTTTTCCGGGAATACGTCACCGTTCACGTGGCGACCAATGATGGTGAATTTACCCAGTTGGGAAACGACAATGTTTTGCTGGCTTACAGTCATGTGGCGCACGACTGCGTGGTCGGCAGCCACTTGGTGATGAGCAGCCATGCGGCACTGGGCGGGCACGTGGTCGTCGGCGACCACGCCAATATCGGGTGGAATGCCGGGGTGCACCAATTTTGCCGCCTGGGGTCGCACAGCATGGCGGGGGCTTGCGCCAAAGTGGTGCAGGATGTGCCGCCGGGCCTCATTGCCGACGGCAACCCGGCCACCATCCGCACCATCAACAAAGTTGGCTTGGAGCGCCACGGCTTCTCAGCCGAAGACATCGCCCTAACCCGGGCGATTTACAAGATTCTTTATCGCGAAGGGCTCAACCGCACCCAGGCCGTCGAAAGGCTGCGCGCCCAGTTGTCTTTGACCCATCCGCTGGTCATCGGGATGCTTGAATTTATCCAGCACAGCCAGCGCGGGCTGGCCAGTGGGGAAAACGCCATTACGCCGGATTGACCAGGGAACCCAACCGGACGGCCACCCGTCTCCATTGATTGAGCTTAGGGAGGTGGGAGATTGACGGAACCACGAACCAAATTGTCCGCCAGCGGGGGATTGGAGGCCGGGTCCGAATAATTGTCGGACAGGATTCCGCTGTAGCTGGACTTTTTGTTTATCGGCTTCCAGACGAAGTTGGACTCGGCATCTTGGGGCTCGCCATCGGCGCCGCGGGATACCAACAAAAAAATCGGGGATTGCCAGGTTGCGTTGGCCGGCGTGAGCTTGTCCGAGCGCATTTTGTAGCGATAAAGGTAGGCGCTGTCTTTGGGGTCCCCGCTCTGCCACCAGGGATCATGGATAACGGCACCGTCTTTGACCCCGCTTTCCGTGGAGGGGTCCAGGTCAACGGTGAGCTGGGAAAGCGGGATGTACGCCTTGCCCCAGGTGTATTTTTCACCGGAGGGCAGCGCCGAGCCATCGTTAAGTTTTTTCGTCATGGAAACGATTTCCCAAGTTGGATTGCCGAAGGGGTCCTGGGCCCAGCGCGCGTGGCCGGTTACCGCCATCAGAAGGTTTTGCTCGGCATACGGGGATTGGGCGCCATTATCGTTATCCATCGGCGGATAATCGCCATTGTCGGCCTTAAATCGTTCAAGGGCGGTCACCAGTAAATCCATGTCACCCACGGCCTTGGTAAAATCCCCCCGGGTTTGAATGACCTTGGCGATGCTCATGGTGATCGCGGTAAGGATGCTGATGATCACCATGACGGTCAGCAGTTCCACCAGGGTAAAACCGGCGTTGCGGCGCCGTTGGGCCAAGCGGGCGCCGCCCGGGATGGCGGTGGGGAGGTGGACGATTCCAGACATGACTAATATGGGTATGGGTAGGAGGGTAAGAATTAACTGTGTTATTACCCTTGGTGCAAGACTAAGCGTCCGTTTGACCGATTCCGCCGGACGGTCCAGAAGCGGGCGCCTGGTTTGGTTCTGCAATTGTCCTGAAGTAAGGCAGCGCGGGAAATCTTTACAATTGCGCGATGGGCGGCAATGCTGTGGGGCAATGAGCACCCGCGACTTTGCCGAGGTGGTGGAACAAATTCGCAAGGAAAGCCCACGTTTTGACCGAGGGGCGTATTTCTTTGTGAAGCAGGCGCTTGACCACACCCTCAAATCCGTGAAAAAGGAAAGTGACGGCCGGGTGGGCCGCCACGTCAGCGGGCAGGAATTGCTGGCCGGCATTCGTGAATTTGCCCTCGATCAATACGGCCCCATGGCGTTTACCGTATTGGACCGTTGGGGGGTGCGCAAATGCGAGGATTTTGGTGAAATTGTCTTCCACCTCGTGGACTACGGGGTGCTGGGCAAGACTGATCAAGACCGGCGCGAGGACTTCGCCACCGGGTATGATTTTCGCGAGGCATTTGTGCAGCCCTTCGAGTCCGCGCGAGCGCGGGGCGGGCGGCCCTCGCGGCTGGAGGAGGCGGGAGAATGACTACCCTGTGGTTTTTTACCGGCGTATGCATCGGGGGTATTTTAATCTGGCTGCTTTATTTGTCGGCCCGCCGGGAGTCGGTGCGGCTGGATGAAGAAGTGCAGCATTTGCAGCAGGAGAAGCAAATCGTCGTCGATTTCATGCACAACATGGTCGAGTCGGTTGGCGAAGGTCTGGGCCGCCGGGAACTCTTCCAGCGCATTGTCCATGCTGCGGTGCTCAGTACCGGGGCGCTCAGCGCGTGTGCCTATGAGCGCCGGCCGGACAACCAGTTGCGCGGCGTGGCGGTCGAGGGCCTGTTCCCACCCCAACGCGCGCTGCCGGGCGAGGACGGCGCGCCCGCGCCCGCGACCCGGGCCAAGTTTCTCGAACATGTCCTGCGGGCGGAAAACTATGCGATGGGCGAAGGACTGATTGGTTCTGTCGGCAAAAGCGGCCAGGCGCTGCTGATTCCCGATGCCCAACGCGACCCGCGGGTCATCGTTCACGCCGATCCTTCGCTGCTTGTGCGCTCGCTCATCATTGCGCCCATCATGTTCCGGCGGGATATCATCGGCGTGCTCGCCGTGGCCAATCCCGCTGACGAACAGGCTTTTACCGAATTGGATTTGTCGTTGGTGCAATCGCTGGCCGAGCAGGCAGCGCTGGCCTTGCATAACGTTGAGTTGATGCGGGTGCAAATTGAGAAATCGAAACTGGATTTCGATTTGGCGGTGGCCAGCAGCGTGCAGGGCATGCTGCTGCCGCACAGCTTTCCGGACAACACGAAGCTGCAAATGGACGCTCTTTACAAACCGGCCCAGCAAGTCGGCGGGGATTTTTACGACGTGTTTACGCTCGATGACCATCGCGTGGGCGTGGCTGTGGCGGACGTTTCCGGCAAGGGCGTGCCGGCTTCGCTGCTCATGGCCATTTGCCAGACGAACCTGCGTCACTTTTCGCGGAGTTGCAGTTCGCCGGCGGAGGTTTTGCGCCGCATCAACAAGGAAATGGCCGGCGAAATCCCCGAAAAACTTTACGTCACGATTGTCTATGCCATCATTGACACCGCGAACGACGAAATCACCCTCGCCCGGGCCGGGCACGAACTCCCGCTTATCTTGCGCCGCGAGTCCGCCACCGGCCACTTGGTGGTGGATGCCATCGGCTCGGAAGGCATGGCCGTCGGCATGGTTTCGCCGGATATTTTCGACCGCGTGATTATTGACAAATCCGTGCCCTTCAAGTCGGGTGACGTATTTGTGCTCTATACCGACGGGGTGACGGAGGCGCTGGATGCCGAGGGCGCGGAATTCTCGACTGCGCGCCTGGCTGACGCGCTGAAATACCTGCACCAGCACACCCCGCGCGAAATGAACGAGGGCATCATCGCCAGCGTGGAGAGCTTCGCCGGCCCCGGCCCCCAGCGCGACGACATCACCATTGTTGCCATCCGGCATACGTGAATGGGCGTGGGATTTGCTTTTAAGCCAATTTGATTTTGCTTGGTCAGCTTCTCAACTTCGCGAATTTTCGATATGAAACGTCCCACCAAAGTCGGCATCCTCACTGCGGGCGGCCTGGCGCCGTGCCTGTCTTCCGCCATCGGGGCGCTCATCGAGCGTTACTCGCAAATCGCGCCCGAGGTGGAAATCATCTGCTATGTCGGAGGTTACAAAGGGTTGTTGCTGGGCCAAAGTTTGCCGGTGACGCCCGCCGTACGCGCCGGGGCGTCCATCTTGCAATCGTTCGGCGGCAGCCCCATTGGTAACAGCCGCGTCAAGCTTACCAACCTAAAGGATTGTTTGAAGCGCGGTCTCGTCAAGGAAGGGCAGGACCCGCAAAAAGTCGCCGCCGAACAATTAATCAAGGACGGCGTGCAAGTGTTGCACACCATCGGCGGGGACGACACCAACACCGCCGCGGCCGACCTCGCGGCTTTTCTAGCCCAAAATAATTACGGACTCACCGTCATCGGCCTGCCCAAGACGGTGGACAACGACGTTTTCCCCATCAAGCAAAGTTTGGGCGCGGTTACGGCTGCGGAACAAGGCGCGTTGTTTTTTGACAATGTGGTGGCCGAGCACAGCGCCAACCCGCGCATGCTCATAGTCCACGAAGTCATGGGACGCGGCTGCGGCTGGCTCACGGCGGCGACGGCGCGGGCCTACCGTGCCCGCCTCGATGGCAAAAAATTCCTGCCCGAATTGGGCGTCTCGCGCGGGGTGAATGAAGTCCATGGTGTTTACATACCCGAGATGCAACTCGACATTGCCGCCGAAGCAGCGCGCCTGCGCCAAGTCATGGACATGCAGGATTGTGTGAATATTTTTGTTTCCGAAGGTGCGGGGGTGGAGAGCATCGTGCATGAAATCGAGTCCAAGGGCGGAACGGTGCCGCGTGATGCCTTTGGCCACGTGAAGCTCGACGCCGTCAACCCCGGCGCGTGGTTTGGCAAGCAATTTGCCGCCATGCTCGGCGCGGAAAAAACGCTCATCCAAAAAAGCGGCTACTTCGCGCGCGCCGCACCGGCCAACGCCGAGGACCGCGCCCTCATCAAAGCCTGCGCCGACCTGGCGGTTGATTGTGCGCTCAAGGGGGCATCAGGAGTGGTCGGGCATGACGAAGACCAGGGCGGAGTGCTACGGGCCATTGAGTTCAGCCGCATCAAAGGCGGCAAGCCTTTCCCCATCGAAACGCCGTGGTTCGTAGAGTTGCTTGCGGCCATCGGTCAACCCATGGGTGCGAAAGCCCAAGCCGGGACGCATTAATTTTGTCGAGCTGGTAAGAAACTTTATTCTTCGCGCAATTCTTCAATCCATTTCCGATGCGGGCCGGAGAGGGTCAGGCGGGTGAGTTGCGCGGGTGTGGCCCAGAGCAAGCCACTGGCCGCATCGAAGGCATGCTCTTTTAACTCGGCGCGGTGAATGTTCTCGGTGAATTGTTCGTTGGCAATGGTCCGGCGTTTTACCGCCCGCGGGTTTTTTTCGATGGTTGCCAATGGCAGACTGACCGCATCAGGCAACTCACACATCTGTGCCAAACGCTTTGACGTCGAAGCTTTGCGATGCAGGAGCAGTGCGCCATCGCGTTCAATCCACAGGCGCACCAGTTCCGTCTTTTTCATTTTTTTTGCGGTAAAGCGCGGCAACTCTTCCGTTTCGCCTTTGGCCGCCGCCACACACCACGTCCGCACCGGACAAATCAGGCATTGGGGATTGCGCCGCGTGCAAACTGTCGCCCCGAGCTCCATCATTGCCTGGTTGTGGTCGCCGGGGTTGGCGGGGTCGAGCAGTTCATTGGCGGCAGACGTGAAAAATTTAACGGCAGCAGAACCATCCTTAAATACTTCGCCCTCGCCCAATAGCCGCGCCAGCACCCGCACCACGTTACCGTCCACCACTGCCGCCGGCGCGCCACAGGCAATGCTGGTAATAGCCGCTGCCGTGTAAAACCCCACGCCGGGCAACGCCAGCCATTCGTCGGTTGATTGTGGTTTTTGCGGCAATTTTGTCCATGCTTTGGCCAGTTCATGCAGCAACCGGGCCCGGCGGTAATAGCCCAGTCCCTCCCACATTTTCAGTACATCGGCCTCTTTGGCTTTGGCCAGTGCGGCAAAATCGGGAAATCTCTTCAACCAGCGGTCAAAATAGGGCAGCACCGTCTCCACCTGCGTCTGTTGGAGCATGAATTCCGAGACGACAGTCTTGTACAGGCTGGGCGCTTCACGCCAGGGCAGCCAGCGCTGATGGGTGCCGTACCATGGCCGCAGCACCGCCCGGATTTGGAGGGCGGACGCTATCTTGCGCTGGGGGGTTGAGTTTTGCGCGCGTTTAGTCATAACCAAGGCATGTTTCCTAGGCGAAATGCCAGCGACGGCGAAGACAAAAAGACGCGCCGCACCTCTTACACCCTCACGCTCACCCCGGAGCAGATGGACAAACTCAAGGCCTGGTGCGACCACCGCATGTGGTCGTTCTTCCAGGTTGAGTATGCGCGCTTTGCCTTCAAGGGCGACGGCGTCAATGTCGTCTGCTACGAATCGGGCAAATGCGTCATCGCGGGCAAAAAGACGGAGGATTTCGTCACCTACGTCCTGGAAAACGAAATTACAAAGGATCCCAAGCTCGGCTACGACGAGGTGCACCATCCAGACTGGTTCGAGCCGCACGCCGGGCTGGACGAGAGTGGCAAGGGCGACTTGTTTGGGCCGCTGGTGTCCGCTTGTGTGGTGGTGACGGAGCCCGGCACGGCGCGGATGTGGATGGATGCCGGGGTCAAGGACAGCAAGGCCATCGGCTCCGACTCGGTGGTGATGCGCCTCGACAAAATGATCCGCGCCACGCGTGGCGTCGCGGTAAAGACGGTCATGCCCGGCATGAGGAAATACAACGAGCTTTATCTCAAATTCGGCTCGAATTTGAACAAGCTGCTCGCCTGGTATCACGCGCGCGCGCTGGAAGCCGCCCTGGAGCAACATCCCGTGACGTGGGGTTTGCTCGACCAGTTCACCAAGCAGCCGCTCGTACAAAAAAGCCTGCGGAACGTGCCCAAGGATTTTGAACTGCGCATGCGCACCAAGGCCGAGTCGGACCCGGTGGTCGCGGCCGCGTCCATCGTTGCGCGAGCGGAATTTGTGCGGCAACTCCACGAATTGTCTGTCACGGCCGGCGAGGAACTGCGCAAGGGCGCGAGCGCCGAGGTCAAGGCCCAGGCCAAACGCATCGTGGAAAAGCTCGGCCCCGAGGCACTGGGCGATTACGCCAAACTGCATTTCCGCACGGCGTACGAGGCGCTGGGCCTGCCGGTGCCGGAGAAAAAAGTTTGGGTCTCTTACGGAACCAAAAGAGCCAAATGACGGTTGCGGCCACAAAGCCATTGGCAGGCCATCGGCGAATGAAGGCCCTCTTCGCCGGTGCGCTGCTGCTGGCGGGCTGCGCGACCACCCCGGCGGATGTCCAGCGTTGGGCGGCAACCGGGGGCGCTGACACCGTGCCGCGCCTCGAAGCCGCCCTCGAATCGCCCAATGCCGCGACGCGTCAGGCCGCGGTGAAAGCCTTGATTAATTTCCCCGACCAAGCCACAGCCAGGCAGGCGTTAACGCAGGCGATGCTTTCTCCGAACCCCATCGTTCGCGGCGAGGTGGGCGTGGCATTGATTTTCAATGCAGATGCCGACCTCGACGTAGGGTCCATCTCGCTCGTGGCCGACCCCGACCCCGGCGTGCGCCGTCAAATGGCGGAGGCGCTCGCCGCCGCGGGCCGCGCCGGGCCATTGCTCAATACCAATCGCGCGGGCATTTTTCTCTGGGGTCTTACGCAGGACACCGATGCGGATGTTCGCGCCGGCGCTGCGGAAGGCGTGGCCACACTGGGTTTGAACGACCCGATTGACTTCGCCCTGGCCGCTTTGGTGCGAGACCCCGAACCCCGCGTGCGCGCTGCCGCCGCGCGGGGGTTGGGCATGCTGGCCAAGGCCTATTTGTCGGGCAGTCAAGTGCCGGGCGCGGTCCAGACTCGCGGCGAGGAAATCGTCACGACCCTCATGCAATCGGCGCGGTTGGATAATGGGCAATACGACGAGGTGAATTTGCGGCAATCCTGGCTGTTCACCCGCCGCGTGACCGAAACCCATTGGGTCGCCGCCGAGGCGGCGGAGGCGCTCACCGTGCCTGTCGTTACCCCGCGTCCCGATGTGGCCGCGGCCATCGTCGCGGGCTTGGCGCATATTCCCGCTGCATCTCCGTCTGAACCGCGCCGACCCCGCATTTATATGCGCGGAGAAGTTTTATGAGTCTGCTGCGCCATGACCGCCGCGTGGTGAACGGGCACTCCGGTCTCGTCGGCGTGGACGAGGCCGGTCGCGGCGCATTGGCCGGGCCGGTGGTCGCGGCGGCGGTGTGGATGGAGGGTTCCTTTTATGAGGACACGCGCCGTTGCCGCCAGGGCCGGGGCTTTAATGACTCCAAACAATTATCACCCGAGGAGCGCGCGGAATTTTTTGCAGTGATTGAGCAATGGCGCGCGGACGGGGTGGCGCGGATCGCGGTGGCCTCGGCGGATGTGGAGGAAATCGCGGTGCACAACATCCTCGGTGCGACACGTCTCGCCATGGATCGCTGCCTGCGCGCGCTGAATGACGCCCACGGCGCGCTGCCCACGGTGGACGATGACAACATGCCTTTGTTTGCTGTTTCAGAAAATGGCAACGGCAGCGCACCGGCCCGCCCGCGCGTGATTATTGACGGACGAAAAATGCGGCCCTTTTATTGGCAGCACGACGGCCTGATTGACGGCGACGCGAAAAGTTTTGCCATCGCGGCGGCCTCGATTGTCGCGAAAGTCACGCGCGACCGGCAGATGGAGAAACTCGACGGCGATTGCCCCGGCTATGGTCTGGCGAAGCACAAAGGCTATGGCACCCCTGAACATTGGGAGGCTCTCCGCCGCCTCGGCCCCACGGCTCTGCACCGCGCCTTATTTTTGAGGAAGATGAATGCGGAAAATTCGCCAACCGAAGAGCAGAAGGAATGGGGTTTTTAATACGATTATGCGCATATTAGGCTCGCTGCCACATTGCTTCGCGTCCAT
>CAZCMU010000070.1:0-11563 GCA_964499725.1 uncultured Opitutales bacterium
TCGCATGGCGAACGGGTGCTGGCGAGTTTTTATCGCGCGGGGGCGCTGGTCTTCGGTGGCGGGCATGTCGTACTGCCGCTGTTGCGTGCGGAAGTCGTGCCGCCGGGGTGGATTAGTGACCACGCGTTTCTGGCCGGGTACGGCGCGGCCCAGGCGGTGCCGGGCCCGCTGTTTTCGTTTGCGGCGTATTTGGGCGTGGTCATTTTTGCCGGGCCGCGCGCCTGGCTGGGCGGGCTGGCCTGCCTGTTTGCCATTTATCTGCCCGCGTGGCTGGTGGTGGGCGGGGCGCTGCCGTTTTGGCATTCGTTGCGCGGGAAAAGCTGGGCGCAGAGCGCGTTGCGGGGCGCCAATGCGGCGGTTGTGGGTATTTTGCTCGCGGCGTTGGTCAATCCCATCGCCCTTGAATCCTTGAACAATTGGGCGGATGCCGTGGCGGCGCTCGTCATGCTTGGCCTGCTCGAACGCTGGCGCACCCCACCCTGGCTGGTCGTCCTCGTCGCGGCGGCGATGGGGAAGTTTATTTAGCAAGTGCGGGTTATTCCCCATAGCCCGTCGCAGGCCGTTCAGGTAACTTGACGCATGAGTCCAGCAAATTTGATTGGCCAATTCCTGGGATGGACCACGCTGGCGGGGCTGTTGGGCGCGGCGGCGATGCTGGTCGTCTTGTGGGCATTCACTTGCAGTGGCCTGGCCCATGCGCGATTACTGGTGGCGGTGGGCAGCCTGCTCACTCGCAGCTATGAAAACGCGGCGCTGGTGGGTGGCGCCATCCATATCGGCTTGGGCGTCTTTTTCGCGCAAATCTATACTTTTCTGATGATGGAGGTGGGCCACCCGGGGCTTGGCCCGAATCTCATGTGGGGCGCGGCGCTCGGGATGATGCACGGATTAATCATGTCGCTGGTGCTGATCGCCGCGATGGCCGAAGTTCACCCGTTGGAGGAATTTCAGAAACGCAGCTTTGCGGTTGCGCTCTGCCACTGGGTCGGCCACGTGGCCTATGGTCTGGTCGTCGGCGGGGTGATTGGGCTTTCGGGCCTAATCGTGGCGCGGTAAATTTTTGGCGCGCAGTTGCGTTTCATTCCTCTTCCGATAAAAAGGCCCCGCCGGGGCTGCTATCCCGGCGGGGCTCCTTCATTCCGTCGCGCGGCCTGCATTGCGCTAAGGACGGTGATGTATCGTGGATTATGGGTGATTTCTCGCGATCCTCTTTGGGCGACTTGGGCCGCGTGGCGGGTTCGAGCTGCTCTGTGGTTTTTCGAACCCGTAAACCACAATAGGTCACAATCGTCGTTTCGTCAAATGGCGCAGCCGGGATTTTTTCGCCCAGCCTCCGGCAGAAATTTACCTCACTCCGGCGGATAATTTCCCTAATTTGTCGCGCAGGTAGGTTGACGTCGGGCAATCCTCGCGCAGGGCCAGTTGGGCGGGCGGACCCTGGAACATGATTTGGCCGCCACCGGCGCCGCCGTCGGGCCCGAGTTCCAAAACCCAGTCGGCCTCCGCAATAATGTCCAGGTGATGCTCGATGACGACGACGGTGTGGCCTTGATCGACCAGCCGGTGCAGCAAATCAATCAGCCGGGCGACGTCGCTCTGATGCAGACCGATGGTCGGCTCCTCCAAAATATACAGACTTCGCGCGGCACCGCCCAGGCGGGCATTGGGCAAGCCCCGCGTCAACTCGCTCACCAGTTTCAAACGTTGCGCCTCGCCGCCGGAGAGGGTCGGGCTGCTCTGCCCGAGAGTCAGGTAGCCGAGACCTGTCTCGACCATCAGGTCGAGCAGCGACTTTAATTTTCGGTGAGCGGCGAAAAATTCGCCCGCTTCCTCAAACGACATGCGCAGGACCTCGGCGAGATTTTTCCCATTCCACCGCAGTTCGCGCAATTCCGCGCCGTAGCGGTCTCCGCCGCATTCGTCGCACGGCAGCCACGCCTCCGGCAGAAAGCTCATTTCCAATTTCACGCGGCCCGCGCCGGCGCAGGTTTCGCAGCGACCGCCTTTGGTGTTGAAGGAGAACCAGCCGGCCTCGTGCCCGCGGAGGCGCGCCTCGGGCAACTGGGCAAACAGCGCGCGGATGTGTTCGAAGGCGCCGATATACGTCGCCGGCGTGGAACGGGGAGTCTGCCCAATGGGGTCCTGCCCGACTTCGATGACCTGGCGGAAGGCCGACGCGCCGAGGAGTTCCCGCCACGGCGGGGGCGAACCGGGGGCATCCAATTTAAACCGCCCTGAACGCAGGGCGGTTTTCCAGTCGAATTTGGCAAGATTGTGTTTCACGGCGAAGGACGCGGCCGGCTCCAGCACATCGCGCACGAGGGTGCTCTTGCCCGCGCCGGAGGGGCCGCTCACGACGATGAGCCGCCCGAGCGGGAACCAGGCGTCGTCGCCCCGCAAATTTCTCCGCGCCGCGCCGCGCAAGAGCAACCAGTCTTTATTGGGGCGGGATGCGCCTTGGCCGTTTTCTTTGGGGCCGCCGGCCGGAATGGCACGCCAGCTGCCCCGGCGGGGATGGATTAAGCCTTCGCGCAAAAATTTCGCCGTCAGTGATTCCGGGTGCCGCAAAATTTCCGCCAATGACCCGTTGGCCACGATTTGCCCGCCATGCACGCCCGCGCCCGGGCCAAGGTCAATAATCCGATCGGCCTGGCGCAAGGTGTCCTCGTCGTGCTCGACGACGAGCAGCGAGTTGCCATTTTTTTGCAGCCGGCGCAGCGCATCAATCAGCCGGCGGTTGTCGCGCGCGTGCAAGCCGATGGATGGCTCGTCGAGCACGTACAGCACGCCCGCGAGATTGGAGCCAAGTTGCGCCGCCAGCCGGATGCGCTGGGCCTCGCCGCCGGAGAGGGTGTCCGCCGAGCGGTCGAGCGTGAGATAATCCAATCCCACGCGGTCGAGGAATTTTAAGCGTTCGGCCATTTGGGGCACAATTTCGCGGACAATTAATTTTCCGCGCGCATCAAGCTGCAAGTGTTGCAACTGCTCCAGCAAAACCGCCGGAGCGAGGGCCAGCAAATCGGGCAGCGAGCGTCCGGCCCCGTCCGCAAAAGGCAGTTTCACCGCGCGGGAAATCGGGCTGAGCCGCGCGCCGCCGCAATCCGGGCAAATTTCCTCGAGCGGTTCCGCATAACTTGGCGCCTCGGCGTACAAATCCTCGTTTGCATCCACTTCCGCGTAGAGCCGGCCGTGACCGCGGCAGCGCGGGCACCACCCGCGGGGCGAATTCCACGAAAAGTGTTTGGGGTCCAGCTCCGGATACGCCTCGCCGGTGGCAGGATCCGTGCGCGTGGTGGAAAACCAAACCGGCGAATTATCCTTGGGGTCGAACAAGAAACAAGCGCCGGAGCCATGGTTCAGCGCGGTGTCCAAGGCGCGCTCGATTTCCGCCCCGGCAAGTTTTTTGTCTGACTGCGTGCCAAAATCGGCAATCGCCACTTCCACGTCATGTTCGCGGTAGCGGTCGAGCCGTTGAAATTTTGCCGTTGAAACAAGTTTACCATCACAACGCAGCAACGCGTAGCCGTGCCGGCCCGCCCAATCCGCCAGCGGCTGGTGGTGGCCCTTGCGTCCGCGCACAAGGGGCGCGAACAAATAAAGATGCGCGGCGCGTTTGCGCGCAATGATTTCCTCACGCAACCGCCGGGCGATTTCGCCGCGACCGAGCGCGATCAGCGGCTTTCCCGTCACCAAACTGTGTTGCACGCCCAGGCGCGCGTAAAGCAAGCGCAGGTAGGGGGCGACTTCCGTCACGGTGGCGACGGTGCTCTTGCGGCCGCCGCGCGTGACGCGCTGCTCAATCGCCACGGTCGGTGGCAGGCCGGTAACCTCATCCACATCAGGGCGGGGCATTTGCTCCACAAACTGCCGCGCATAGGACGACATGCTTTCCATGAAGCGTCGCTGGCCCTCCGCAAAAATAATGTCGAAAGCCAGCGACGACTTGCCCGAGCCGGACACGCCGGTGATGACCGCGAATTCCCGCCGGGGCAGCTCCAGTGACAAATTTTTTAAGTTGTGCTCCCGGGCGCCGAGGACGCGCAGGGTGGTTGCCGGTTGGTTGACTGGCAACGCGGAACCTGAAGCCTGTACCTTCCTTGGCTGATTGCCATCCAGCGTATTTTTTAAAAACGGCGCCGTAGCGGATTTCGATTTCGCAATTTTTTCCGGCGGGCCTTCGGCGACAATTTTACCGCCCGCCGCGCCGGCCTCCGGGCCAAGTTCGATGAGCCAGTCACATGCCGCCAGCACGTCGGGTTGATGTTCAACGACCACCACGCTGTGCCCGCGCTCCACGAGCCGCTGGAGCACTTGCAGCAAGCGCCCCACGTCGTCGCGGTGCAGGCCGGTCGTCGGCTCGTCCAACAAGAGCAAGGATGGCCCGGCGGTTTCCTCGAGGCCGCCGAGATAGCGCACGAGCTTCAGGCGCTGGCACTCGCCCCCCGACAATGTATTCAGCGGCTGGCCAAGCGGAAGATAGCCGAGGCCGACTTCCTCCAGTGCGCGCAGCCGCAGGACGATTTTTTGGTGATCACCGAAAAATTGTGCCGCTTCGCGCACTTCCATGGCCAGCACCTCGGCCACACTGCGGCCGTTCCATGAGCAGGCCAGCACTGCGGGCCGGAAGCGCTGCCCGTTGCACTCCGGGCAGGGCACATACAGATCGCTCATGAACTGCATTTCGACGCGCTCCTGGCCGAGGCCCTGGCAATGCGGGCAGCGGCCCTCGCCCGCGTTGAAAGAAAATTCCCGTGCGGTGTAACCAGCCGCCTGCGCTGTCGGACCACTGGCGAATAATTCCCGAATGCCCTCCCACGCCTTGCAATATAGCGCGGCGTTGCTGCGCGGGGTGCGGCTGACGGGCGATTGGTCCACCAGCATCAACTCCGCCCACTTTGGCATCGCGACGCTTTTCATTGCCGCGGGCTCGGGCATGGGCGCGCCCCGCCGCGCACTGAGGCTTTGATAGAGTGCGTGCTTGAGCAGCGTGCTCTTGCCAGAGCCCGAGACGCCACAGAGGCCGACGAACCGCCCGAGCGGAATGGCCACATCGAGGCCGCACAGGTTGTGCAGCGTTACGCCGCGCAAATGGAGAAAATCCTTCGGGTATTTGGAAAAGGATTTTACCGGTCGGCGGTTCTTGGGGGGTTCGAGGGTTTTTCTCCCGCTCAAATACTGCCCGGTCAGACTGGCGCGGTCGGCGAGAAGCTTCTGCAATGACCCATGGAATACCAACTGCCCGCCGCGTTTGCCCGGCGCGGGGCCGATTTCAACCAAGTGGTCGGCGGCGCGCATGACCGCCTCGTCGTGCTCGACGACTACGACGGTGTTCCCACGGTCGGCCAACCGCCGCAGGATGCCGATCAAGCGATTGATGTCGCGCGGATGCAGGCCGACGCTGGGTTCATCGAGCACGAACAAAGTTTCCACCAACGACGAGCCGAGGCAGGTCGTCAAATTCACGCGCTCGGTTTCGCCACCGGAGAGCGTGCGCGTGGGCCGGTCGAGCGTAAGATACCCAAGGCCGACCTCGCATAAATAGCGCAGGCGCGTAATCATGCCCTCGAAGGCCAAATCGCGTTGGTGGCGGGAGCCGGTTTCGGGTTTGGAGCCGGAAGCGGAAAAGTTCGGGTTTTGGGCTTCGAGTGGCACGGCCTGCTCTTCCAAAACGCGGAGCAAGTGTTCGACCGGCAGCTGATAGAGTTCGGGCAGCGTGCGCCCGCGCCATTTCCACAGCAACGCCTCCGGCTGCAGGCGCGCGCCGTGGCAATCCGGGCAGGTGGTATAGGTGCGGTATTTGGAGAGAAACACGCGCACGTGCATTTTGTATGTCTGCGTTTCGAGCCAGCCAAAAAAACGCCGCACGCCGTACCAATGCTTTTTCCACGCGCCCTCGCGGTAGCCTGGCTCGCCCGCGAGCACGAATTTTTTCTGCGCGGCGCTCAATTCCTTCCATGGCGTGTTGACCGGGATATTATTTTTCGCGCAGGCACGCAGCAAGTCGCGCTGGCTTTCGCCGTAAACCTCGCCTTGAAAAGGCCGTAGCACCCCGCCGGCAATGCTCAACCCTGGGTCGGGCAACACCAGCCGCTCGTCCAGTTCAATTACGCGGCCAAAGCCCCGACACTTGGGGCAAGCCCCCATCGGGGAGTTGAAGGAAAACATGGACGGCACTGCCGGACGAAATTTCCGCCCGGACTTGGGCGAGTGCAGCCCTTCGGAAAACCTGCCCAGTTCGCGGCCAGTCTCGTCCAGCAATCGCAGCGCACCCTGGCCAAAATGCAGCGAGGCCTGCGCTGCTTCGAGGAAGCGGGCCGCGTTCTCTGTTTTTAGCGCCACGCGGTCTTGCACAACGAGCAAGGTGGTTTCTTTCGGCAGCTTTGCCGCTTCTTTTTCCAAATCCTCCAGCCGCGCGAGACGCGGTGCGGCTGCTTTCCCACCGTTCGCGCTGACCACCAGCCGCGTGTAGCCCTGGGCGCGCAGCGGGCCAAAAATTTCGGCCCAGGACAGTTGGGAGGGCTTTTTGACCGCAAACGCGATTAAAACGGCGGGCGCGTTGGCCCAGCTCGCCTGGGCCTTTTCCCAAATCGTGCGCGGGTTGTCGTTCTCAATAATCTCGCCTGTATCCGGGTCGTGCAACTGCGCAGCGTGCGGCCACCAGGCTTTGAAATAGTCGCAGAGTTCGGTCATCGTGCCCACCGTCGAGCGCGAGGTTTTCACGGTGTTGGTCTGCTCGATGGCGATGGAGGGCCGGATGTTTTCCATCGAGTCCACGCGCGGGCGGTCCAGCCGCTCGAGGAATTGGCGCGTGTAGCTGCTGAAGGTCTCCACGTAACGCCGCTGGCCTTCGGCGTGCAGGGTCTCGAAGACGAGGGACGACTTCCCCGCGCCGCTGAGACCCGTGACTACGATGAGCTTGCCCAAGGGCAGATCCAGGTCGAACCCCTGCAAATTGTTCTGGCGCACACCACGCAGGCGGATGGTTTCGGGAGCAGACATGGACTGTTCATCCAAACACGTTTGGCGCAAAAGCCAAAACAAACCGCATTTTTATTCGCCTTCCCGAACAATTCATCCTGAACTGGAAGAAGTTTCCCCTTTCACCCCATGCAAACTTCCACAACTTTCGACATTGCCGGGATGCGCATCACCCGGAACCTCGGCGTCGTGCGCGGGATCACCGTGCGCTCACCCACCATCGCCCAGGGGTTGATGGGCGGGCTCAAAGGCTTTATCGGCGGCAACATTGATTCCTACGCCGACATGTGCGAACAAGCCCGCGCACAGGCGTTTCAGTTACTGGTTGAACACGCCCAGTCTTTGGGGGCAAACGCCGTGGTGGGCATCCGGTACGAATCCTCGGAAGTCGGCGGCCAGCAGTCGGCGGCGACGGAGGTTTTGTGCTACGGCACGGCGGTGGTCGTCGAGCCTCTGGGCTAAACGGTCGCCGCCACTTTCAATTCTGGCAGCAAAACGGACTTGAGCAGACATGGCCGCCGCGGGGGCCGGGCATCGCGCACTCGCCGCCGCCACAGCCTTCGGTGGATACCGCGCCCTTGGTCATAATTCCAAAACCGCCCATGATGACGCGCTTGACGGGCAGGCCGGTTTCCGGGTCGCGGGTCAACGGCTCGTCGCGCATGGACTGCTGGGCCTCGAAGCGACGCAGGACGTCGCCGGGCTTTTGCGGAATGGTCTCGTAAACGTAGGTGGCCATGGGCGGAAGTTAGTCAAGATAGTAAGGGAAGTCTTGGGAGAAGTCAGGCTGAAAGTTGGACAAGACTGATTGCTCGATTGTTTCATTGTTCGATTGTTAAAAGACAAAACTCGCGCAAAGTCGCCAAGGCGCAAAGAGGGAGAGAACCGCCCAAGATTAAACCCATGGCGAGGTTCATTAACAATCGAGCGATAGAGCAATCGACCCTGCGGTTTTATCCGAATCCAAAACTCGACCTCCCCTGCCCCATCCTCTACTTTGTTTTCAAATGCCTCTGGGAGAAACCATCGCTGCCGCCGCCACGCCCGCGGGGGAATCCGCGCTCGCCATCGTGCGGGCGAGCGGGCCGTTGGCGCCAATGCTGGCCGCGGCTGTGCTCGACCGCGCTGCGGGGGATGCTCCTTCACCACGCCAGGCCACTTTTGGGCATTACCACGCTGTTTCCGGCGAAGTGCTCGACCAAATTGTACTCACTTTTTTCGCCGCGCCCGCTTCAGCGACGGGCGAAGATCTGCTGGAAATTTCCTGCCACGGCAGTCCGCTCATTGTCCGGCGCATTCTCGAGGATCTTTTGGCTCGCGGCTGCCGTACTGCCCAACCGGGTGAATTCACGCGCACGGCATTTGTTAATGGCAAGCTCGACCTTTCCCAAGCCGAGGCGGTGGCTGGCCTGATCCGCGCGCGGTCGGAAGGCGCGCGGCGGGCGGCCCAACGGCAGCTCGATGGCGCGTTGAGCCGACGGGTGCAGGAATTTTCCTCCGCGCTGTTGCAAATCCAGGCTGAAATCGAGGCCTACATTGATTTTCCCGAGGAAGACTTGCCCAAGGAAGACCCCGCCGGGCCACGCGAGAAAATCAAACAACTGGCCGCAGAGGTTGAAAAGCTTCTGGCCACCGCGCGCTACGGCGCCCTATTGCGCGATGGCGCGAGCGCGGTGATCGCCGGGCCGCCGAATGCCGGGAAATCCAGTCTGCTTAATGCGCTATTGGACCGGCCTCGCGCCATCGTCAGCCCGGAGCCTGGTACCACGCGGGATTTTCTGCAAGAGCCTTTCATGGCTGGGCCGTATGCCATACAAATCACAGATACGGCCGGCCTGCGCCCCGAGTCACTTGACCCCATTGAGCGGGAAGGGGTGGCCCGTTCGTTGGAGAAGATTGCGGCATCTGATTTTCTCTTGCTCGTCGTTGACAGCACTTTGCCGGCTCCGGCCATTCCAAGTGAAGTGCTCAAGGCAATCAATCCGCAGAACACACTTGTCCTTGAGAATAAGACAGACCTGTCTGACTCCACGTCGTTAAGTTTGTTTCTTGCTGATTGTAAACATATTAGGATTTCGACAAAAACAGGCGAAGGGTTGGATTTTTTACGCACCCAGCTTGTTACCGCGCTCGAGTCTGCCTACGCGATACCCAACGACGAACTGATTCTGATATCCGCTCGGCATGTCAGCACGCTCGCTCGCGCCCACCAGGCACTTATGGCTGCCAGACAAAAATTTACCCAGCACGCTCCGGTCGAACTTCTGGCGAGCGATTTAAGCCAAGCCTTGGAGTCCTTGGGAGAAATCATTGGCTTGGACGCCCCGGACAGCGCGGCGAGTTACGACCATAATGCCATGCTGGACCGCCTGTTCGCGACTTTCTGTATTGGGAAGTAGTCCCTTACTGCGTTGCCGGGGCACCCGGAACTGAGAATGCCAAAGGTTGAAATTTATTGGGTGTCATGGGCCCATTTGGCCGCTGGCTGGGCAATGGTAGCCGGCCGGGGACGGGTGCTGAGCCGACTGGCCGCACCACGACCTGGCGTTGATAGCCGCCTGAAGAGGGTGACGTTCCCCGTGGAACGTTGGCATCCCGATTTTGCGCGACCGCGGGCGGAAGGGCCCGAGAGGTGGACGCGCTCAAGGCCGGCTCCGGCTTGGTGTCAAACTCCACCACAAAAGCGGGCATGAGGACCTGGGCAGGATCATTGTTCCACGTGGGCTGCGGGTTGCTGCCCCAGGCAAAAAAATGCAGGCGGTTGCCGCCGGCGTTGGGCTCCTGCACGGCCCAATTGGCAAAGGTAAGCGTGCCGCCGCGGTTGATCCATTGCCAACCGTAGGTCATGTCGGTGGCATCCGCAGAGTGGACTGCACCCAACCAGGGCCCCAGCAACGCCCGCTTGTTGGCGGACAACTGCCAAAACTCGGGGGCATTGACCAGGTTGAAGACGAAATCGTTTTCCTCTTTGGTTGCAATGGTGGCCAAATGGCCGCCGCGTTGCGCCGCATAAGCTTGGGCGCCCGCCCAAGTGATGCCGTGGGGCTCAACGACCGCGAGGTAATAGTGCCCGTTGCCACCCAAGCGCAGGCTCCATTGCGCCATTTTCCCGTTGCTAAAAGGCGACACCGCTTGTGCGGGCGGGATGGCCGCAACCACTGCCGGAACGGCCGAGGCAGTTGGAGGAGAGACATTGGGGTCAGGTCCGCTGGCTGGGGCGGTGTTATCGGCCATGGGCGCCGCACCGCTGGCATCCGCGGTCTCGTCGGCCGGTTCGACATCTGAATTATTGACTACCTGTGGCCTAGCCTCTTGGGGCAGAGATTGGAGAAGCTGGGCGCTGGTCGTCGCACCCGTTGTGGCCAAGGCCGTCGCCGCAGTGGAGGCGGTCGTCAACATGTCAGGGGCCTTGGCCATCTTTGCCTGCATTTCCGCAAGAATATCTGCGGGCACAATAATTGGTGCGGGGGCTGACGACACGGACGGATGTTTTGCCGAAGGAGAAGCAGGTGTGTTGGCCTGGGTGAAAATAAACGCGGCGGCGGATAGCATCGCGACCGAGCCCGCCAGCGCCACTGGCGCCTTTGTGCTCCAAAAAATGCGCAGCCCGGCCTTGGCCGGCCCAGTCCGGCTGGTCGACAGCCCGGTATTCAGCAACGCTTTGCCCGCGACCGCCGCAGTCAGCACCGCCGGAGCAGGGGTGCTGGCGGCATGGGCGCTCAAAGTCGCGGCCAGGAGCACCACGCTGGCGATGATGCCGTGGCGGGCGAGGTGGGTGCGCAGTTTTTCCAAGCCGCGCTCGACGCGCATGCGCGCAGCGTTTTCCGTGAGGCCGAGGGCGACGCCGACTTCGCGATGGCTTTTCTCCTCAAAGAATCGGAGGAGCACAGCGTCGCGCTCCGGTTCGTGCAACTGGCCCACCGCTTCGTCAATCAACGGGCGCATTTGCATCCAGGCGGTTTCGTGGACATTAGTTTGGTCGGACATGGCACTGGCCTCCTGTTCGCGCAGGCGCCGGCGCTGCTCGCTGCGGACCGCGTTGGCGGCGGCGAAACGGACGCTCGTATGCAACCATCCCGCCACGCTGGTGTGCTGGGTCAATCCGCCCGCCTTGCGCGCCAAATCCGTGAAGACAATCTGGGTCACGTCCTGCGCCATGGCCGCATTGCCATTCAGCAAGCGCAGGGCCGAGGCGTGGACCAGATTGACATGGCGGCGCACCACTTCGGTGAACGCAGCGTCGTCTCCATGCACGGCATATTGGCGCAATAACTCGCAATCGGGCTTCATGGCAGGGGTGGGCTAAACTAGTAACATCCGACCAGCCCCAAAATCGCACAAGTATTTGCCGCTGGCAAGTACCACGCGGCATTTATCCGTTGAGCGGGACTCCACGCAATAGGGGTGTCACGAGGCCATGCCCCTCGGTGTTAAGCGGATATTCCCATTTTTGCCAGACCATGAGAGCCCAGGGTGCGGCATAGTCCTGAATCAACCCGTTTCGGTGGTCATAAATTCGCACCCGCACGCCCAAAAGTTTGCCTGGTAAGGTGTTATGCCCGTCGGTGCGGGTGGTGTGCTGCAT
>CAZCMU010000071.1:0-11447 GCA_964499725.1 uncultured Opitutales bacterium
ATCTCCGCTTCGGCGAGCGCCGTTTCGCAGGGGATGGACCAGTAGACGGGCTTCTTGCTGCGATAGACCAGACCGCGTCCCACAAACTGGGCAAACGCGCGCAACTCGGCGGCTTCATAGCCCGGGTCCATCGTCTTGTATTCGTGCTCCCAGTCGGCTTGCACGCCCAGGCGTTGGAACTGCATGCGCTGCTTCTCCATGAAGCGCGTGGAAAAAGCAGCGCACTCGGCTCGCAGTTGGGCGGTGGAGAGCTCTTTTTTTGCCGCACGGAGTTCCTTGGAAACCTTGTGCTCGATGGGCAAGCCATGGCAATCCCAGCCCGGCACATAGGGCGTGCGGTAGCCGCGCTGGGTTTTGTAGCGCAGCACGGTGTCCTTGAGCAGTTTGTTCAGCGCCGTGCCGATATGCACGTCGCCATTGGTAAAGGGCGGCCCGTCGTGCAGAATAAAAGGCGGCTGCGCGGCATTCTTCTCCTGGCTGCGCTGGTAGAGGCCGTTTTTTTTCCAGTGCTCCAGCCGGGCGGGCTCGCGCGTCGTCAGGCTGGCCCGCATGGGGAAGCTGGTCTGCGGCAAGTTGAGCGTGTCCTTCAGTTGCATAGTCGCGCCGCGTATTTAAAAAAAGTTTGGAAAAAAACTAAAATTGCCCCAGCAAAAATGCCGTGCGGCACTGGCACAGCATTCAAGTGTTTGGCGGATTTCACGAAGGCTAGAAATTCTGGACTTTTCCGCAGGCAAGTCAAGGGTTGAACAAGCGCCGGCAAATGAACAATGTGCCTCGGTTCCCTGGCCCATGCTTAAACGCCTCGCCCATCTCTGTCTTAAAACCAGCCAATTGGAGGCCATGGCCGGGTTTTACCGCGACCACCTGGGCGCGACGGTAAAATTCCGCTACCTGCGCAAAGACGGCACCCCCATCGGCTACTACTTTGCGTTCGGCGAAATGTCGTTCATCGAAGTTTTTGACCATGCCGACGCCCACCGCCGGAGCAAATCACCCAAGCCGCTGGAACCGCTCGAAGACCCCCGCGACCCGTGGCTGGCCCGCTTCAACCACTTTTGCCTACAGGTCGAGGGTCTCGACGACTACGTCGCATTACTGGAAAAGCGCGGCGTGACCATCACCGGTCGCAAAACCGGCAACGATAATTCCAGGCAAGCATGGGTGCGCGACCCCGATGGCAATCTGATCGAATTACAGGAATACACGCCGCTCAGCCGTCAGTTTACCGGCGAAGATTATCAGGAATCGTGAGTGTGCGGCCATACCGCCACCCCAAGAAATATCGCTTGAAAAACTTTATCAATTTTTCATCCGTCAACGTTGACAGCTACCCGGTGTAATTGCATCCTTGGCCACCATGCTTGCTCAACGTCATGGGCGGTCGGTGTTTGGAACAGGAATTTGCCTGGCCCTGCTCTTGGGCTTGGCGACACCCGCCGGCATAAACGGCGTGGCCGCCGCGAACGCTCCGCCCTCCGCGCCGGTCATCGGCTCGACTAATCGCGCAGTTGTGCAAATGGGCGACACCCGGGAGCAGATAGAGGCCAAACTGGGTGAGGCCCGCTCGCTGCTTGGTGCCGGGACACGGATGATGATGAATTATCCAGAAGGCCAAATCATTTTGGAAAATGGCCACGCGACGGTGATACCCGCTGCCTTGCAGGCACCCTCCGCTCCCGCGCCAACTCCGGGTCCGACCGTCGCCGCAACACCAGAACCGTCGGCTGGCCCCGTTAGCCCACCGCCAGTAAATTCGCCTGCCCCCGAACCGGCACCGACTGTTGCGGCGGCCTCGACAACTGCCGCACCCGCGTCAAAGGCGGTAACCGCGACCGCCACCACAGCACCCGCCGCCGGAACGACTGCAAAACCGGCGGCCTCAGCCACCTCGGCCAAACCAGCGTCCTCGGCCTCCACCGCCAAGCCCGCAGCCCCCAAGCCTGAACCGCCGCCACCAGAAGACTCAGGTTTTACGATTCCAGCTTATGCCTATGTCATTGTTGCGCTGGTTTTTATTTTCATTGGATTAAAAGCCTGGGATCGGATCTCGGCAAAACGGAAAGCGAAGAGTGAACCAACGGCGCCTGATGCGGCCGATGCTAAATCACCCGAATCCGAACCGGCTACGCAAGTGGCCGCACCCGAGGCTCCCGTGACGGAGGCGCCAAGGCCGGCCTCCAAGCCCATCCCTCTGCCTTTAAAGAAAGCGGTGGCCACGGAACCTAAGTCGGAAGCTGCCGCGCCTGCGGCAAAAGTCTCGGCTCCACCGATTCCGCCGCCTGCAACACCGCCGCCACCACCTGAAGCCCCGCGCCCAAAACTGTCCATGCCAGTGCGCGCCGCCCCACCCGCCCCGCCACCGGCTCCAGTCTCCGCCCCAGCAGAACCCCCGCCACCCGCGCCGGCTGCGCCCGAACAAAAAACTCCTGATGCTCCCCGTCCGAAGCTAAGCATGCCGGGACGCACTACAGCCCCTGCTCAACCGGTGGCGCCAACACCGGCCCCTTCGGAACCAGTGCCTCCTGCGCCCGCCCCGGCCGAACAAAAACCGCCGGAAACTCCGCGCCCCAGGCTCAGTATGCCGGTACGCAACCCGGCGCCAACGCCTGCGGCAACCGAGGTGAAACCACCAGAACCGGCTCAACCTACTCCGGAAGCAAAGCTACTGGAAACACCACGGTTGGGCCTGAAACTGAATCGGCCTAATACGCAACCTCCGCAAAATCCAAGCGGTAGTTGAGTAACGGTATTTTTCCGGCTAATTGAGGTTGCGTTTTCAAGTGCGACCGCCTGAATGAAACCATGGCGATGGCACACCCGAATTCAACTGCGACGGACCCGGCCCTGCCCGCACTCGATGCGGCCCTGGCAAATACCCTTAAATTGCAAAGTGCGGATGTGGTCCGCCAGCAATTGGAAACACAACTCAAGCAGGTTCCGCTCGAGTTGGCTGAATTGTCCAGCAGCGTGGCGGCGGAAAACGCCTCCTTTGACGAACGTCGCAAGGCCACGCAAATGCTCGAAGTGGAGCGCAAAGATATCGATAACCGCCTAAAAACTGCCGAGGCCCAGGTCTTCAAGTTCAAGACCCAGCAGGGAGAAGTTCGTAAGAACGACGAATACCAGGCCCTCACCCATCAAATTGAATCTGCGGAAGCCGACGTGAGCGCCCTCGAGAGCGAGGAACTTCAGCAAATGATGAAAATTGACGAGGCGGGCACCGCGCTTCGCACCGCCGAAATCGAGCACAAACGCCGCCTAGCGGAGTTGGAGGGGCAAATCGCCCTCGTGCGCCAAAAGGAAGCGGAATGCAAAGCCCGCTTGGAGGCCCAAACCGGCGCCGTAGAAGCGGCCGCGGCTATTGTCCCCCCGGTTTGGCGGAAGGCCTACGACACCGCCAAATCCCGCGCCAAACGCGCCCCTTATATCGTGCCGATGGACGACCACCGCTGCG
The DNA here is from genome assembly GCA_964499725.1 of uncultured Opitutales bacterium. Lineage (GTDB taxonomy): Bacteria > Verrucomicrobiota > Verrucomicrobiia > Opitutales > JABDGR01 > JABDGR01. The sequence goes on from CAZCMU010000071.1 coordinate 3,455, forward strand.
GTGGTTGTCGGCTGCGCTTGTCAAATGAAGTCGCCGAGGGCGCCCGGCATGGCGGCAAGCCCGTCTGTTGTGATAGCTGCGGCCGGGTAGTCTATCTGGCCCACTAGTCCAGCGGCGGCGGCAGGCTGCAATTCTACGAAGGAACTGATAATGTCTCTCAACCCTTGACAGGGTACCGTCGCACTGCGGGTGCTTGGTTCTAAGATTGCACTCCCGGCGGGAAGCGATAACTTCAGCCCTTTTGCCCTTACCCGCATGACCGATACCTACGACCCCAACGATAAGGTTTACCACGCCGGCGACCATGTCTATAGCATCGTGGACATCCTGGGCAGCGCCGTCGGCGAGGAGTATATGATCAATGGCCTGCCGCGCGTGTCGGACTTTCACTTGAAGGTCGGCGAGCCGGTGCGATTCCGCTTGGATAGCGAATTGCAAATCATCCCCGGCGGCGTGCGGCTCACGCCGGAACTGATGGAACACATGGTCTTTTCCCTGTTGCGACAGGAGCACGTCGCCCAATTGCGTAACGACACGATGGGCGATATTGACTCGGCTTTCGAGCTGCCGGGCGGCAAGTATTACTTTCGCGTCAACGTCTTTCATGACCGCGACGGCCTCGCCGCCGTCATCCGCCTCCTCCCACCCAGAATTCCACCCGTCGAGGAAATTGGTTTTCCGCTCGATATTGTCTGGAAGAGCATCGTTTCCGCCAAACAAGGATTTGTGTTGCTGACGGGCGTCACGGGTTGCGGCAAATCCACGACGATTGCCAGCCTGCTTGCCCGCATCAATGAATTGCGGCCGGTGCGCATAGTCACCCTCGAAGACCCGATCGAATTTGTTTTTCCAAACAAGCGCGCCTTGTTCTCCCAGCGTGAAATCGGCCAGCATGCCACGAGTTTTGCCGCGGGGCTGCGCAGTGTTCTGCGCGAAAATCCGGACATCATCTATGTGGGGGAAATTCGCGATGCGGAAACCGCCTCCCAGGCGCTGAGCGCCGCGGAGACCGGCCACCTGGTCTTTTCCACCCTGCATACGCGCGACACCGTCGGCGCCCTCACGCGAATTGTGGACATGTTTCCCAGCGACCGGGCCCGCGAACTCATGGTGCAAATGTCCTTCAGCATGTCTTACGTCATCAACCAGAAGCTTATCCCCCGGGCCAACGGGGCCGGCCGCTGTGTCGCGATGGAGGTGCTGCGCAACAGTCCGGCCATCAGCAATCTCATCCGCACCGGCAACTGGCAGCAAATTTACGGCTCGATTGAAACACGCTACAAGGAAGGGATGTCCACACTGGAACAATCGCTCATTTCACTGTTCGAGCGCGGCCTCATCACCATGGATGATGCCATTGCCCACGCCAACGACAGTTCCATCATTGACCGCCTGGCGCCTTACATCAACGAGCAAAAAGGCCGTTAGCTTTCCCAGCGGGCCCAGAGCGATAATGGCAGCAGCCGATTGCCCGGTGTTTCCGCCGCCAGCGCCAGTTCCCCGATGCTGACCTTGCCTGCATTTCCGCGCATCATTTGCTCGAGCAGCGTACCCAGCATGATTGAAGACGCTTCGAGGTTGTACATTGTCATCAGAATAAACAGCGGCCGTTCGGACAGCGATTCACGGCACAATTCCAGCAATTCCGTCAGGCCAAATTCAACTTTCCAGACTTCGCCGTCCGGCCCGCGGCCAAATGAGGGCGGGTCCAGCGCAATGGCGTCGTAGCGCACCCCCCGGCGGACTTCGCGACGAACGAACTTCACCGCGTCGTCCAGAATCCAGCGGATGGGCGTGTGCTCCAACCCGGAAAGCTTTTGGTTATGCCGCGCCCAGTTGATGGACGGCTTGGAAGCATCCACGTGCGTCACGGCAAAGCCCGCCGCGGCCGCCGCCAGCGTCGCTACGCCGGTGTAGCCGAAAAGATTGAGCAGCCGCGGGCGGTCTTCGACTTTTTGCCGTGGACCGATTTTTTTGCCCTGGGCTTGGATAAACTCCCAATGCGGCGATTGCTCCGGGAAAACACCGAGGTGCTTCGAGGCATCGGTCAGCTTGGCTTGGAGTGTGAGTTCGCGCCAATGCATGGTCCATTCGCGTACTGCCCCCGGCGCGAGGTTCCAGCGGTCGTCATCCACATGCACGGCCTGCGCGCGCGTCCAGTCGGCCTCGGGCAACATCGGCTCCCACCACGCCTTGGGCTCGCTGCGGATAATGGTCTGCGTGCCAAACCGCTCCAATTTTCGCCGCCGCCCCGTGTCCAGCAAGGCATAGTCCGGCCAGTTGCTGGTGAGAATTTGGATTTCGGGCAAGGCAGGCACTGGCAAAAATAAAAAATCACTCCACCGTCACCGACTTGGCCAGGTTGCGCGGCTTGTCCACGTCGCAGCGGCGTTCGCAGGCAATGTAATAGGCCAGCAACTGAATGGGGATAGTGAACAAAATCGGCTCCACGGAGGCGTGGGCGTCGGGCACACGGATAACGTCGTCGGCCAGGTCTTCGGGCAATTCGTCGCGCGGGGCGGAGGTGATGCAGATGACCGGGCCTTTGCGCGCGCGGATTTCCTGGATGTTCGAAATTATTTTCTTGAGCACTTCGCCACGCGGGGCAAAAAACACCGACGGACACTCCGGACTGATGAGCGCAATCGGCCCGTGTTTCATCTCGGCGGCGGGATAGCCCTCCGCATGGATGTAGGAAATTTCCTTGAGCTTGAGCGCGCCCTCCAACGCGATGGGGAACATCGCCTGCCGGCCCAGGAACAAAAAGTCTTCGTAATGCGCGTATTTCTTCGCAATGGTTTTGATTTTGTCCGCCTGGTCCAACACCTGGCTGGCCAACCCCGGCACCCGGCGCAGGGCCTCGACCATCTCGCGGCCTTCGGTGAAGCTCAAGTCGCGCAGGCGGCCAAAATAGAGCGCGAGCATCGCGGTGAGCAAAATTTGCGAGGTAAAGGCCTTGGTCGATGCGACGCCGATTTCCGGGCCCGCGTGTTGGTAGATGCCGCCGTCCGTCTCGCGCGCAATCGTCGAGCCGACGACGTTCGTGATGGCCAGCGTGCGGAAGCCCTTGCGCTTGGCTTCACGTAGCGCCTCCAAAGTGTCAATGGTCTCACCGGATTGGGAAATAACCAGCACCAGCGTATTTTTATCCAACGGCGCGTTGCGGTACCGAAACTCGCTGGCGTACTCCACTTCAACGGGAATGCGTGCATAGCGCTCGATTAAATATTCGGCGACGAGGCAGGCATGCCAAGCCGTGCCGCAGGCGCAAAACAACAGCCGGTCTATCCCGCGCAACATCAGCGGGTCTATATTCAGCCCGCCGAACTTCGCCGTGCTCTGGTCGTCGGAAAAACGCCCGCGAATCGCGTTTTCCAGCGCGCCGGGTTGCTCGAAAATTTCCTTCTCCATGAAATGCGTGAAGCGACCCAGCTCGGCCTGCTCGATTTCCCAGTCCACCTTCGCGATGACCGGGTCCACCGCTTCGTCGGCCACCGTGGTGATGTTGAAGTCGTCCGCCGTCAGGTCCGCGACCTGGCCGTCGTCGAGGTAAATAACATTTTGCGTGCGACCAATGAAAGCTGAAACATCGGACGCCAGCATGTTTTCGCCATTGCCCACTCCCACCACCAATGGCGAACCCTTGCGCGCACCGACAATCTCGCCCGGCGAGTCCGCGCATAATACGGCGATGCCATAGGTGCCCTCGACGTGGAGCAGCGCCTTGCGCACGGCGCACAAGAAACGCTTTTTGCCCCCCACCGGTTCCTTCTGGTAATGGTAGGCGATGAGGTTGGCCAGGACTTCCGTGTCTGTCTCCGACTGAAAAGTGTAGCCGTGGTTTTCGCAGAATTTTTTGATGCCGAGGTAATTCTCGATCACCCCGTTGTGGCAGAGGGCAAATTTGTGGTCGGAGCTGACGTGCGGGTGGGCGTTGGCGTCCGTCACGCGGCCATGGGTGGCCCAGCGGGTGTGGGCGATGCCGGTGTGCGCACTGTCCGGCACGCCGCTGGAGGCGCGCGCCAGGTTCTCCACGCGTCCCGCTTTCTTGATTACTTCCATGCCGGTTTTGGCGCTGACGGCCAGACCGGCGGAGTCGTAACCACGGTATTCGAGACGTTTAAGCCCTTCCAGCAGGATGCCGCTGGCGGCTTGTTTGCCCACATAGCCTACGATGCCACACATAAGATTTGCAAAATTACCGCAATCGCTCAGCGTAAGCAAGGACGGATGCACAGCGCCGGATGGCTGAGTTTTATTGTCTACCCCTTCTTCACCTGTTAAATTCACTTTTTCATGAGTCCCCGCGTTATCTCCATCATCATGGGCGGCGGCCGCGGCAGTCGGCTGCACCCCCTCACCAAAGACCGTTGCAAGCCCGCCGTGCCGTTGGGCGGCAAATACCGCCTGGTGGACATTCCCATCAGCAACTGCATCAACTCCGGCTACAACCAGATTTACCTGCTCACGCAGTTTAACACGGCCTCGCTGCACCGGCACATCCAGTCCGCCTACCAGTTTGATCCGTTCGACAACGGCTTCGTGGACATCCTCTCCGCCGAGCAAACCCACGCCAGCGAGCAATGGTACCAGGGCACGGCCGACGCCGTCCGCCAGAACCTGCATCACTTTCATGCGGCGGACGACGACTTGTTCCTCATCCTTTCCGGCGACCAGCTTTACCGGATGGACTTTCGCGAAATTATCACTCAGCACATCCTGACGAATGCGGATGTAACCATCGCCGCCAAAGCGATGCCCAAAGAGGAAGTTCACGCCCTCGGCGTCATGCGCGTGGCTGAAGACCTCTCCATCACCCAGTTTGTCGAAAAACCCAAAGACCCGAAGGTCGTCGCCAGCCTGGTCGTCGGCGCCGGGGTGCGTTCGCGCATGAAGACCGCCAAGGCCGGCCAGGACTACTGTCTGGCCTCGATGGGTATTTATGTCTTCACCGGAAAAATCCTCAAAGACGCCCTGCAAAGCTCGGTGATGGACTTCGGCAAGGAAATCATCCCGGGTCTCCTCGGCAGCAAAAAGCTCCTGGGTTTCGTGTTCGACGATTACTGGGAGGACATCGGCACCGTGGGAGCGTTTTTCGAGGCCAACCTGCAGCTCTCGTTACCCAATCCCCCGTTCGACTTGTTTGATTTTCAGCGACCCATTTTCACCCACCTGAATTATTTGCCGCCGCCCAAGTTTACGGATTGCACCCTGCACAATGCCATCGTCGCTGCCGGCAGCGTCCTGTATTCCGCCAAAATTGACCATGCGATCATTGGCGTGCGCTCGCATATCGGCGACGGCACCAGCTTTGAGCGCGTCGTTATGATGGGTGCAGACCAGTTTGAAACGCCCCGCGAACTCGAGCGCAACCGCGCGAAAGGCCTGCCCGACATCGGCGTCGGCAAAAACTGCGCCATCAAACACGCCATCATTGATAAAAACGCCCGGATTGGCGAGAATGTGAAAATCTCCCCCGAGGGCAAGCCCGACCAATGGCAGCAAGGCGACCTGTACGTCCGCGACGGCGTTATTGTCGTCTGCAAAAATGGCGTGGTGCCAAGTGGGACCGTGGTCTAAGCGCGCAAATTTACCCCTGCGCCAGCGCCTTCTTGACCAGCGCTTCCGAGGTGGCCTTGGGGCCGAGGATGGATTGCGCGCGGCGGGCGGCTTTGTCGGCATCGGGGGCTTTGTAGCCGAGCGCAATGAGCGCGCCGACAGCATCCACGAAGGCACTCCCTTCCTTCGCAGCACCTTGCGGAACCTCAGAGGGCAAGCCCTCGAGATGAGAACCTCCAAGCTTATCCCGCAGTTCCATCACAATGCGCTCGGCGGTTTTTTTGCCAATGCCGGGGCACTTTGACAAGAGCTCCATATTCGCCTGCGCGATGGCGGACTTCAGCGTCTCGGCCGACAGCCGGCTCAATAAATTGAGCGCGGTTTTCGGTCCGATGCCGGAAACTTTCTCGACGAGCAAATTAAAAAAATCGCGGTCTTCGCGCCCGGCAAAGCCGTAAAGCGCCTGCGAATCCTCGCGATAAACTGCCACGGTAAAAAGCTTCACCCGCTGTCCGAGCAAAGGAAGTTTTTCCGCCGTGGTCAGGGGAATATTAACTTCGTAGCCGATGCCGTGGGATTCCACCACCGCGCGCAACGGGGTGCATTCGATGAGCACGCCTTCGATCGAAACAATCATCGTAAAAATTAGACTTTTAGCCCCAGCACATCATCCATGCCGTAGAGACCAGGTTTGCGGCCCTGAACCCACTGCGCAGCCTTCAGCGCGCCTTGCGCAAAAATCGTGCGCGAAGACGCTTTGTGTGTGAGTTCCACTCGCTCACCGTCACCGGCGAACATCACCGTGTGGTCGCCGACCACGTCCCCGCCGCGCAGGGCGTGGACACCGATTTGGTCGGCGGGCCGCGCGCCCACGAGGCCATGGCGCCCGTGCACTACTTTGTCTTCCGCCAAGTGGCGCGCCTCGCGCACCACGGCGATTAATTTCTCCGCCGTGCCACTCGGGGCGTCCTTTTTGTCGCGGTGGTGCATCTCCACAACTTCCACGTTATAGGACGGCCCCAACACTTCCGCCGCCCGGCGCGTGAGAAAATTGAGCAAATTCACCCCCACAGAATAATTACCGGCCCAGACGACGGGAATTTTTTTGGCGAGCAAGGTGATGGCCTTGCGCTCCTCGGCGGTATGCCCGGTGGTGCCAATGACCAGCGGGACCTTTTGCACCACCGCCAGCCTGGCCAGCGGCAGTGTGGCGTCGTGCGAGCTGAAATCAATGGCGACATCAACCCCGGCCAGCACGGCGGGCACCAACTGGTCGCCGGCGTCAAGCTGGCGCGCAATGGCCACGCCCGCCCCCGACGCCGCGGCCAGAATGGCCTGGCCCATGCGTCCTTTGTAACCGTTGAGAAGAATGCGCAATGGCATGGCAGGGAAAAAGTTCTGCCCGCGAGGATGCACGGCTTTCCCGCCGGTTGCTAACCAAAAATGATGCTTGGATTACCGGGAAAACCGTTGACTCATCCCATTCCTTACCCCTTCCTAACACCCTTATCCATGTTCGGCCCCACTCCTTTTAGGGACATATTTTTGGTCGCAGGCTTTGAACTGCGTGAGATGACCCGTAGTCGGCGTTTGTTGCTTGCCGGTGCGCTCTACATGCTCGTGGCGGCCCTGGGTTCCTACACCTTTGTGGAATTTCTCACCCGGGTGCAGCCAATCACCAATATGGCTGACATGCAACGCGACCGTGGAGGCCCTTTTCAACAATTTGGCCCCCGACCGGTCAACCGCCCGCCACCCGCGCCCGCAGCTCCAGCCAGCACCTCGACCGCACCGGCCCAGGGCAAATTGTTCCAGAGAGGATCCCCCTTTCGCGGCATTCTCGGCAGCACCGTTACCGGCCAAGCCGCGCTGGATTTCCTCGTCAGCAAACCGGCCATCGTCTTGTTTCATATGCTCGTTTCGCTGTCCATTCTGCCGTTTGTGACGATGCTAACTTCGTCCGAATCCATTTCGCAGGAGCACCAATCCCGCGGTGTGAGGTTTATTGTCCTGCGCACGGGTCGGGGGGAATTCGTGCTGGGCAAGATATTGGGACAGGCTTTCACCATTGGATTGCTAACGCTGCTGGGGGGCTTTGTTTGCATGGCCATGGCCGCTTGGAAACTGCAGGATTTTGAATTCATCCCCACGCTGTCAGCCCTGCTGTTATTCTGGCCGCGCATTGTGGCCTATTGCATCGCCTTTCTGGGGCTGGCGGCTTTGTGTTCCATGAATTCGAGCACCCCGGTGGCCTCGCGGATTTTTTCCCTTATCGGCCTGGGGGGCATGTTCTTTTTTCACCAGATTTGCGAAGTTTACCTTTTTGGGCTGAACAGCACCAGTGGTGAGGCGCGATTATTGAATGCTGTGGACTTCCTGACCCCTAACGCGCACCAATACGACTTGTGGTACCCAGATCTTGCCACCTATGGCG
>CAZCMU010000072.1:0-11430 GCA_964499725.1 uncultured Opitutales bacterium
GAGACAAACGTCAAGTGGCTGCAGGAGCGGGGGGTCTCGATTTGGGACGAGTGGGCAGACGATAAAGGCGATCTGGGGCCGGTCTATGGCCACCAATGGCGGCACTGGCCGGCGCGCGACGGCACGACGATTGACCAGATTGCCAAGGTGGTCGCGGCGATTCAGAAGTCGCCCCAATCGCGCCGACACATTGTGACGGCGTGGAACCCGGCGGACGTGGACCGCATGGCGCTGCCGCCGTGCCACGCGCTGTTTCAATTTTATGTGTCGGGCAAGGGCGAATTGAGCTGCCAGCTCTATCAGCGCAGCGCGGACCTTTTCCTCGGCGTGCCGTTCAACATCGCGTCATACTCGCTGCTGACGCTGATGGTCGCGCAGGTGTGCGGGTTAAAGCCCGGCGACTTTGTGCACACGTTTGGCGACCTTCATCTTTATCTGAATCATCTGGAGCAGGTGGAGACGCAACTGGCGCGCACGCCGAAGCCGCTGCCGCGCGTGCGGTTGAACCCGGACGTGAAAACGCTGGAGGCGTTTCGGTTTGAGGATATTGAGCTGCTGGAATACGACCCGCATCCGGGGATAAAAGCGCCGATTGCGGTTTAACGTGCTATGACCTGGAAAGCCATTGCCGCGCTGGCGGAGAACCGCGTCATCGGCGCGGGCGGAAAGATTCCCTGGCACTTGCCGGAGGACTTTAAGTTTTTTCGCGAACAAACGACCGGGCACACAGTGGTGATGGGCCGCAAGACGTGGGAATCGCTGGGCCGTCCCCTGCCCCGCCGGCGGAATGTGGTGGTGTCGCGCACGCTGGTACCGGGGGAAACTATGTTGCCGGGCGCGGTGGTGGTGAAGAGCCTGGACGAGGTGGACGCGTTGCCGCCCGCCGGGGATATATGGATAATCGGCGGGGCGGAAATTTATGCGCAGGCGCTGCCGAGGTGCGCGGAGCTTTATTTAACCCATGTCACGGGAACATTCGAAGGCGACGCGTTTTTCCCGGAATATAAAGATTTGTTCGTGATGGATGAGATAATGATGACGACGCCGGCTTTTCAAATCACGAAGTATAAGCGGAAGAAATGAACGGGAACTCCTGCACCACTTTCAGGGCGCAAAATTTTGTGTTGCCGTGTTCCCAGGGTTCCGTTCCTTAACCCTGGGCTTTATTCCTGCAGCCTTTCAGGCTGCAAAACCAGTCGTAAGCCAAGTTGCCGGGAAACTCTTTAACTAAGTCGCTCCCAGCTCCTTGAGCGCGTCGCCGGCGGCGGCAAGGTTTTCGGGCTGCATTTCCACGTAATTGCGCGAGAGGATGATGCCACGGGCGCCACCGGCGAAGGCGCCCTTCACTGCGGCACTGACGCTGGCGGGTGTGCAGTGGCTCGAGGTGTTGGCCACGGGCACGTCAATATCAATGCCGGGCCAGACCTGCACGGGCGTGCCGGCCAGGTTGTCCACCGCGCGGCGGACTTCGCGGGTGACATAATCGGCGGAAAAACCGGCGGCGGCAACCTGGTCATACGGGGCTTCCGAAAAATTCTGGAGGCGATAGATCAAATCATTGGCCTGCTCCACCGGCAAATCGCCGAAGATACCCCGGTCAATGGTGGTGGAGAAATTGCGCATGCGCTCACCCGCGCAATTGTTGTACAGCGCAGGCCGGACAAAATCGGAAAAAGCCGTGATGTCCGCGTAATCCATCTCGGCCCGGAGAAACGGGCTGAAGCTGGCGTTTTGCCAGAGGTGCCAGCCGACCGGCAGTTCGGGTTTGATGGATTTGATTTTGTGGTAAATGTCCGACTGCAACTGATAGCGGCTTTGGGTCCAGAAGTATTCCCACGCCAGCAAGGCGGGATGTTTGAGCAGCAGACGGAAGAAGGTGACGAAGTACCCATCGGTCGGGCGCGTGCCGCCGCGGACGGCCAGAACGTATTTTGAAAGATCCATGAAACCCTGGCGCGCGCGGTCCGGGTCTATGCCCTGATCCTTCGCCTTTGCCACGCAGAATTCGCAAAAGCAGGTGACCAGGCTGGGGTCACGACCGGCGCTCGTCTCCAGCCCGAGCGCGTTAAAGAGCGCGCCCTGGCGCTCGGTGCCAAACATGACCCCGCCGATGTCGTAGGAGCGGGTATAGTCCTCCATCAGGCCGAGGGTAAAATTGCGGTAATAGGGGTTGTTCGCACAGGGCCCGTAAGGGTGCGCCGTGGCTCGCCGCCCCATGTAATCCACCTCGTACAAGGCCTCCCAATGGGGAAGATTGGGCCGGTTGTTTTCTTCCAGAATCCAGGGAAAGACCTTCATGCCGCGCTGTTTGGCCGCGGGGATAAGACGGCCCAGCACATCGAGGTCGCCATAGTCGGTGGCGCGCATGTCTTCGTAGGTTAGGTTGGTGCCCTTGTAATACTCCATGTGCGGGAGGGCGAAATTGCCCCCGCGCAGGCGGTTAGTCGGAATGCCCGACCGGTCCTGGTTGTGCGTGTAGATGAACGGCAGCACGGCGTTGACGCGGCCATGCTCGCGCATGTCATCGAGCGCCTTTTCGAAATCCGGCGCGGCCATGGCCGAAACGGCGGTGGGGATGCAGACGGTGGCGCCGGCGGCGGAGCCGGGGGCGGGGGTTGCGGCCGGGGCGGTCGCAGGGGTGTTATTGGCAGCGGTTGCGGCGGGGGTAGATTGGGCCAGAAGCCTGGCGGCACTCAGGGCCGCTCCACCCACCGCGGAAACTCGGACAAAATCGCGGCGGTTCATCCGCCCAGCATGGCACTTGGCTGCTGCAATACAAGCCGAACAAATTGAGGGTCGGGCCAAAGCCGACCTAATGATGCTTCGTTGGCATATGCAGCAGGAAGAAGAATCCGGCGATGAGAAGCACGAACAGGACCGCCGTAATCATCAGGCCGTACACTATCTGGGCCTGTTCGAAACTGAGCACCCAGCGCGGCGGGCGCAGACGCTGGCACAGGCCGGTGACGACAACTTTTTCGGGCGCATCGAGGTCGGCGCGAAAGGCCGCCATGTTGGCATAGCGTTCGGCGGTTTTACGACGCAGGGCGCGCAGGGTTATTTCCTCAGCTTGAGGCGAAATGGCTGGATTTACCTGGCGCGGCGCGGGGGGGTCGCCCTGCACGCGTGATTGGGCGCAGACCCACGGGTCTTCGTGAATGAAAGGCAATTTGCCCGTGAGCATTTCGTAAAGAATGACGCCCAGGCTGTAAATATCCGTGCGCGGGTCGCTCCGGGAGCGTTTCACTTGTTCCGGCGCCATGTATTGCGGCGTGCCAAAAACGGGCGTCAAATCGGCCAACAAATCCAACTTGCCCGCCACGGGCGAGGCGAGGCCGTAATCCATGATGCGGATAGTCTGGTCGGTGCAGAGCATGACATTGTCCGGCTTGATGTCGCGGTGGATAAAATTGTGCTCATGCATGTACTGCAGACCCTCCCCGACCAAGCTGGCGATGCGCAGGGCGTCCGCCTCCGGCAAGGGGCGATGCTTGTGAATCAATTGCGCCAGAGTACAGCCGGACAAGCGCTCGGTGACCAGATAAAGACGGCCTTTCTTACCCTCGACGCGATGGAATTTCAACAGACTGGGATGGTTGAGTTTCAGGCCGATGTCCTCCTCACGCAAAAAACGGGCGACGTAGGCGGGGTCACGCTGGAAGCGCTCGAACGGGGCCTTGACGACCACGGGGCAGGCGTTGTTTTGCATATCTTCGGCCGCATAAATCACCGCCATGCCGCCCAGGCCCAAGGGTTCACCGACCAAAAAGCGGCCATCGAGCAAGGTGCCGGAGGGCAATTCAATGTTTTCCAAGCCGTCAAGGTTGTCCCGCCTTTCCGAAAGCTCGCGACAGGAGGCGACACTGGCCAGGGGAGGCGAGGCAGGGGCGGTCATCGTTATAGTTTGCCACAGCATGAACCAAGCCGGTAATAAAATGCAATGGTTTGTGCGTTAAGAAAACGTTAAGACTGCACCCGTCGCTTCGATGAAATCCCACCGGGTAGAACTGCATTTTAAAACACCCACGCGCCGGGCGTTCCTCAATATCACGCCCCAGGTGCGCGAGGCCGTGCGCGCGAGCGGCGTGAAGGAGGGTCTGTGCCTGGTCAATGCGATGCATATTTCCGCGAGCGTGTTTATCAACGACGATGAAGCGGGTTTGCACCAGGATTTTGAAAACTGGCTGGAAAAACTAGCGCCGGAGAAACCGCATAACCAATACCGGCACAACGACACGGGCGAGGACAACGCCGACGCGCACCTGAAGCGCACCGTAATGGGCCGGGAAGTGGTCGTCGCCATCACGAACGGGCAGCTCGACTTTGGGCCGTGGGAACAGATTTTCTATGGCGAATTTGACGGCAAGCGGAACAAGCGCGTGCTGGTGAAAATTATCGGGGAGTGAGGATTGGAATCTCAATAATCATCAACAACAATCTGTCGGGGCAGAAGGATCATCATTGACCAGCCGTTTACCCATGCTGACAACCTCGTCCACGGAATAGCCGAGGCGACGGTAAAATTCGATGGCGCCTTTATTGGAGGCGCGCACTTGCAAATTTATTTTGGGGCAACCGGCGGCACGGAGGAGACGATCCGCCTCGGCAATGATGAGCCGGCCGAGGCCGCGCCGACGATGCGCGGGATCCACCGCGACGTAATTGAGCCAGCCGCGATGGCCCTCGTAGCCCGCCATGACGCTCGCCACGATTTGGCCGTTGAGCACGCCAACGAGAAACCACTCGGGATTCACCTGGAGCTTCCGCAGAATATCTTTGTGCGGGTCGTTGGTCGGGCGAACCAGCTCGCAACGTTTCCATAGCGCGACCAATGACTCCTCGTCCTCCGGGTTAAACGGCCGAATCTGCATGGACACGGGCAGAGATTATTTCAGCGATTCCGGAAAAAAGCCCTGGTACAGGCCGACAAAAAGCGTGGCGGCAGCGAGCAGGCCGAGGGCGATGCGCGTCCAGCGCGTGGGCGCGAGCGGCAAATCGGCGGGCGGGCTGGTGAGCGGCGGATGATTGGGCTGGCGGAAGAGCGCCGCGCGCATCCAGCCAAAATAATAATAAATCGAAATCACCACGCCGACGATGGACACCGCCAGCAGGCCATACAGATGCGCCTGAAACGCGGCGTAGAACAGCAGCAGTTTGCCAATGAAGCCCGCCAGCGGTGGAATGCCCGCCAGCGACCCGAGCCCGACCGCCAGCACCCCGCCGAGGACAGGCTCGCGCTTACCCAAGTCGGCATACTGTTCAAGTTCCTGCATTTCGTCGCGCGTCCCGGCGACATGGGCCATGACGCCAAAGACGGCCATCGAACCGAGCAGATAGGTTAACAAATAGAAGAGCACCGCGCCGGGCGCCCAACTGACACCCTGCACCGCCGCCACCACCCCCACCAGCATATAACCCGCGTGCGAAATTCCCGAAAGGCCCATGATGCGTTTGACATTGTGCTGGCCCAAGGCCGAGATATTGCCGAACAAAATGGACAATACCGCCAGCGTCGAAAGCAACGGCGCCAGGACCTCGCGGGAAATCCACGGCGCGGCAAAGGGCCCGGTGACGAGATTTAGCAGTACCAAAAAGCCGGCGGCTTTCGAACCCACGGCCAGAAAAGCGGTGGTGGGAGTCGGCGCCCCCTGGTAAACATCGGGAATCCAGATTTGGAACGGCACCGCGCCAATTTTGAAGGCCACCCCGCACAGCACCAGCGCAGCACCAGCCGCGGCCAGCGGATTATAAGTTGATCGCGCGATGACGCGGCCCAGATCAACGAAATTCATGGCGTCATGAATCGGGGGGCCAAAGGCATGAGCGGACGGCGCGGCGGCGACGCCATAGAGCAGAACAATCCCAAACAGCATAATCGCCGAACTCAGTGCGCCCAAAATGAGGTATTTCAAGCCCGCTTCCAGCGACCAGGGGCTCGTGCGGCCATAGGCCACCAGCACGTAAAAACCGACCGTCACCGTCTCCAGCGCCACAAACAACATGACAAACTGCGTGCTTTGCACCAGCAGCATCATCGCCGCCGCGACAACCAGTTGGAGATGAAAAAATTCGGCGCGGGGCAGCGTCTGGCGCTGGAAATAAATTTGCGCGAGGTAGCTGACCATCAACGAAGTCAGCAGAATAAAGACGCGCCCGGCTTCGCCCAGCGGGGTAAAGGTGATGAGGCCGTCAAAATAGGATGACTCCATCACCCGCTGCATCAGTGGGTCCACACTCTCGTAAACGATGGAGCCGAGCAGCGCGATGAGGATGACCACCTGGCCGAGCACCGCGACGCGGGGGATGATATGATGCTCCGAATCCTTGAGGAGCAGGTCCAACGCCAGCAGCAATATTGCGAGCAGGCATAGGGAAATCTCCGGCCAGAGCAGCAGCCACTGGTTCGTGTCGGTAATGCTATGGTAAATGGCGGGATTCATCGCAAAGGAGGAAGTTGGGCAACCGAACTTGCCGCCGGGACGGCGGGCGGCGTGTTTTGGTAAACCATCGGCAAGGCTTCATTAATGCCGCGGGAGAAGGTCGAAGGCCAAAAACCGACCAGCATAAGGGTGCCGAGCAAAATCACGGCGGGCCAGCGTTCGCGCGGTTGAATGTCTTTGAGCGCGCCGTCAAACAGCGGTTGGAAGGCCGGGCTGGGTTCGCCGAAAAAGATGCGGGAGACAGCGCGCAACCCATAGACAGCGGAGATAATCAGGCCCAGCGCCGCACCGGCCGTCATCCAGGGCGAATACCGCCAGAGTGAGACAAAGATGGCAAATTCGCCCCAGAAATTGGCGAAACCCGGCAGCCCGGCCCCGGCCAAAGTGGCGGCGACAAAAAAGCCGGCCAGAACCGGAGCTTTTTGGCACAAGCCGCCCATGGCGCCAAAGTCGTAGGTGCGGGTGCGCTGGTAAACAGCGTCGGAGAGCAGAAACAGCACCGCGATGGACAGACCGTGGGCAAACATCAGCATGACTGCGCCGCCCGCACCCAGCGCGCTGACACACGCGATGCCGAGGAAAA
Organism: uncultured Opitutales bacterium; assembly: GCA_964499725.1. GTDB lineage: Bacteria > Verrucomicrobiota > Verrucomicrobiia > Opitutales > JABDGR01 > JABDGR01. Next base: position 7,024 of record CAZCMU010000072.1, read on the forward strand.
TATAACCCATGTGCATCACGGAGCTGTAGCCGAGCATCATCTTCAAATCGCGCTGCGCCAGAGTGGCCGCGCCGATGATGACGACGTTGCCGAGGGCGAGCCATGCGAGCGTGTGGCCCCAGTGGCTCATGCCGCCGGGCAACAAGGGCACGGCGATTTGCAGCAAGCCGTAGAGGCCGAATTTTTTGAGCACCCCGGCATGGAGCATCGCGGCGGGCGTCGGCGCAGCGGCATAGCCGGACGGCGCCCAGGAATGAAACGGCCAGAGCGAAACCAGAATGCCAAACCCAAACAGCAACAAGGCGAAAATGCGATTCTCCGTGCCTGAACCATGACCCGCCGGATGCGTCCAGGCGCGCATCGAGACCAAGTCAAAACTATGCACACCGCTGTGAAAATAAAGCGCCAGCAAGCCGAGCAACGACAGCATGGCGCCCAGCGTGAGATAAATCGTCATCTCCATGGCGGCCGTGCGCGAGCCCGGCCCACCCCACCAGCCGATGAGGATGAAGGTGGGAATCAGCGCGAATTCATGGAAGAAGTAAAAGTAGAATAAATTGACCGAGGCAAAGACCCCCATCGCACCGGAAACAATAAACAACAACAGACCCCAATAGGCTTCCTTGCGGTCGGTCTGCGTGTAAAGGGCATAGATGCCGGCCGCGAGGCCGACCACCCCGGCAAGCACAAACATCGGCAGCGAAAGGCCGTTGAGGCCCAGTTGCAGGGTTATGCCGAGAAAACCCAGTCCGGCGTCGAAATCACTGGTGAAGAGAAATTCCGGGGTGTGGGCAAAGGGGCCGTGCAAAGCATGGTCAATAATCGGCGGGTTGCTGACGCGAACGGCAAACGCCCACCACGCACACAAGGCGCCAAACGCCGGAGTAACAAAACCCGTCCAGGCCACCGCCCGCGAGAACCACGGCGACAGCTGCCGGCCCTTGACGAGCAAGACCAGCCCCGCCAGGAACGGCACGGCAATCGTCAAAGGCAAAATGAGGGCGTCGCTGGTCATGGTAAATACATTCAAAAAAATCGTGATTAGCCAATAGCCAGCGCCCAGAAGAGGACGACCCCGGCGAGGAACCAATAAACGTAGGCGTGAATGCTGCCAGTCTGCAGGCGGCGCAAGACTGAGCCGGTCAAGCCCGTCAGGCCGCCACTGCCCCACCCGAAGGTGAATTTGAATAGCAACAGGTCAATCGCCCCGACCAAATCGCAGATGGGCTGTTGTACTTTCGCCACGTACCAGTCGTAAACGTCGTCGAACCAGCCGTGGCGTTCGAGGACGTGGAACGTGGCGGGAGATTTGGCCGCGAGGGCGTCGCCCGCCGGATGGCGACCATAAAATAAATAGGCAGCGGCCAGGCCCGCCAGCGCAATGCCGAGGTTGATGAATTCAAGGACGGAGGCGAAACCGGTTTTCTCCACCGCTTCATGCAGTTCGTTAAACGTCTGCAAAAAGACCACCACGCAACTGCTGGGCAGCAGGCCGGTGAAATGCCCGCCCCACGTCCAGCCGTACGTGGCCCAGCCGCCGCCGAGGGAAAGCAGGCCGAGCACCACGAGCGGAATCGTCATGAACGCGTTGCTTTCGTGGGCGTGACCGGCTTCCTCGCTGCGGGGTTGGCCGAGGAAGACGACCGAGAAGAGCCGCCCGGTGTATAAAGCCGTGCAGAGCGCGCCGAAGAGAATGAGCGCGTAAACGCCAAAGAAAATGGCGCCATCCTGATGGCCTTTCAGGAAAGCCGCGGTGATGATGGAGTCCTTGGAATAGCCGCCGGAGAAAAAGGGCATGGCGCAATTAGCCAGCGAAGCGAGCAGGAAGGTGAGGCCCGTCAGTGGCATTTTTTTCCACAGTCCGCCCATCCGATAAATGTCCTGTTCGTGGTGGCAGGCGTGAATGACCGAGCCGGAGCCGAGGAAGAGGGTCGCCTTGAAACATGCGTGCATCGCCAGGTGAAACAGGGCCAGTTGCGGATAACCGAGGCCAACCGCGCAAGCCATGTAGCCGAGGTGCGAGAGGGTCGAGTAAGCGAGGGTCTTTTTGATGTCCGTCTGTCCGAGCGCGCAGAGGCCGGCAAAAGCCGTCATGGCCGCGCCACTCCACATGATCCAATGCAGGGTGAACGGCGAAAGCAGGAAAAACACCCGGGCGAGGAAGTAAATGCCGGCGGCGACCATCGTGGCGGCGTGGATGAGGGCCGAAACCGGCGTGGGGCCGGCCATGGCGTCCGTCAGCCAGACTTGGAGGGGGAACTGCGCGCTCTTGCCAATGAAACCGCACATGAGCAGCAGGCCGATGGCGGTGCCGTGATGGGTGCCAAGCAGTGCGGGATGGCCGGCGAGTTTCGTCTGCAATTCAATCAAGCTCACCGTGCCGTAGTGGTTCCAGCACCAGACAATGCCGAGGAGAAAGCCGAAGTCCCCCACCCGATTGACGATGAAGGCTTTTTTCGACGCCATGTTGGCGAAGTCGGTCGTGTAATAATGGGCAATCAGCATGTAGGAGCTGAAGCCGACCAGTTCCCAGAACACAAAGAGCATGACCAGATTGTCGGCCAGCACGATGCCGAGAATCGAAAACATGAAAATGGACAGCCCGCCGAAAAAACGGCCCTTGGCTTCGTCCTCATCCATGTAGCCGACGCTGAAAAGCTGGATCCAGCTTGCGACAAAGGACACCACCAGGAGCATCAATGCCGTCTGGTGGTTGAAGTAAAATCCCATCGAAAAGGCATAATTGCCAAATCGCAGCCATTCGTGCGAAACATGAAGGTCCTGCCCATTCCAGGTCAGCAGCACGTCCAGGGAGAGGGCCATGATGAGAAAGCCGACCGTCACCGACAGCGCGGCGGCCAGACTTCCGCGCTTCCGCAAGAAGAGCGCAATGAGCGCCGCTGAGCCCAGGGGGAGCAGCAGAATGGCCGTCAAGAGCGTGGACAAATCCATGGGTTTAATGCTTCAAATAATTCAGCCCGTCCACTTGCACGGTGTGGCGGCGGCGGTAAAGCGCGACGATGATGGCCAGCCCAACGGCGACTTCGGCGGCGGCCACGGTGATGATGAAAAAGACGAACAGCGCGCCATCCATTGAATTGTAAAACCGCGAAATGGCGACGAGGGCGAGGGTTGAGGCTGTCAGCATCAATTCCAGGCACATGAAAATGATGAGCGTGTTTTTGCGGAGCAAAACCCCGGCAAAGCCGATGGCAAAGAGAAAGCCGGCAACGGTCAGGTAGGCTTGGAGTCCGGGTTGCATGGATGAGGGTGGCGGGGGTTATTTGGCGGGATCGTCGTTGCTGTCGGCCGGCGTGCGCTTGCTCAAAACAATGACGCCGACCATGGCGCTGAGCAGGAGAAAGCCCGCGACTTCAAAGGGCAACAGGTAGCGCGTGAACAGTCCGAAGCCAAAAGTTTTGGCCGCGGTGGCGTAGCCCAGCGGCGCAGCGGTGGTCGGCAGCTCCTGGATGGGGGGCAGTTCCGCCACGACGGGATACTGGCGGGCCAGCCAAAAGGCCCCGATGGCCAGCGCCATTAACGCAATCAGGCCGGCCACCAGGTTCATTTCCGAAACAGGAATGCGCCGGGTCTTGGGATCCAGCAGCATGATAATGAAGAGGAACAACACCATCACCGCGCCCGCATAAACCACGATTTGCAACACCGCCAAAAAATAAGCCTGGAGCAAAACAAACAGCGCGGCGACCCCCGCCAGCGCGATAATCATGCACATGGCGCTGTTCACGGCGTCGCGATTCAGCACCACCAGCAAGGCGGCGAGAATCGTCAGCGCGGAGAAAAAGTAGAAGAAAAAGGCGGGCATGGCGCTTGATATAAACAGCTCGTGTAAAAAGCCGGCGGCGGCTTAGTGGTGGCCGCCCTCCTCATGGGATTTTTCCGCGGCCAGTTTTTTGTCCCACTTGTAGTGGGTGTCGGGGCGGGTGCCGCCGAGTTCGTAAAGTTTTTCCTTGTTGTGCACGAGCTGGGCGCGGGCCGTGCCGGTCAGGGAATAAATATCCTGCAGCCAGATGGCTTCCTCGGGGCAGACTTCCTCGCACAAGCCGCAGTAAATGCAGCGGAGCATGTTGATATCAAATTCCTTCGGGGCTTTCTCAACGTGCGAGAACGGGGCATTGAAGGGAATTTCGCCGGGGATGATGCGGATGGCTTTGGGCGGGCAGACAAATTCACACAACTGACAGGAGACGCATTTTTCACGGCCATTGGGGTCTTTGACCAGCGTGGGCGCGCCGCGGTAGCCGACCGGGATGGTCGGGCGCTGCTCGGGGTATTCGAGCGTTTCCGTGCGCCGGAACATATTGACGAAGGTGATTTTTAACCCGCCAAGAATTTGCGGCAGGTAGGTGCGCTCCCAAAAGGTCAGGGGTTTGCGTTCGAGGACTT
>CAZCMU010000073.1:0-11362 GCA_964499725.1 uncultured Opitutales bacterium
CGGCGTGATGGAGCAATTGCGCGCGAGCGGCCAGTGGTCGTGCGAGAATTTTGCAACGGACGTTTTCCGCGCGACGCACGCGAACGACGAGGAGATTCGCGAAATCATCGATGACCTCTACGCGTGTTTCCGTTACGTCGCCGACCCGCACACGGCCTGCGGATTTGCGGACATCGACCCCGACCGCCCGACGGTGGTACTCGGCACTGCGCATCCGGCGAAATTCCCCGAGACGATCCGCGACACGCTGGGCTTTGAGCCGACGGCCCCGGCGCTGGAGGCGTTGAAGGACCGCACCGTCATCCGGCACGAATTGCCGGCGGAGGCGGACGCCATCCGGGCGTTCCTCGAAGAGCATGGCGTATGAAACCGCTGGGCCGCCGCTTCGCCGCAATTTTGGCGGCCGCGCTGATGTTCGCGGCCGGCTGCGCGACTTCCGCCTCCGCGCCGCCGCTGCCGGAAAATTATTACGGCGCGTATGCGCAGGTGCAACAATGGGTTCCCCTCGGCACCAGTTACCGCGACGCGCAACGCATCATGGAAAGCCACGGCTTTAAATGCTCGCTGACGCGCAACGCGCAGTGGGGCGACCAAAACAACGTGGACTACCTGTATTGCGAGCAATTCTGGTCGGCAGTGGACAGCCAGCTCGTGGTAAAACGCCGCTGGCAAGTCGCGCTGTTTCTGGCGGACAACAAAGTAGCGTCCATCTATCTGGCCACGGGGCTGATCGGGCGGTGAGAGGGTTTAGCAACAAAATTCTCGCGCAGAGCCGCAGAGTCGCAAAGGGGGATTTTGTAGGGGCGCAGACTTGCTGCGCCCTCAAACTAAGACACCACCCAAAATTCGAATCTTCCCAGAGGCAATAAACAGCTTGCCCAAGGCGGACGGATTCATGATAATGACCGCTTGTTTTCGCGCGTTGGGCGCGGAGCAGGCCGGGATAGCTCAGTTGGTAGAGCGGCGCATTCGTAATGCGTAGGTCGTCGGTTCAAATCCGATTCCCGGCTCCATTTTTTGGTCGCGGAAAGAGGGTAAGGCTTATTTTCACCGCAAAGACGCGAAGGGCGTTAAGAAACCTTTGCGTTCTTTGCGCCTTTGCGGTGAATGCCTTGGCATTGAAAGTCCCCCCTTCGTGATTGCGGAGTTCACCAATTTTTGCCTTACTCTCCGGCAATGACCGCCGAAGCCCTGCCCCCCGCGACCGCCGGCGCCCTCCGCGCCCTGCTCGACGACTCCACCCCCCAGGTGCGCGAGGCGTTGCTCGAGGAACTGCGCCGCCAGGGCGAGCCGGGTCTCGCTTTCCTGCGCGAAACTTCGGACGGCCCCGACGCCGCCCTGGCCGCGCACGCCCGCCGCTTCCTGCGCGAACTCGGCGGCGAAGACACCGTGCAGATGTTTATGGAGTTTATTCGCTCCTTCCAGTACGAGCTGGAGACGGGCCTGCTCCTTATCGAGCGCACGGTGTTCCCGGCCCTCAGCCCCGCCGACACGCACGGATTCCTCGACGCCGTGGCCGCCCGCTGCCGGCAGCTCCTGCTCACGCCTTCCACCGCGCGCGACAAGTGCCTCGTCCTCAACCGCGTGCTCTTTCACGAATACGGCTTTCGCGGCGAGGCCGAGAACTACCACGACCCGCGCAACAGCTTTCTCCACCAGGTCATCCACCGCCGCCGCGGCATCCCGCTGACGCTCTCGGCCATCTACCTGCTCGTCGCCCAGCGTTGCGGCATCGAGCTGGAACCCATCGGCCTGCCGGGCAAGTTCATGGCCGCGTGCAACCTCGGCCACGAGCCGTTCTACATTGACGCCTACGAGCGCGGCGCCTTCCGCACCGAGGACGACCTGCGCGCCTATTTCCGCTCGATTGAAATGCCCTTCGACCCGGCGGTGCTCATGCCCGCCCCGGTGGGCGAGGTGCTGGCGCGCTGTTGCCGCAACCTCGTCAATCAATACACCGCCGCGCGCGACCACACGAAGGCCAAGCTCTTTGCGGAATTCGTCCACGAGTTCGACCTCGCCTACCGCCGTCATGCCGAACCCACTTGAAACGCTGACGTTGCGCGATCTGGAAAACTGGGACCGCCGCGACGAGGCGGGGAATTTTTTACCCTCGCTGGCAGTGTTGGGGCATCCCGTATCTCATTCTGTCAGTCCGCAGATGCACAATGCAGCACTGGCGCATTTGGTGACACAAGGACACGAAAAGCTGAAAGATTGGTGTTATTTTAAATTTGATATTGAGCCGGATGCCCATGAATTGGAAAAGGTTTTTAGATTACTCAAACAGAAAAATTTTCAAGGTTTGAATTTAACAGTGCCGCTTAAAGGTCTGGCGGCAATGATTCTCCTGCTAAAATCCAACATCAGCGCAACTGCCTTATCGGCGGTAAACACGGTTGTCTTCACCGAAGAAATAAAGGCTTTGAATACAGACGGATTTGGGATGGTGGAGGCACTAAAACATGATTTGAAGGTGAGTTTGGATGGTCGAACGGTGGTAATTTTAGGGGCCGGCGGTGCAGCTACTGAAGTTGCCGACGAATGCATACGGCGAAAATGTGCCACTTTGTGGGTGGGAAGCCGCGATCTGAAAAAGCGAGAGGAGATGGAGGTGCGCCTCATCCAGTATGTCCATGAAGAATTCAAAGCACTTCCGCCAATTGCGCCCAAAGTGTGCAGTTTTAATTTTACTGAACCACCAATAGGCGAATGGCCCGAGGACGTAATCATCATTAACGCTACTACCTTGGGAATGAAGAGCGACGACCCGGTCCCTTTCGACGTTAAACCATTAGGCGACAAAGCCTGTGTGATGGATATGGTTTACAATCGTTCCGGCCCCACCAAGTTGGTTGCTGCCGCTCAAGCGCGCGGTCTGCGAGCGACTGATGGTCTGAGCATGCTGGTCTGGCAGGGCGCGAAATCCTTGAGTATTTGGCTGCAAAGCCAAGCGGCGCTCGCTATTCAACCAGAGGTCCTGGCCCCAACCATGATGACTGCCGCCTGCCAGGCCCTCGGCCTGCCTCCCCGCCATGCGTGACTATCTCCATTTTCTCCAGACTAATTTTCCGTGGCTGCTGCGGTTTACGGCGTTCTACATGGGCGCCTGTGTGGGCAGTTTTTTAAACGTCTGCATCCTGCGCATCCCGGCCAATAAATCCATCGTGACCCCTCGCTCGCACTGCGTCTGCGGCAAGCCCATCGCGTGGTACGACAATCTGCCGATTTTGAGCTGGTTCATCCTGCGCGGGCGGGCGCGGTGCTGCGGCCAAAAATTCAGTTTTCGCTACCCGTTGATTGAGGCCGTCACTGCTTTCACTTTTTTGTGGTTGTGGGTGACTCTCCCGTCGGCCTCGGCCGTCGCGGGCATGGTATTTTTCTCCATTCTGCTCATGGGCGGGATGATTGACCTCGACACCATGCTGCTGCCCGACATCACCACAGTCGGTGGCATGTTTGTCGGGCTGATTTTGTCATCCGTCTTTCCCCAAATCCAGCACGTGCCGCCGACACCCGAGTTATGGCTGGGCGCCTCGCTGCATGGCGGAGTCATTTCGATGATTGGCGTCATCGTGGGCACGGGCGTCGTTTTCTGGATTCGCGAACTGGGCGAATTGTTTTTCAAAAAAGAAGCGATGGGCTATGGCGACGTGCTGCTCATGGGCTGCCTCGGCGCATTTTGCGGCTGGCAGGGCGCGGTTTTTTCTCTGTTCGGCGGCGCGTGCATCGGCTGCTGCGTGATTCTGCCGTGGATGGCTTTTGCCTGGGCCTTCCGTAAACCGGCGGAGGAAACCAGCCCGCCCACTATGCCTGAACCCGCAGTTGCTGCGCCTGTTACGGCTGAAGGCGCTCCCCCAGATCCTGCCGCACCCATCGGCCACGACACTCCCGCCTTTGGCGTGGCGATTCCTTTTGGCCCGTGGCTGGCGTTGGGCGGATTTCTCTACTACGCCGTGCCGATTCTGCACTCGGGCGTGGACCGCTACTTTGATTTACTCCGCGCGCTGGCGTTTGGGGAAATGGTGCAGTAACTACCCCGCATGAATCGCGCGGCCATCCACGGCCATCGCGGCTTCCTTGATGGCCTCGGCGAGGGTGGGGTGCGCGGTGACGGTGCGTGCGGCGTCCTCGGCGCTGCCGCCGTATTCGATGTGCGGCGTAATCGCGGCAATCATCTCCGACGCATTGTGTGCAATAATCTGCGCGCCGAGCAGGCGGTCGGTCGTCGCGTCGGCGATGATTTTCACAAAGCCGTCGGTTGCCGCGGCAGACAGCGCACGACCATTGGCGGCCATGTTGAATTTGCCGACTTTGACGGCGATGCCCTTGGCCTTCGCCTCGGTTTCGCCCATACCGACTGACGCGATTTCCGGTTCGGTGTAGATGATGCTCGGAATCGCGCCATAGTTGACGTGCCCGGCCTTGCCTGCGAGCAATTCGGCAAACGCGACGCCTTCTTCCTCGGCCTTGTGCGCGAGCATCGGCCCAGCAATCACGTCGCCGATGGCGTAAACATTCGGCAAGTTCGACTGGTAGTGGCTTTCGACGACAATGCGGCCCTGCTTGTCGAGCGTCAGCCCGGCTTCGACGGCGCCGAGTCCGGCGGTGTTCGGCTTGCGGCCGACGGCGACGAGGATTTTGTCCGCGGGAAAACTCAGTGTCTGGCCGTCGCGCTGGGCGGTCAGGGCCGCCTGGCCGTTTTCATTGGTGAGTCCCGTGACTTTCGCACCGAGTTCAAAAGTGATGCCCTGTTTTTGGAAAACGCGTTGCGCGAGGCGGGAGACGTCTTCGTCAAACGTCGGCGCAATGCGCGGCAGCAATTCCACGACGGTGACTTTTGCGCCCAGCCGCGCCCAGACGGAGCCGAGTTCTAATCCAATCGCGCCCGCGCCGATGACGACGAGTTTTTGCGGCACTTCTTCAAAGGCAATCGCCTGGTCGCTGGACACGACGAGCTTGCCGTCGAATTTCAGGAACGGCAATTCAACCACCGACGAGCCGGTGGCAATTAAAATGTTTTTAGCTTCGAGTTTTTGCACGCTGCCGTCGGGGCGCGTCACTTCGACGCCCTGGCCATTGGGGCCGAGCTTGCCCGTCCCCTGTACAATCGTCACCCCGCGCCGGTCGAGCAATTGCTTCACGCCGCCGGTCAATTTGCCGACGACCTCCAGCTTGCGCTTCATTAACGCTGGCAGATCAATCGAAAGCGGCCCCGTGACAATGCCATGCAAGGCGCCCTGAGTGTGAAGGACGTGGTAAATTTCGGTGGAATGCAGCAGCGCCTTGCTCGGAATGCAGCCGACGTTCAGGCACGTGCCGCCGAGGGACGGGTCTTTCTCCACCAGTGCCGTGCGCAGGCCAAGTTGGGCCGCGCGAATGGCGGCGACGTAGCCGCCGGGGCCGGCGCCAATCACCACCAAGTCAAAGGGAGTTTCGGACATGGGAGTTAGGGGAAGTAACGATAAATTTCGCTGCGATGAAGAAGACGTACCAACCAGATTTCACCTTGTTCTGCGCGAAGGCCAAGCCGATAGTCACCGATTCGTATGCGGTAATATCCAGGATGGCCGGACAGAGCTTTCACTTGTGCAACAGAGTGCAAGTTTTGAGTTATTTGCAATTCCTTGATTTTTCTCTCCACCCGTTGGCGGATTTGTTTGGAAACATTTTTTTGAAGATCTTTTAGAAATTTTTCGTCGGCGTGAATGTTCATGGGAAAAATGGGTTTGCCACTTACGCATGACCGCTTGAAGAATTTATGTCACTAGGTTATAAAGTTACTATTCACGACGGAGAGCCGCCATGACCGCATCCATGGAAACCGCTTTAGCCGGCTCGGCTTCTTTCATGGCGCGATAAAGGCCTTCTTCTTCAAGAACTTCCGTGATGACTTCACGCACCATGGCCCGCTCTGTACGCAGCGCATCCACCAATGCAGAGCGAAGTTCCGCCGAGGAAATATTTGCACCGGAAATGTTGCGCTTAACCTTTTTTGAAGCAAGCGACCTCTGCTTATAGCGGTGGGATTTAAGAGCGGTTTTCATGGCACAGTTAGTAAGCGATTATGCGATGGCAGTCAAAGCGCGAAGAGCAACCGGGCCGGGTCTTCGATGGCTTGTTTGATATGGACGAGGAAGGTGACCGCTTCCTTGCCATCCACGACGCGGTGGTCGTAGCTCAGCGCGAGGTACATCATCGGCCGCGCCACGATTTGCCCGTCCTCCACTACCGCGCGCTCCTTGATGTTGTGCAGGCCCAGGATGCCGCTTTGCGGCGGGTTCAGAATCGGCGTGGACAGCATCGAGCCATAGATGCCGCCGTTGGAAATGGTGAAGACGCCGCCTTGCAGATCCTCGATCTTGATTTTTCCGTCGCGGGCGCGTTTGGACAAGTCGCCGATGGCTTTCTCCACCTCGGCAAAGGACATTTTATCGCAATCGCGCACCACGGGCACCATCAAGCCGCGGTCGGTGCCGACGGCCACACCGATGTCGTAGTAATGGTTCTGCACCAGTTCGTCGCCTTCAATTTGCGCGTTGACCGCCGGCACGGACTTGAGCGCCTGCACCGTGGCCTTTACGAAAAACGACATGAAACCGAGCTTGATGCCGTGGCGCGCGGTAAAGTCCTCCTGATATTTTTTGCGCAGGTTCATGACCGCGCTCATGTCCACTTCGTTGAAGGTGGTGAGGAGGGCGGCATTGTGCTGGGCGGCGACAAGGCGTTCGGCAATGCGTTTGCGCAGCGGCGACATGCGCGAGCGTGTTGTGCGCACGCCAGCATCCACTTGGGGTGCGGGCACAACGACGGCGGGTACCGGCACAGGCGCCACCGCCAACGACGGCGCTCCGGGAACCGGCACGTTTGCGGGGACGGCGAGCAAATCGCCTTTGGTCACGCGGCCGCCTTTGCCCGTGCCGGAGACCGTGGCAGGATCAATTTTGGTCTCGGTCGCGACGCGGCGGGCCGCCGGAGAGAGCGTTTCGAGTTTCGAGTTAAGCGTTTCGGACTGAGCAGGGGTTGAAGTCGGAGCAGCAGGCAAAGGTGTGGCTGGAGCCACGGCGACTGGAGCCGCGGCAGTTTCATCAATCACGGCAATAATTTGCCCAATGCCAACTTCCGCGCCGGCGGCAGCCTGGAGCGTAATGCGCCCGCTGGCCTCGGCCTGGCCCTCCGAGGTGATTTTATCGGTTTCCAGCTCAAAAATTGGCTGGCCGCGGGTAACGGTGGCGCCGTCCTTGACGTGCCATTTAGACAGGATTCCACTGGTGATTGACTCACCGAGCGCGGGGATTTTGACGTCGATCATGGGGTAAATAAATCAGGCGTTGAAGGCGTGTTCGACCAGGGCGTCCTGCTCAATGCGGTGGATGTTCAGCGAACCGCAGGCCGGGCTGGCGCTGGCCTTGCGGCCGGCGTAAACCGGTTTGATGCCGCAGATTTGCTCCAGGATGGGCGCCATGAAGGTCCAGCCGCCCATGTTGCGCGGCTCTTCCTGGCACCAGACTATTTTTTCAAAGCCGGTGTAGTTTTTTAGGATGCGCTGGAGCAAATCCGTGTTGAGCGGGTAAAACTGCTCAACGCGCAGAATCGCGGTGTTGCGGATGTTGTTGTCGTTGCGGCAGGCGTGCAAGTCGTAGAACACCTTGCCCGAGCAAAAGATGAGACGCTTCGGGCTTTTCGGCTGCACCGGGTCGTCGAGGATTTCTTGAAAACGACCGTCCGTGAAGTCGGTGAGCTTCGATACACATTCCTTGTGCCGCAGCAGGCTTTTGGGCGACATGATAATCAGCGGCTTGCGGAAAGTTCGCTTCAATTGCCGGCGCAGCGCGTGGAATAACTGCGCGGGGGTGGTCAGGTTGCAGACTTGGATATTATTTTCCGCGCAAGCCTGGAGGAAGCGTTCGACGCGACCACTGGAGTGTTCCGGCCCCTGACCTTCGTAGCCGTGCGGCAACAGCAGCACGATGCCGCTGGTGCGCTGCCATTTGGATTCCGAACTCGTGATGAACTGGTCGATGATTACCTGGGCGCCATTGGCAAAATCGCCAAACTGCGCCTCCCAAATGCAAAGCATCTCAGGAAAATCCAACGAGTAGCCGTAGTCGAAGCCCAGAATGGCGTATTCCGAGAGGCTCGAATTATGCACGCAGAATCGCGGTTGGTTCGGTGCTATGTTCTGCAAGGGCACATACGGTGTGCGGGTCGTCATGTCATACAACACCGCGTGGCGGTGGCTGAAGGTGCCGCGTTCGACATCCTGGCCGGATAAGCGCACCGGCAAACCTTCCTGCAAAAGCGTGCCGAACCCGAGAGCTTCACCCATCGCCCAATCCAGGCCCTCGCCTTTTTGGAAATTCTCCCACTTCAACTCGAGTTGGCGGCGGATTTTTGGATTGAGATTAAAGGTTTCCGGAATGGTCGTCAGCGCCCGCGCAACTTTTTCCAGATTTTCTCGCGCAACCGCCGTGGGTTCGGATTCGAAGGAGTACGGCGGCCGGAAGGGCGCGGCCATGCTCGACGGCCGCTGGCCCTGCCGGGCGGCTTTCTGGATTTCTTCCTCCTTGCGCACGCGCAGGAAAATTTCATCCAGGCTTTGCTGGAACTGCTCGTGCAGTTTCGTGGCTTCTGCATCGGTCAGGTCGCCTTCGGCGATGAGGCGCCGGGCGAGCGTTTGCGACACATGCGGGTGCTGCGCGATCAGGCGGTAGAGGGTCGGCTGGGTGAAGCCGGGCTCGTCGCCTTCGTTGTGGCCGTGGCGGCGGTAGCAATACATGTCAATGACCACGTCATCGCCAAAGGCCTGGCGGTAATCCAACGCCAGTTGCGTGACCATGACCACCGCCAGCGGGTCGTCGCCGTTGACGTGGAAAATCGGCACCTCGATCATCTTGGCGATGTCGGTGCAATACATGCTCGACCGGGCGTCCTTCGGCTCGGTGGTGAAGCCAATCTGGTTGTTGATGACAAAGTGCAGCGTGCCGCCCGTCGCGTAGCCTTCCAGCCGCGAGAGGTTGAGCACTTCCGCCACCACGCCTTGGGCAATCATCGCGGCGTCCCCGTGGATGAGCACCGGCATGACCTTCTTGCGCTCGACCATGTCGTTGCGCCGGCGCTGGCTGGCACGGGCTTTGCCCTCCACCACGGGGTCCACCGCCTCCAAGTGGCTCGGGTTGGCCGCCAAACCGATATGCACTTTGTGCCCCGTGGACGTCGTGCGGTCGGCCTCGTAGCCGAGGTGGTATTTCACGTCGCCGTCGCCGTGGGTGGTATCAGGAATGAAATTTTCCGAAAATTCGCGGAACAGGTATTCGTAGGATTTGCCAATCGTGTTCACGAGGATGTTGAGCCGGCCGCGGTGGGCCATGCCCATGACGATCTCCTCAACGCCCGACTGCGGGCAGCGCTCAATCAACGCCTCCATCGCGCCAATCAGCGTTTCGCCGCCTTCGAGTGAAAAACGCTTCTGCCCAACGTAGCGCGTGTGCAGAAAGCGCTCAAAACCCTCGGCTTCGGAGATTTTCTTCAGCGTGCGCAGCTTTTCCTCGCGCGTCAGCGCGGGCCTCATGCAAGTTGGTTCAATGCGGGACTGCAACCAGCGGCGGCGTTTCGTGTCCTGGATCTGGAGATATTCAATGCCGACGTTGCCGCAGTAGGTCTCATGCAGCCGGCGGAGCAGTTCGCGCACGGTCAGGCGCTCGCCTTGCAGATAATTGCCCGTAAAGCAGGGGCGGTCCAAGTCCGCCGGAGTAAAGCCGAGCCGTTCAAGGGACAGGCGCGGATTCTGCGGCGCTTGAATTTGCAGGGGATTAAGATGAGCCTGGGTATGGCCAAAGCCGCGGTAGGCGTAAATCGCGCCAATGGCGCGCGCCTGCAGGATGGGGTCCACCGGTGCGCTGGTTTCTGGCGACACCCCGCCGGGCATGGTTGCGGTGGCCGTTTCGGAAGGGGCGATGTCAGTACGCGTCTGGCCGAGTTCGAAGCCTTCAAAAAAAGCGCGCCAGTCGGGCTCGAGGCTTTCCGGCTGCCTCAGCCAATTTTCATAATAGCGGTCAATCAAATCGGCGTTCCACCGATTTGCAAAGGAAAGGTTTTTCATGGAGAATGGGATTGGAGGGGTAGAACAAAAGTCAAATAATACGGTTCCAAATTTATTGAGTTAAAGTTTAGATGCAAGTGGCAAAGGTCGTTTACCGTAACAATTATAGACAAACCAGTCTGTATTTATCAAATTTCAAATTTAATGATTCGCATAATATTTATGAACAACGACTTATTTAATAGATTAAATAGTTTGCGATAATGGGGTTGTTTGATAAGCATTTAACTGATAATGGACCACATATACCCGTATGAATACGCTTCAACCTGCTTGGTTAGCCCCTCTTCGCGAATTGCTCGGTCACTTATGCTCGCCCCAGCCGGGACGCGAAGGTTTGACCCAATTGATGACTTCCATTGCCAGTCTTGATGCGCTGCTTTCTCAAAATCGCTCGGAAATGCCTGCTGATTTGATTCATTTCCTGGAGCGGCGCAGTTATGAAAAGGCCGCCCGGTACTGCGACGGTGTTATGACGATTCCCCGAGGGTCTTGCGGGGCAAAAAATTGATGGGTAGCGGGTTAGGCATTAAAATGGGCCTGAAAACTTTTGCCCCGACGTTTTGTGGATAACTTGTGTAAAAGTAGGCTCGGAAAGAAGGAGGCCTGGAGTCGCAAAAATAGTTGGTTTTATTCAGAAAAATAATGGAATTTTCTTAAGCGATTGGCCGAGTTGACGATTTGCTCTGCAGACAGGACTTTTTGATTCCAACCTCGGGACTCAAGCGTTCTGCCTCGTAGCGATTCCCCTCGTGCCTTTCAACAGCAAGCTTGGCGCTAAATTTTCATATTGGCCCCAGTCTGTGGTTGAAAAGCCGCCTACGAAACTTATTACCTCATAAGCCTGATGCTTTGCTTGCTTAAGCTACCCAAATATGCAAAATACCCTCCGTAAAGGATCCACCCCTGTTCCTTTTTCGCCAATCCTCATGACCAAGTCCGCTTCTGAACGGATTACGCTCGACCCCACCTTTCTCAAACGGCATGCCTTGTTCGCCGGCTTGAGTGAGGAGGAATTGAAGGATTTACCTGTACTATTCCGGGTTGAGCAATACCAGCGGGGCGAACGAATTATCACCGAGGGCGAACGCGGCGGCACGCTCTACGTCATATATCGTGGCGGCGTGGACATTCTCAAGCAGGTCATTTCGCGCGAAGGCGAGTGCCAGCAGAAAATCGCCACCTTGCACCAGGGCGATACCTTTGGCGAAATGGAACTGATTGACGAACAGCCCCGCTCCGCGACGGTTATTGCGCAGC
>CAZCMU010000074.1:0-11253 GCA_964499725.1 uncultured Opitutales bacterium
CCTGAAGTGTGTGGGCATCCGGAATTTTCTTCTTTCATCCTTCATCCCTCATCCCTCATCCTTTCTCTCCATGCCCTTAACGCCCACGCAGACCCGCGCCCTGCTCGTTCGCCTGGGCATCGTCCCGCGCAAAAACCTGGGCCAAAATTTCCTCGTCGACGGCAATCTCGTCCGCAAGTCGCTCGAACTCGCGCAAATTATTCCCGGCGATGTCGTGGTGGAAATCGGCGCGGGCCTCGGCACTTTGTCCGAGGCGCTCCTGTCGGCAGGTGCTGTAGTCTTTGCCGTCGAAGTGGACCGCCACCTCGACCACCATTTGCGCACGACCCTGTTGCCGAAATTTCCCGACAAATTTCACCTGCTCGAAGGCGACGCCGTCGAACACCCGCGCGCGGGCTTGCCCGATAATCACCCCGCTTTGACCGGCGGCACTTACAAAGTCGTCGCCAACCTGCCCTACTCCGTCAGCACGCCCTGGCTCGACGCCCTCCTCTCCGGCCCGCTCCCTGAGCGCCTCGTGCTCATGCTCCAGCGCGAAGCCGCCGAGCGTTTCACTGCCGGCCCCGGCACCGCCGGGCGCAGCGCCATTTCCATTTTTACCGAAGCCGCTTTCGACCGCGCCGACAGCCATGCCGTGTCCCGAACCTGTTTTTATCCGATACCCAAAGTGGACTCGATCCTGCTCGGCCTTCGCCGGCGCGCCGATGCTCGCGCCTTTCACCCTGCCACCAAAAAACTCATCCGCGAATTTTTCACCCAACGCCGCAAACAAATCGGCTCCCTCGCCCGGCGCGCCCAAAACCCAGCATTGGAAAGGTGGCTCGCAAACTTACCTGCCCATGGCCTTGACGCACAGGCCAGGCCGGAAGATGTCGTTCTCGGTGCCTGGCTGGAACTGGACAAACTTTTTTCCTCGAAGGATTAAATCCGTTTCTTTTCGGCATGCCGCCCTTTTTCTGCTCCAATGGCCGGGATGTTCGACGGGCTCTTACTGCTTCTCATCGGCGTGGCCGCCGCTTACGGCGCCTTGGTGGTCTTCGCGTGGCTGCTGGCGGACGCCATGATTTTCCCCGCACCACCCGCAAGCTATGCCGACGCCCCCGGCCAACCCAAGCTTCCCGCGCCCGACGGCAACCTGATTACCGCGGTCTTCCTCCCCAACCCCGCGGCATCGCATGTCCTGCTCTTCGGCCATGGCAACAAAATGGACCTCGGCAAAGCGGATGAACGCCTCCAGCTTTTCCGCGCGCACGGCTGGGCGGTTTTTGCCTACGACTATCCCGGCTATGGCACCAGCACCGGCATACCCAGCGAAGCTGGTTGTTATTCCGCGCTGGCCGCGGCCTACGCCTACCTCACCAAACTCAAGGGCATTCCTCCCGACCGAATCGTGCTTTACGGCCTGTCCCTCGGCGCGGGCCCGGCGGTGGACCTCGCCAGCCGCGAACCCATCGGCGGCCTCATCCTCGAAGGCGCGTTCCTCAGCGCCTTTCGCGTGGTCACTCACTGGAAAATTTTGCCGTGGGATCGCTTCGAAAACATTTGCAAAATCGGCCGCGTGCGCGCCCCCCTGCTTTCCATCCACGCCCGTCAGGACAAAACCGTCCCCTTCTTCCACGGTCAGCGTCTCTTTGCCACCCACCCCGGCCCCAAGCAGCACCTCTGGGTCGCCGACGCCCATCATAATAATATCCTTGAGGCGGACCCCGTGGCCTATTGGGATGCCATTGAACGTTTCCGCCTCCAGTTGACGCCCGCCTCGGCGCCAGTCTCCATCGCGCCCACGGCTTAATTCTTTTTTATTTCCCGACGTGTTTGAAGACGAACATCATGGCCATGACGCCACCGAATCCTCCACAGAGCTGGGCTTTCGCATCTTCTGGGTGACTCTAGGCTTGGTTGCTGCCATTGCCGGGGGCGGCACCGCGCCCTGGTCACTGGGGATTGTGGCTGTCCTGGGTGTGGTCGGCCTCGTGCTCACCGGGGCCAACCGGCATGCCTATGGCGAAAAGGGTCGGGAATTCGCCCTACGCTTTCTTTTCTGGATGCTGCCGGTCTGGTTTGTGTCCGCGACTTTTCTGATTGGGCGCTATTTCCCCCCGTACCAGCAATTGACAGCCGGCGGGATCAAGCTTTGGGAATTATCGCCCCTGCCCGCTGGCTGGGTGCCGGTGTCCACTTCCTTTAAGACAGCCGGCATCAGCGCGTTATTGGCCGCGGGCGTTTACAGCTCCACCATCAGCGCGCTGCTGTTGTGCAAAAGCCGGCTGGTGTTTGTGCGCGCCTGGGCAATATTGGTGATTGGCGCCGGCGCGCTGGCTCTCTTCGGCATCCTCCAGTTTGCAAGCCATACGGACCAATTGTTGTGGATGATTCCGATGGATAACACCCGCTTTTTCTCCACCTTTTCCCATCCGGCCTTGTGGAGCGCCTTTGCCATCCTCTGGATGAGCGCCGGGTTCGGGCTGCTCGGCTGGTTGGTGCGCCAGCGTGGCTGGCGGTGGCAGTCCTCAAAGGAGGGCTGGTTCTTGCTCGCCTCCACCGCCTTGCTGGCGGCCAGTATTTTCGTCGCTGGCGACCCGCTGCACAAAATTTTAGGCGCCGTGGTGGCCAGCCTGGGCTGTTTTGTCATCGTCTGGCAAACGTTACTCGAGCGCCGCTCCCGCCAACGGCAGAGTTGGGGCGTGAGCATTCCCATCTGGATTATTGCCGGTCTGGTTTTCGCCACGAGCGCCGCCTTTGTCACCTTTAAATACCCCGCCAACGAATGGATAAAGTATGCCGGCCAGACGGCGGACTGGCCCATTCATCAACGCGTGATCGAAGACACCCGGAGCATGTGGCTCCAGCGCAGATGGCTGGGCTGGGGTTATAATTCTTTTCCCGTGGTCTACAGTTTTTTCCAGGGTGCCGACCAAAATGACGTTTACCGCTCGGTGGCGCGCTCCGATTTTTGGCAGAGCTTGGCCGAGCACGGCATCATCGGCACTTTGGTCTGGTGGGTGCCGGCCATTTGGATTGTGGGCCGGTTGCTGCTTTACCGCCGCTTTTTAAAATTCCTCCTGGCGCCGCTGGCCGGGCTGGCGGCGATTGTCATTTTGTCGGTGGTGGATTTTCCCTTGGCCTGCCCCGCGGTTTTTTTCGGCTTCTGGTTTATCCTCTTTTCGCTGGCCCGCTGGGTGGAAGTGGATCGCGAAGACACCCCCTTCCTGCCGGGCGAACGCAAACGCATCGAAAAATTGCGCGGTCAGGGCCAGACGCTCGCCCAACGCCCCACCACCTTTGGCACGCCCTCGGCCAAGCCTAAATCTTGATGAATTAATTCCCCGCCGCTGGAGTCACGCCCTCGACGGTAATTTTCATCTCCGCCATCCAGCTCATCAGGTCCATGCTAAAATCCGATAGGGAAACACCATTCAAGTCGGTCGCGACAAACCCCAACCGCCAGTAGGGATGCGCCCCGTCGGTGATGGCCGAGTCATAATCCACCCACTGGTTGTTGAAATAAAACTGCGTCCACATGTGGAAGCCCAGGATGTCGCTTTGACCTTCATATTCGGGCAAATAAACCAACCCCGCCACCACCCGCGTGGGCAGGCCACGGATGCGACCCAGCGCCGCCAGCAACACCGCGTGCTCCGTGCAATCACCTTCGTGGCTTTGGGCCGTTTCCGATGCCGTGGCAAAACCCACGCTCAGGTCTTTTTTCGTAATGTAATCGGCGACGAATTTGCGTAAATTATGCGCGGTGGCCATCGGGCTGGTTGCTTCTCCCCCGCCCTCGACGGCGAGCCGCCGCAACACCGGGTCACTGGTATCGAGAAACGAGTTGCGCCCCAGATATGGAGTTAGATCTTTTATCGGCGGCGACACGGCGGCCTGCGCCCCAGCATGAGTGAGGGTTAGGCGCACGCTGCCATCGGGCAGCACTTCGCCATGTTCGCTCACGGACTCCGGCGGCAAGGGCAGCGGCTGGTTGTCCTTGCGGCTCAAGTGCAGCGTCACGGTGGCCGCATCGGCTGGCAGCGTTTGCCCCAGCGGGATGAGCGAGCCGGCAAAAATGTCCTTGGGCAAAAAATCCGCCAGGGCCTGCTCCTTGGTGGCAATGTCCATTTCCATCGTCATGCCGCCCATGGGCACCGTCGCCCGTATCGTCCGGTTTTCCGCATCCACCCACGTCACCATGTCCATCCCTCCGGTTCCGTTGGCCGCGCTCACATGGGTGACCACCCGTGCGGCCGCGATGGAATTACCGTGAATAGTCAACTTCTCGCCTGGCCCGATGGTTTCCTTCGCCGGCAGCGGTTGAAATGGGTCGTCTGACGGATCGTAGGTCAGAAATTCAAAGGCCGTGCCCGCCGCAAAGCCCTTGGTCCGCGCCAGCCGCTCTTCACCCCAGGCGAGCACCGTCCCCGGCGGGAAAGTCACTTGCTTTTGCTCGCGGTAGTTGCCGGTTTGCTGCGTAACGTTAAAAATTTTTCCGTCGCCCTTTCCATCCACGATTGTCGGCGCGCTGGCCAGTTCGGTGACACTGTGAAAGGAACGCGCCTCGCCAGCCAGGGTCTCCTCGCTTTGCACGACGCCTTTTATTTCCAGCACGCTGCCCAGCCGCCCCAATCGCATGGACTGGTGCTGTTCACTAAAAATCCGGTCGCCCTCGCGCCGGAAAAATTGGTGCACATAGCCGATTTTCTCCCCGCCCATGAACACCTCCATCCATTCATCATCAAACACCCCCTGCGGCGGATTGCGAAAATCATACGACGCCGGCATAGGCAATGCCGTAGCAGAACCCGGCGCATCCGCCGCGACGATTTGCCCCGTGACGAAGACTGTCATGGCGATGAAGAAAATTCGCCGCGCTTGTCTTTGATCGGGCCTTGTCTCAATCTTGGGGTAAATCACGGCCTTCACTCTATCATCTTTTGCCGTGCCGCGATAGAACGAAAACTAGTCCGCCATTCACTCCCATGCATCAATCGTTTGATTTTATTGTCATCGGCGGCGGCAGCGCCGGGTATGCCGGCGCCCGTGTTGCTCACGACGCCGGCGCGCGGGTCGCCGTCGTGGACGGCGCCACTGAACTTGGCGGCTTGTGCATTCTGCGCGGCTGTATGCCGTCAAAAACGCTCATTTATTCCGCCGAAGTCCTCCACCTCGCCCAACATGGCGCGGCCTTCGGCCTCGATATCCCCACCGCGCGCGCCAATCCCGCCGCGCTGCAGGAACGCAAGCGCCGGCTGGTGGCCGAATTTGCCGGTTGCCGCGTCCAACAACTCGAATCCGGTCGCTTCCAACTCTTTCGCCAAGCTGCGCGCTTCACCGGGCCGCGAGAAGTGACCCTTGCCGACGGCACTACTTTAACCGGCCAGCATTTCCTCGTCGCCACCGGTTCCGTCATCACCTGGCCGCCGGTGCCGGGTTTGGACAAAGTCGCGGCCTTCACCAGTGACGACGTGCTGAATTTGGACCACGTGCCCGAATCAGTCATTGTGCTGGGCGGCGGGGTGGTGGCCTGCGAACTGACGCAGTTTCTCCAGCGCATCGGCAGCCGGGTGACGCTTATCCAACGCAGCCCGCATATCCTCAAAGAACAAAGCGCCGAGGCCGCGCTCGTCGTGGAAAAGGCGCTGCGCGACGACGGGATGAATGTCTTTACCGATACGCACGTCGAAGAAATTTCTTCAGCCGCCAACGGCGGTGTTCGCGTGGTCTTCACCCACGCCGGCCAGCGCCTCATACGTGAGGCTAGTACGCTCTTCAACGCGCTCGGCCGAAAACCGGCCACCCAAAACCTCGGGCTCGAACACGCCGGCGTTATCCTCCGCCCGTCCGGACATATCCAGGCGGACGAATTTCAGCGCACCGCCAACCCGGCCATCTATGCCGCGGGCGATTGCGTCGGCCCACACGAAATTGTTCACGTGGCCATAATGCAGGCGGAAACCGCCGCGCGCCATGCCCTCGGCAAAGGAGCCACCCCCGTCAACGAAGACCATCTGGTGAAAGTTGTTTTTACCGACCCGCAAGTGGCCACCGCCGGATTATCTGAAAAGCAACTGCAAGACCGCCGCATCCCGTACGTCGCCGCCTCCTACCTCTTTGAAGACCACGGCAAATCCATCCTGATGGAAGCCCGCCGAGGCTATGTCAAAATCTTGGCGCGCAAACCTGATGGTCTTCTGCTCGGCGCGGAATGTGTGGGCTTTGACGCCTCCGAACTCATTCACGCCCCCGCCGTCGCGTTGCCGCTGCATGCCACCGTCCACGACCTCCTGCGCGCCCACTGGTATCATCCCACCTTGTCGGAAATCTGGACTTACCCGCTTGAGGAATGTGCCACCCATCTGGCAGGCTGACCACCGCCGCTCAACCATTTCCGGCCACGTTCGACAGCTGGAAAATCGGCATGAACATCGCCATGACGATACCGCCGACCACGACGCCCAGAAAGCAAATCAGCAGCGGTTCCATCAATGAAGTGAGGGAGCCGACGACATTATCAATCTCGTTGTCGTAGTAATCGGCGACTTTGTTCAACATCCCGTCCACATTGCCCGTTTGCTCGCCCGCCTTCATCATGTGCTTCACCGTGTTCGGGAAATACGCCTGCGTGGCAATGACCTCGGATAGCTGGCCGCCGGAAGAAACCGTGCGGTTAATCGCCAGGCACGCGTTCTCAATAAAAATATTGTCGGAGGCTTTTGAGCAAATTTCAATGGAACGCAGAATCGGCACGCCCGACTTGAGCAAAATCGCGTAGGTGCGGCAGAAACGCGACACGTTGATTTTTTGCGTCAGGCCGCCGACAATGGGCAGCTTGGAAACGACGCGGTGCTTGATTTCGCGCCCGCGCGGCGTCGAAGTCACGCGGTCAAAGCCCTGCTTGAACAGGTACCCGCCCAGCAGAATCGCCCACCACCACGAGCCCAGAAAGTGACTGACCCCGATGAGAAACAACGTCGGCGCGGGCAACTTTGCGTTAAAGCTGGCAAACATGTCCTCAAATACCGGGATGACCTTGATCAGCAGAATGGATACCAGGCCGCAAGCCATGGTGATGACTGAAATCGGATAGGTCATCGCGCTTTTGACTTTTTTCTGGAGTTTCAGGGAACTCTCAAAATATTCCGCCACCTTGCCCATGATGTCCGCCAGCGCGCCCGAAGCTTCGCCCGCCTCCACCATGCTGATGAACAAATTGGGAAATGCATTGGGGAATTTGCGCACCGCCTGCGAAAAACTGGTGCCGCCGGCAATATCGTTGCGCACTTCGCGCACGACGATTTTGAATACCGGGTTCTCCACCTGATCCATCAACGCCTCCAGCGCGCTGACCAGTGGCAGCCCCGCTTGCAGCATGGAAGACAACTGCTGCGTGAACGCCGTAACTTCGGCGAGTTTGATTTTCTTGCGGTGCGCCGCGCGTTCGTAAGCCTTCTGTTTGGCCAGCGCCTGGCGCTCGGCAAAGGATTGTTTCTTCGGCGCCGCTTTGTTGCTGGCCGCTGCTTGCGACGCCGTGGGTGTCATCATCGTCATTGCTTTGTCTCCAATAATCCTGCGCCCCAACCCCTGTTCCATCGATTCGCTGGGCTATTGCGCACGCGACACTTATGATACAAAAGAGCTGGGGAGAAAAGCTTATATTGCAACCCCCGCCCATGCCTACCGTTCTCGAAGTATTGCAAAAGACCACCGATTTCCTCGCCCGCAAGGAGGTTCCTCAGGCCCGTCTGGAATCCGAACTGCTGCTGGCCGGGGCCCTGGGCTGCCGGCGCCTGGACCTCTATTTGCGTTTTGAACAATCGCTCACGGAGGAGCAATTGGCCGCCCTCCGCGATCAGGTCGCCCGCCGGGGCCGGCACGAACCCCGGCAGTACATCGCCGGTAAAACGTCCTTTCTCGATTTCGAGGTGGCGTGTGACCGCCGTGCCCTCATCCCCCGACCGGAAACAGAGGAATTGGCTGAATTGGTTTTTAACCGCGTCACTACTCCGCCCGCGATGGCCTTGGACTTGGGCACTGGTACTGGCGTGCTTGCCCTGGCCTTGGCACGGCACTGGCCCAATTGCCGCGTGCAAGCCATTGACGCCGACGAAAGTACCCTCGCGCTCGCCCGATCAAACGCCGCCACTCTTGGCCTGACGGAACAGGTCAGCTTTTCCTGCGCCCGCTGGCCGGAATGTTTTGCCCGACTGGGCTCCTGCGGTCTCATCGTCGCCAATCCGCCCTATTTATCGGAAGACGAATGGGCCACCGCCGCACCCGAAGTGCGCGATTGGGAACCCCGGCCCGCTTTGGTTTCCGCTGACCACGGCCTTGCGGACTTGCGCGCGATTGTGCAAGCCGCGCCCAGCATTCTCGATTCCGGCGGCCTCCTCGCTTTGGAAACGGGCCTCGCGCACCATGCCAAACTCGCGGAAATCGCCGCATCGGCCATCATTGGCGGTCATCCGGCCTATGCCGGGACGGAAAGCGTGCGTGACTTATCCAGGCGCGACCGCTTCTTCCTCGCCTGGCGGGCTTAGGAACCTTCGCCGGCCGCCTTGGTCGGTGCTGCCGCACCCGCACTGGCCGGTGGCCCGCTGGGCAATGCCACCCCGGCGGGAACCTTCACCAAGTCCACCCGGCGGTCATTCTTGGCCTCGGGCGAGTCCTTCTTCACGTCCGGTATGGCGCCATATTGGCCCATGGACAAAATCTCCACGTCCGTGGCGGACGCACCCGTTTTGGACAGATAGCTCTTTACGCTGTTCGAGCGCCGTTCACCCAGGGCGAGATTGTATTCCTCCGAACCATACCAGTCGCAATGGCCCACGGCCACCACATGAATGGACGGGTCGGCGGCCAGCTTCTTGGCTGCGGCTTCCAGCGCCGGGCGGTCCGCCTTCTGGATGCTATACTCGTTAAAACCAAAATGCACTGTCGCCAGCACCCATTCCGCCGGCGGATGCGACCAGTCAATATTGCCGGGCAGGATGTCGCCGTGTGACGGCGGATTGTTGTCGTTGGTGCTCACGCCCGCAATCGGTTCGCCCGTGGCGCCGGACGGAGTCGTAAAGTCGGACTGCTGCGAGTTGAACCCCTTGCCAAAGGTGCCGGAAGGCGTCACCGTCGCCTCCTTGGTCGGCCCCTGCATGGAGTGGCAGCCGGCGAGCAGCGGGAGCACGGATAGGAGAGCAATGGTGAGCTGGTAGTGTTTGCGCATTGAAAAGTTGTGGTTAAAAGGGATTAAATACCCCCAAAATATGGGGGCGCGCAAGTAGTTTTTCACGCGGCTTTCGGTGTGCGCGCCCTCGCTCTTCGTTTCTACAGCCGACTTCATGCCAAATTCGCCGCCATCGCCAAAGCCCGCCGTCCTGCTCATGGATAACGGTTCGCTCGCACCCGCGGCGACTCTCGCGCTGCGTGCGCTGGCGCACCAGCTTGCGCAGGCGGCTGATTGTCCCGTGCGACCCGTTTCTCTCCTTCATTCCAGCGCCATTGATTCCGCTCTGCTCCATAACCAACCCGCCGAAATTCTGGAACCCACCCTCCGCAAATTGGCCGCTGATGGATTTCAAGAGATACTAATCATCCCCTTATTTTTCGGCCCCAGTGCCGCGTTGACCGATTATCTGCCTGTTCGCGTGCGGCACCTGCGCGAATCGTGGCCGCACCTACGCGTGCGCGTGGCTCCGTGCCTCGTTGATGCAAACAACCCGGAGGATAAGCGTATCGCCGCCCTGCTCGCCGACCGGGTGCGCGAATGTGCGGCAAAAAATAATTTCTCATGCCCCGCCGTCGCCGTCGCGGACCACGGCACTCCCCAGCCTGCGGTCAACGCCGTCCGCGAACTCGTCGCCCGCCAAACCCGACAGTTACTCGGCCCCTTCGCCCGCGTCGTGGCTCCCTGCTCGATGGAGCGCCGCCCCGAACCGGAATATGATTTTAACGAACCGCTCTTGGAAAAATTATTAGACACTCCAGAATTTTCCTCCGGCGAAGTCATCATCGCACGACTCTTTTTGCTCCCCGGCCGCCACGCCGGCCCCGGCGGCGACCTCGAACAAATCGCCCGCGCCGCCCAATCCCGCCACCCAAAATTAAAAATCACCCTCACCAAAACGCTTGGGTCGCATCCGTTAATAATTCCCATTTTGCGGGAACGGTTGGAAGAAGGATTTAACGCCATTCCTATTAGTTGATTGACTTATTTCCTCCATCAATTTTCAGTAATGTAAAAATGATGAAAGTGGCATCTCGCTGGTTTCTTCCTGGACTTTGTGTATCCGTTCCGTTGGCCTTGTTTGTCTTGTTTACCTACATATACCCGCGTCCCTATTATGTTTTTGAAACAGATATCGAACCAGATTATTATTATAATGCGCGTTTGGTGCTAGATGGACAACCCACTGGACTGCACCATCCAGGCACACTGATCTATTATTTGGGCGCACTGGTGTTAAAAATGACCGGTACTGAACTGGACCATACCCAGCAGTTTTTGAATGCCTGTTATTTGGTAGTCGCAGCAGCCTCGATCGGTGGCCTGCTCATTTTCTGGCGACGGTTGTTACAAGATATGCCGCTGGGGATTGGCGCGCTCACCTTGGTTCTCGCGATGGCGTGGCCCACATGGCTAAACTACAGCAATTATTTTGGCGCTGACTCTTTCACTCTCGCAGTAGGGCTACCGGTCAGCGCGTTGCTTTGGCGTTTGTTTGCGACGCCGCACCATAAATCCTGGTGGTTGTTTGCTCTCACCGGGGCCAGCCTGGGCTTGGCCTTGTCGATCAAGATGACGTTTGTTCCTTTCGTCGCTGCAGCATTTGGGGGGGTGGGTATCGGCCAGTTACTCCAATCTGGATCAACTTGGACTGGAGCCACAGGGAAACTTTCACGCGCAATACAGAGGACGCTGCAGATGACTGTGGGGCTGGTAGTGTCATTTATTATCTGCATCACCCCTGCCTGGGCAAAAGCTTTGGCGGTTTGGTATCAAACCTTTCGTCGACCGGATGTCAAGACCGCTGGCTTTGGGGCCATCCCTGCGCTGGGCGATGCAGCGCATTTATTATTCGAAGCCAATCCGCTTTTGACGCTGCTTTTTGCCTCGGTATCTGTGTGGTTTGTATTCACTGTAATCAAAAGACACCTGTCAATGCTCATCTTCATTCTTTCGATGAAAAAATATTATTATCGCTTTATGACGATAATGATTTAAAAAAAGCCGAATGGTTTTCATTCGGCAATAAAGCATTAATGCATCTT
>CAZCMU010000075.1:0-11213 GCA_964499725.1 uncultured Opitutales bacterium
TCCGCCGAGCAGGCTGCCGGTGTTTTTTACGTTGTCAATTTCAGTGCTCATCGGGGTCAACCCATGTGCCCCGAGGAGCGGGACGACTTGGTTGGCCGCGACCAGAAACGCCACGGCATAAACCGCGCCCAGCAACCGCAGCAGCACAAAGCGGGTGAGCCAGTAGGTGGCGCCGGGCTTGGACATCGAAGCAGGCGGAGTAGTTTGAGGGTCAGACACTTGGTTCTATAAGCCCGGTGGCATTTCGGTAAAGTTGACTAATTTAACTTATGGGATACGTTGATTGGAGCAAACCGCATTTTACGCTTTCCCTTCGGCTATGAAGACAAAAAGGTTTTTCGTTTTGCTTGTGACGCTTTTAGTGTCGGTTGCATCCGCGCCAGCCGACGTGCCTGTGCTGCCGCCTGTTACAACTGCGCCGAAAGGAGAGACTCCGCCAGCACCGGACAATCCACAGGCAGAATTAAAGACGGCCATTCCCTATTTCATTCACCTCATTCAAATCGGCGACTACCATGCTTACCTCAATGCCTATATCGGGCCAAATGTGCTTGCACTGTTAACTCCTAAAGTTAGGGCATTTTATGAAGAAGTATTCCGCCAATTTGTGTTGGGGCCGGAAGGCCAGGCCGCCATGTATTTTTTTGAACGACATATGAACGATGAGGTGGTGCGTAATCCCAGCGGTTTAGTCATTAACATTTACGAGACCAATCCCAATGGCACGCAAAGCTTCGCGGGCAGTTTTCACAAAGAGCCCCGAGGCTGGGTTCCATATTACAGCCCCAAACCCTCCTGGAAGCTAATTCCTATCCGGATTGCAATGAGGAGTTAGCGGATGGCTGCAAGAGGTTGCATTGGATAAAGAAAATTGAGTGCAAAGCCCCAGAAACGAGGGTGCGAATCTAGCCATTGAAAGATTAGTTAATAGTATTTTGGCCCGCATTATGCCCTTCACTTTGGTGCCGATAGGTGATATTTATTCTTTATGGGTGAATCCCTCCATTGTGACCTATGCGGGAAACCCGCCACGGTCCATCTGACGCAAATCATCAAGAATCAGATCCAGAAGGTGGATCTGTGTGAGGATTGCGCGCAGTCGAAGGGCGTGACCGACCCGGAGGGGTTTTCGCTGGCGGATTTGTTGTCCAAGAGTTTTGCCGGCCCGGCGGACGAAGTGGCGACCGAGACTGACGGCCCGGCCCTCGTCTGCGAGCACTGTGGATGTACTGCGCGTGACTTTAAGAAAAACGGCCGTTTGGGTTGTGCTGCGTGCTATGACGCGCTGAAGCCCATCCTCATGCCGCTCATTGCCGGCCTGCACAAGGAGGCCCGGCACAAGGGCAAGGCCCCCGCGCGCCAGTGGCGCCGCTTGGAACTGGGTCGTGAAATTGATTCTTTGGAACGGCAGTTGCTAGAAGCTATCAAGCAAGAAAACTTCGAAACGGCGGCTCGCTGCCGCGACCAATTGGGCGTTCTACGCGCCAAGCTGGCCGCTCCGGCTGCGACAACGTAGCCCTCTCGGGGTTTAACCATCATCCACTTATGCAAATTTTGCCGATATTGGACACGCCGGCCGAGGTTGTGCCGGGCGGGTCACCTTCGGGGCCGATTGTGCTGAGTACGCGCATCCGGCTGGCCAGGAATTTGCGCGACTTTCCCTTCCCCGGGTGGGCCAAAGAGGCACAGCGTAGGGAAATATTTACCCGGTGCGTCGAAGCCGCGAGCGGGGCTTCGCAGATGAAAAAAGCCTATGTGCTCGATTTGGCGGCGTTGGATGATTTGGAAAAACAGGTGCTCGTTGAACGGCACTTGATCAGCCGCGAATTGTCATCGGGTTCGGCCGGGGCGGGCGTGATTATCAGCCGCGACCAGACGATGTCGGTCATGATTAACGAGGAAGACCACTTGCGTGTGCAGGTCATGCGCCCCGGCTTTCAATTCAAGCGTGTCTGGAAACAAGCCGACACGCTCGACAACGGACTCGAAGAACATCTAGACCTGGCCTTTTCTGCCGAGTTGGGCTACCTGACGGCGTGCCCCACGAATGTAGGCACGGGCCTGCGGGCTTCCGTGATGATGCACTTGCCCGGGCTGGTATTGAACAGCCAGATGGAGCAAGTCATCCGCGCGGTCAACCAACTGGGTCTTGCCGTGCGCGGCTGGTACGGTGAAGGCTCGGAGGCCAGCGGCAGCATTTTCCAGATTTCCAACCAGCAGACCCTCGGCGAAAGCGAAGAGGATATCATCAAGCGCGTCACGTCTGTCCTCCAAACCATCGTGGAGCAGGAGCAAAACGCCCGCGCCAAGTTGATGGACAACGACGCCGCCAAGCTACTCGACAAAATTGGCCGCGCCTACGGCACCGCACGCAACGCCCACCTGCTGACCTCCGTCGAGGCGATGAACTGCCTGTCGCTCCTGCGGCTGGCGGCGGATATGAACTTCCTGCCCGAAGCGGAGCGCGCCCGGCTGGACCGCCTCTTTATCGAGAGCCAGCCCGGCCATGTCCAACTTGCCGCGCGGGGCTCGCTGGAGACGCAAAAACGCGATGTCGCGCGGGCGCGTTTCCTGCGTGAGCAGATGGCCAGCCTGCCCTCCTTGAACTTTGACCGGGCGTTCGAAAAGAATTGATGCCCGCCCTAAAAACCACAAAATACGCCTAGGCGGCTCTCGCCGAATTCATCATTTTCATACAATATTCCTCCAACTTAAACCTCTATGGCCGAACCCATGAACAACTTTACGCCACGCGCCCAACAGGTGTTGGCGCTGGCGCGCAAGGAAGCCGACCGGTTTCATCACAACTATGTGGGGACCGAGCACTTGCTGCTGGGGTTGATTAATCTGGGGCAGGGCGTGGCAGTGAACGTGCTGCAGAAGATGGGGCTTGATTTGGAGACGGTGCGCAACGCGGTGGAAAAACAAGTGGGCACCGGCCCCGAGGCCAAGCCGACCGGCAACATCCCCTACACGCCGCGCGTGAAAAAGGTTTTGGCGCTGGCACAGAAGGAAGCTAAAGCGCTGAACCATTCCTACATCGGCACGGAACATATTTTGCTGGGCCTGCTGCGCGAGGGCGAGGGCGTGGCCGCGCGCGTGTTGAAGAGTCTTGATGTGGACATCGAGCGCTGCCGCAATGAAATTTTGGCGGAGCTGGATCCGAATTTTTCCGGCGACGCCGGCGCGCCGCCGCCCGAGGAGCCCGCCAGTTCCCCGGCGCCCAGTGGCCAGGCTACGCAAAATGCGCCCGCCAATCCCGAGGAAAAGAAGGAAGTCAAAACGCCCGCCCTCAAAGCATTTGGCCGCGATTTGACCGAGCTGGCGCGCAATGGCGAGCTCGACCCGGTGATTGGCCGCAAGTCGGAAATCCGCCGCGTAGTGCAAATTTTGTGCCGCCGCACGAAGAACAACCCCGTCCTCATCGGCGAAGCCGGCGTGGGCAAGACGGCCATTGTCGAAGGCCTCGCGCAGGAAATCGCCTCGGGCATCGTGCCGGAAATCCTGCTCGACAAACGCGTGATTACGCTCGACCTCGCGCTCATGGTCGCGGGCACGAAGTATCGCGGTCAGTTTGAAGAGCGCATCAAGGCCGTGATGGACGAAATCCGCCGCGCCAAGAACGTCATCATTTTCATTGATGAGCTGCACACCATCGTCGGCGCCGGCGCGGCTGAAGGCGCGATGGACGCCTCGAACATTTTCAAGCCGGCGCTTTCCCGCGGCGAATTGCAGTGCATCGGCGCGACCACGCTGGGTGAATACCGCAAATACATCGAGAAGGACAGCGCCTTGGACCGCCGCTTCCAATCGGTGAAGGTGGAGGCGCCGAGCGTCGAGGAGGCCGTGCTCATCCTCAAGGGTATCCGCTCGAAATACGAGGAGCACCACAAAGTCGTTTACACCGACAAGGCGCTGGAGCTGGCCGTCAAGCTTTCCGACCGGTACATCACTGCACGTTTTCTACCTGACAAGGCCATTGACGTGCTGGATGAGTCCGGCGCGCGCGCCCGCATTGAGGGCCTGAACCGGCCGCCGGAAATCGAGGAAGCTTCCAAGGAAATCGAAAAAGTCTGCGCGCAAAAAGAAGACGCCATCGCGAAGCAGCATTTTGAGGAAGCCGCGAAGTACCGCGACCAGGAAAAACAGTTGCGCGCCAAGCGCGAACAAATGATTGAGACGTGGAAGCACACCCGCGAGCAGCGCACCATCACCGTCGGCGAGGACGACATGCTCCAGGTTGTGTCTGACTGGACGGGGATCCCATTGTCCCGCATGGAACAAAAGGAGAGCTTAAAACTCCTCAATTTGGAAAAAGAACTCCAGGTCAACGTCATTGGCCAGGAGCAGGCCACCGAAGTCATCGCGAAGGCGTTGCGGCGCTCGCGCGCGGACTTGAAGGACCCGAAGCGGCCCATTGGCTCGTTCATGTTCCTCGGGCCCACCGGCGTGGGCAAGACGCACCTGGCCAAGACCCTGGCCGAGCGCATTTTTGGCAACCAGGAAGCGTTGTTGCAAATTGACATGTCCGAGTACATGGAAAAGTTTTCCGTCTCTCGGCTCATCGGCTCGCCGCCGGGGTACATCGGCTATGAGGAAGGCGGCCAGCTTACGGAGGCCGTGCGACGCAAGCCGTATTCGGTCGTGCTGTTTGACGAAATCGAAAAGGCTCACCCGGATGTCGTGCAGTTGTTGCTGCAAGTGCTTGAAGATGGCCGCCTGACCGATTCGCTCGGCCGCACGGTAGACTTCCGCAACACGATTTTGATCATGACCTCGAACATCGGCGCCGAGCTGCTCCAGCGGCCGTCCTCGATGGGCTTCGACGCGGGGATGAGCTATTCCGCTGATTACGACAAGTCGCGCGACCGCATCCTCGAGGAAACCAAAAAGCATTTCAAGCCGGAGTTCATCAACCGCATCAACCAAATTGTGGTCTTCCACCCGCTGACCAAGGAGCACATGAAGAAAGTCGTGGAACTCGAACTCAACAAGGTGAGCAAGCGGCTCTCGGGTCAGAAGATCGAAATTGAGGTGGTGGACTCCGCCAAGGAATTCCTGCTCGAAAAAGGCTGGGATGAAAAATACGGTGCGC
This sequence comes from uncultured Opitutales bacterium, assembly GCA_964499725.1. Lineage (GTDB taxonomy): Bacteria > Verrucomicrobiota > Verrucomicrobiia > Opitutales > JABDGR01 > JABDGR01. The sequence continues at coordinate 5,096 of CAZCMU010000075.1, forward strand.
GCCCGCTGCGCCGTGCAGTCGAGAATTATTTGGAAGACCCGTTGGCCGAGGCAATTCTCCGCGGCGAAGTGCGCCGGGGCGAACCCATCCGCGTGACCTTTGCCGGTGGCGAGGCGCTCAAGTTCGAGCAAAACACGCCGGTGGCATGAGCTGATTGCTGGGCAGAGATTCTTTGCCCTGCTTAAATTGTTTTGCGCGCGGGCGCGGTTCGTGGCATCGCTGGGAGGTGAAAAAGCCCCGTCGCAAAACAGTTGCCAAAGCCGTGGTCAACCCGTCCGCCATTCTGGAGCCGTTGCTGGCTGAACCGGTCGCGCGCTGGGTGCTGCCCAATGGCTTGGCGGCACTGCACAAGGAGGATCGCGCGGCGGGGTTGGTCAGCGTACAAGTGTGGATCCGCAGCGGGAGCATTCACGAGGGCGCGTGGCTGGGCACCGGGCTGTCGCATTATCTTGAGCACATGGTCTTCAAGGGCACGGCGCGCCGCGGGCCGCTGGAAATTAGCGCGGAGGTGCAGGCGGCAGGCGGCTCCATCAACGCCTACACGACTTTTGACCGCACGGTTTATTATATAGACGGCCCGGCGGAATCCGCAGAACTGTTTCTCGATGTGCTGGCGGACATGGTGTTTGCGCCCAAGCTCGACGCGGCGGAGGCGGCCCGCGAGCGCGAAGTGATTTTGCGCGAGATTGACATGGGCAAGGACGACCCGCAGTCGCGCCTGATGGAAGGGCTTTTTGCGTTGTCCTTCCGCCAGCATCCTTATCGCCATCCGGTAATTGGGCACCGCGCGTTGTTTGAAGGGCTGACGCGCGACGACATCGTCGCCTATCACACTGCGCGCTATGCGCCGAATAATGCGGCGGTGGTGTTGTGTGGAGCGTATGCGGAGCAAGAGGCCCGGGGGATGATTGAAAAATATTTTGGCGCGTTGAAGCCACAAAGATTGCCGACACCGAATGTGGCCGCCGAGCCCTCACAATTGGCCGCGCGGCACCAGACGGAGCGCGGTGACGTGAATGTTGTGCGTGGCGTGGCGGCGTACCGAGTGCCGCAACTGGCGCACCCGGATGCCCCGGCGCTGGACTTGCTCGCGCTCGCACTGGGTGGCGGGCAGGCCTCGATCCTTTGGCAAAAATTGCGCGAGGAGAAAAAGCTCGTGCACCACATTTACGCGGGCAACTGGAACCCCGGCGAAGCAGGCCTGTGCTGGATATCCTATGTCTGCGATGAGGGCAAGCGCGGCGAAGTGGAAACCGCCATCGCGGCAGAACTCGCACAAGTTGTGTCGAAAGGCGTGACGGAGGAAATGGTCGCACGGGCGCGCCGGCAAATTTTGGTCGCGGAAGTGGACAGCCGCCGGACGGTGAGCGGCCAGGCTTCGCGGCTCGGGCAGGCGGAGGTAGTGCTTGGCGATCTCGATTATCCACGGGTCTATTTTCAACGCTTGGCCAAAGTCCAGGCGAAGGATTTGGCAAAGGTCGCCGCACGCTATTTGATTGCCGAGCAGTCGAGCGCGATTGCGCTGGAACCCGAGTTGAAGAAAGCCACAACGAAGATAGCGGTGAAGTCGAGTGCGGCGGAATGGCCGGATTTTGAGGAAGTGCGGCTGCGCAATGGCGCGCGGCTGCTGCTGCAACCCGGTGGCGCGCTGCCAAAAGTGCATATGCGTGCAGTGCTGCAAGGCGGCCCGGCGTATGAGGACTCCAAGCAACGTGGCGTGACGGCGTTGATGGCCACGCTGCTGACGCGCGATGCGGGCGGACGCAGCGCGCTGGCCGTGGCGAAGGAAGTCGAAAACGCGGGTGCGAGCTGGGGCGAAAGCACCGGCAACAACAGCCTTTCGCTTTACTACGAGGCGCTGGCCGGTGATTTGGCTTTGGGGTCGAGGGTGCTGAAGGCGGCGTTATGGAAGCCGGATTTTGCCACGCGTACTTTCGCCGTCGAGCGCGACAGCCAATTGGCGGAATTGCGCGAGGAGGCGGATGAGATTGTGGATTATGGAATGCGTGCGTTGCGCCGAAATTTTTTCAAGAAGCATCCTTTGAGCATCAGCGCCATGGGCACGGAGGAATGTGTGGCCGCCCTGAAAATTGAGGATGTGCGCCGGCAGCACCAAAAGCTGGCGGTCGGGCCGAATTTGGTGGTGGCCGTGGCGGGGCGCTTCGAGCGGGCGCAGGCGCTGGATTTGCTCGGGCCGATATTGGAAGCCGCGCCAAAGGGGCCGTTTGCGCCGAATGTGCCGGAGTATGCCGGGCCGCGCAAGGCGGAGAAATTTGTGGAGAAGCTCGACCGCGAGCAGACGGTCGTCTTCGATGCGTATCCCGATGCGGGGGCGACGGCGGAGGATTTTCTCACGGGCGAAATCGTGGACGAGTTGCTGAGCGGGATGTCGAGCCGGTTGTTTGTGCGCGTGCGCGAGGAACTGGGGCTGGCGTATTATGTCAGCGCGGCGCGGGTGAGCGGGCTGCGCACGGGGATGATGTATTTGTATTCCGGCACGCAGCAGGCGACCCATCAGGCGGTGCTGGCGGAGTTTGATGCCGAGATGGCGCGGCTGCGCACGGGCGGCGTTGAAGAAGTGGAACTGGCGCGGTCGCGGTCACGGCTCAAGGCGGCGTTGCGGATTGGCCGCCAGTCGCCGGGCAGCCGAGCCCAACAGGCGGCTTTGAATGCGCTGTATGGCTTGCCGATCAACGACACCGCATTGCGCGAGGCCGCTTATGACGCCGCCGACGGCGCGGCGGTGCAAGCTTTTGCGAAAAAATATTTGCGGCCCGAAGCACGCGTGCGGTTGATAGTGCAGCCAAAGAAAGGGTGAACGCTCAGTTGGGGCCATGCACATCCGGGGCCGATTGGCGCGAGGTCAATTTCACCTCATAAATCTTGGGCCATTTTTTGCCGGTGACGAAGAGGCGGTCGTGGTCGGCGTCGTAGGCGATGCCGTTGAGGACATCGACATCGGGCGTGTGGTCCGCCAAAGCAAGCAGGCCGGTGAAGTCAATCACACCGACAACGTGGCCGGTCTGGGGGTCAATGCGCGCGACATAATTCGTCTGCCAGATGTTAGCGTAAATTTCACCTTTGATGTATTCGAGTTCGTTCAGCTCCTTTACGGGCTGGCCGAGGAGGGTGACGTCAATCGTATGCTGCACCGCGAATGTGGCTGGATCAATAAAACGGATTTGGCTGCTGCCGTCGCTGGCGATGAGCGACTGGCCGTCGGTGGTCAGGCCCCAGCCTTCGGCGGCGTAGGGGAAAGTTTTTTCGAGATGGAAATCGGCGACATTGTAGCAAAAAGCCACATGAGTTTGCCAGGTGAGCTGATAGGCCTTGTCGCCGAGAATCGCGAGGCCCTCGCCAAAATATTCGGAGGAGAGGGGAATTTGTTGCAGAACTTTGCCGGAGGTTAAATCCACTTCGCGCAGGGAGGACTGGCCATTGAGGCCAGTGCTTTCGTAGAGGTTGCCGCTCCAATACACCAAGCCCTCGGTAAAGGCGGAACGGTCGTGTGGAAAGGCGTTGACCACGGTGTAGCTATAATGAATCGGTTCCTCCGCCACGGGTTGAGCCGACGCGGCCGAGGGGGGCGATCCACTTGGCGCACAACCGGCGCACGCGAGGGCAATGGCGATAAAGGCGGGCGCAAGCGGGCGCAATGGGAAGCAGGCAAAAGGCATAGACTGACCTAACTTAGCTGCGACAGGTGAGGCGGAATTTTCCGGACGGGGTCGGCGGAATCATTGGGGTGATTTCGGTGACAATGGGTTGGGCCGGCTGGAGCAAGTCTTGCAGCTTGGTGGTGAGGGCGTCTAGAGCCTTTGTGTCCGGCCCCGCGCCATCGGGCACGAGGGTCAGGCGGCAGGCGCTGTTTTTCTTTTGCTTCAATTGGTAATGCGCGACCCCGGCGAGGCCCTCAAAGCATTGATCAACGTCGAGCGTGGTGATGCGGCGCCCATCGTGATTGCGCAGGGCGTCGCGCGCGCGGCCATGGACGCGGTAGGACGAGTCGCCATTGTGGCCGAGGCGCTGGACGAGGTCGCCAATGCGGTAGCGCACGAGGGGCATGTAATCGTTGGAAAGGGTGGTGACGACCAAGTCTCCGACGCCGGCGGAATCGGGGTCAACGATTTCCAAAAAAGCGGTTTCATTGCTGGGCTGCATCGCGCCGTGCTCATCCTCCATGAGCAGGTGGCCGGTTTCGGTCGAGCCGTAAAGGTTGAATACGGGCACGCTGAACACGCGCTGCAAAATGTTTTTGTGGACGACGCTCACGAATTCGTAACTGCACAAAATGAAACGCAGCGAGGGGAATTTGAGGCCATGCTTTTCGCAGTAGAGGGCGAACCACGCTCCGTGGACGGGGTCGAGGTCGAGGAACTGCGGGGCCCATTCAGCGATTTCGGCGGCCATGCGCGCGAGGTCGGCGTCCTTGAGGAGGAAGGGAATGCGGGCGAGGTTCGAAAAAAGGGTACGGCCAAACGTACGCTCAGTGCGCGACATCCAGTTGGTGTAGCAAGCGGAGCCGTTGCAAGTAGGCGTGGTGAGGGTCGCGCGTTTGGCGTCGGGGAATTCATCGAACACGCGGGCGACGACGGCATTGAGGCGCAGGGCGCGCTGCTCCTGGGCGTCCCACCAGCCGCGGCCAAAGAGGACGGGGGTCTGTTCCTCGGAAGTGCCGGAAGTGTGCTCGAGTTCGACGACGCGGTCGTTGAGCAACGTTTCGAGCTGCTGGCCGTTGCGCAGGAAGTTGCGGGGGAAGCCCTCGCGCATGTCGCGCTTGGTGATAAAAGGCAGGCGGAAAAATTCGGTGGAGGCGTCGAAGTTGGCCCGGGAAAGTTCGCGCCGGGCCAGGGCGGGCTGGTATAGCGGGACTTCCCGCCACTGGGAGATCAATTGCTCCAGACGGGAAGGGGAAGGCGGCGCGACGAGGGTGGCGAGATTGCTTTTCACGGCGGGTGCGGGACGGGACACAAGCTGAGTTAAGAGCTTAGCGTGGGCCAAGATAAGGGGCAAGGATGAAGGATGAGGGATGAAGGATGAAAAGGCCGCAAAAGAGGCTCAAAAGGGGAGGCAGGAAAGTGTTTTAGTGCTTCACGGTTAGTGTTCTAGTGCTTGGTGTACTAATACTTAGTTTTTTGGGTTGGGTTGTTTGTCCGTGAGCCTGAATTGGGGGTGGGCAGAGAGAAAGATTACAAAGAGGTAATGGATTAGAGGGACAAAGTGGCGCAACAATGGAGTCGGCAGGGTACCGGTGCGGCCCTGCTCATAATTTTTTATATTTTTTTTGGTGCGACTGGGTTGGACTGGGTGCGACTGGGCTGGACTGAGGGGAAAGTGGAGAGTCGAGGCACTCACCGACGCTAATGTTATGGAGGGCGGGAGGAATTAGACATAATTGGTTTTAAGGGAGATTAGGCCTTTAATTCCCTTTAAAAGCCTTTAATGGATTGGTGTTGGCGGCGGCTTTGCCCCTGTGGCATTTGGGTGGGACAATAGCAGAAGTGGAAAGAATGTGGAAGGGCTGGGTTGGCTGCGTTGGGTAGGTTGGATGGGTTGGGGTGGTTGTAATTGTTCCCAATATCCAGCATGAAAATCATTACACCTAGCGCATTTCAATTCACTATTGTTGTCCAATGTCGAAATAAATCATCCCGTCTAAATCTGGGTTCGGAAAATTCATACCAGAACCTCTCCCTTCTTTTGCTGGAACATTTATAGCATTGAATGCATCTATTAGTACTTGTCTGAAAGGTGATTCAGGATGTCCACTTATTCCAATTGTAATCCCTCTCAGCACAGGACCGCCAACGGTCATTATCGTATCTACTTCGCCAATAGTAAATCCATTCGCAGTCATTACTTGCGCGATGTCATTTGCCAACCCCTCAGCATCAGTAACATTTGGATTAAGATTAAATCCAATTTTTCCCTTCGGGATGCCAGTCAATGCTGATGACAATTTAGACTTTTGATCGTCAGAGAGGTGTCTTGGTAGTTGCCCTTGAATTACATTCAGTGTCCCGATTGTATTACCACCTGATTGATTGATGGATAATGCCCCACCTTGCTGCACGTTGGAGTTGTTCGTTTGAGTGCCTCCCATGGGGGTTGTCGTGTT
>CAZCMU010000076.1:0-11175 GCA_964499725.1 uncultured Opitutales bacterium
TAAGGTTATGTAGAAACGATCAAAAAGAGTGTGAAAATCTGAGCGAAGCAATAGGCCATTGGAGATATCGTGCGGCCCTTGTTCTGCGTATGATTGTATGTGGGCCGCTTCCAGCACAGGAAGGGTGCGTTCGCCAGTAATTGCACAGCGGCGCTCGTATCCCTCCAGCACCACAATTCTGAAGCCGCCCTGTCCAAGCCTTGGCCGCAACATGGTTTCAGAGCCAAATCTGGGATTGCTTTCATGGACGGCGGATGAATTTAAATCAGCCCGGTCTAGCATCGCCAGCTTGGCTTTTTCAAATAAAAGCTTCCCCTCTCCAAGTGTGGCATCGTAGCTCTTTCCGGTAACAATGTTCTTTGGCCATGCTGCAGGTGCATCCCAAAATTCTGAATCTGTAAGATAAAATGGGTCTGTTAAGACGGTGCAACCGATCTTTGGGTCTCTTTCACCATCGCTCCTCAACGATGCAATTTTCCTTCGAAATATATCAAATGTCTCACATCCATTAGCAGAACCAAACACCTCCCAAGCGAGACTAAGCGGCAAGACTGAATGGCGTACAAAATACGCCCCTCCCATAACTTTGTTTTCCGGAAATTTTGATTTAAATAAAAATAGTTCGCCAGGGTTAATTGCGCCAAATTCCATTTCGCTTTTCGGACGCCAAAAGTTCATCTCCCTCGCATTTTGGCTACGAAGGAACCGGAACCAATCTCTGTCGGTGATTCCTACATAGAGTTTCATGGCATGCAGATGCATTCCTGACAGCTGTTTAACTAGCCCAAATTGTTGGTTAGTCAACTTCTCCAAATTGTTTACCATCCGCTTACTTCACATCCCGCATTGACCGGCCCTCTTCCTTCAGCCAATAATCCCCGACTACCCGCCGACGTGGAGACGCTGCCCCTGCCACTGCGCTGCCCTCTCCGATAAAACTACCCCATGGGCCTTTCCAGTTCCCTTCTGCGCGGCGTCCAGTATTGCGCGCCAAGTCTATTCATTTGTGTTTTTGCCGGCTGCGCCAGCCCCTCGCCCGACGCCGCCTACTATGAAGGCCAGTCGGGCCGCATCCTCTTTCCCGCCGCCACCCTCAACGGCCAGCCCGCGCATTTCATTTTGGACACCGGCGCGGGCCTGACGATGCTGTCCGAACAAGCCGCCAGTCACTTCGGCCTCAAATCCACCGCCCTGCCCCCCGGCTACATTGTCCAAACCTGGCAGGCCAGGGATACCCTTCTGCTATCCGAGCCTGCCCAGCTAACCTTTGCCTCGGGTAACTTTACCACGCCGCTGCCCATTCAGACCGGCGAAAAACCCGATTCGGAAAAAATTGACGGCGTCGTCGGCTGGCCGGAATTGTCGGACAATCTCCTGCTCTTCGACGGCCCCCGGCACACTGTTCGCGCTCTGGATGTCCTGCCGCCGGAAACGGCCAAGTGGCTGCAATTAAAAGTCCGCCCCGGCAGTCTCCTGATTCTGGAAAGCCCGTTGCCCAACGGCGACGCGGACTGGATTTACGTGGATACCGGCTCGCCCTTTGGCGTCGGCTTTGGCCCCACCCACTGGAGCGATTGGTGGAAGACGCATCCGCAAACGCAGGTTTTCGCCGGGCTAATTGGCTCGACCCACGGCGCGGAAACCTGGACCGACCGCCTGTCCATCGGTAATCTCACGCTAACCCAGGTGCCGGTCTTTGAGGAAAATGCCCCCGGCTTGTGGGATAAGGATGACGAACCCGCCGCCGTGCTCGGCCTCGGCGCTCTGGCGCGCCTGACCATGATTGTGGACCGCCAAAATAACCTGGCCTATCTCGAACCTGCTCCAGCTTTAAAAACTCCGCCCGCTGGCTCCCCCGCCACCCCGGAAAACTGGACCGTCGCCTCCAATGTGCAACTGACGATGGAGCCCCTGCTCACTTTTTCCTCCGGCGGCCAAGCCATGTCCGCCTTCCTCAATGGCGATTACCCCGCCGCCATCACCGGTTTCACCCGCTTGATAGAACACAATCCCGCCGACACCGACGCCTACTGCTCCCGCGGCTACGCGAAGCTTGCCCAAAGCGACCTGCCCGGCGCGCTGGCCGACTTTAATCAGACCATCGCCCTCGACCCGGCCAATGCCGAGGCCTACTACCGCCGTGCCACCACCGAACAGATCCAAGGAGACTTTAGCCACGCCCTCGCCGACTACAACAAAGCCATCGCCTTGCAGCCGGGTGATTCCTACCGCTCGCGACTCCTGCGTCAGTTGCTCCTGCTCCGCCTAGGCCTGCCCACCGGAGAGTTTTCCCAAACCATCGCCGGATGGAAGGACGACTGGCGCAAAGCCCTCGGCCGATTCGTGACCGGCACCCTCGAACAATCCGATTTTCTGGCCGAAGCCTCCAAATCCGGCGATACCCATAGCCAGCAACTCGAAGCCTTTTACTTTGTCGGAGCCATGCGCCTCCTGCATGGCGACCGAGTTGATGCCCGTGATTTTTGGGAAAGATGCCTGGCCACCAAAGCAACGATTTGCCTGGAATACCACCCGCTTGCGAAAGCCGAATTGGCCAGAATGGGTGATTTTGGTCAAAAATAGGTCTAAATGGGCCAAAAGCAGGTCAAAATGGGCTAAAAACGCGAATTTTTCCGCAATTTTGGCCAAATCAGATATAAATTTTGACGAATTACGGTTTTTGCAGAATTATTGGAGTACAAACAGGCCAGATGGGTTGAAATAGTGTGTTTTAATGGTTTTTTAAGGTATTTTGGCCCTGTTTTGGCCCAAAACGGGCTATTTTTCATAAAAATGCCTAAAATGAAAGCTTGCGGCCTGAAATAGGTCTTGCCTATGATTGAAGCTGTCGGAATCATTCCTTTACCCGTTTGCGGTCCTTGAAAACATCCGTCGGACACGCCATGGGCCTCAAATTAAATCTTGGATTCATTTTTTAACACATAACATCGTGGAAATCAAAGACATAAAGCAGCTCATCGACTTGATGAAGCGCTACGGACTGACGGAATTCGAGCTTGAGGAATCAGGCTTTAAAATACGTCTTCGACGCGATTCCCATGGGGAAAATGGGGGAAAAGCCGGGGGTCCGCCACAATTTGTGGTCGAAACCCCCCTTGGTTTGGGCACTGGCGTGACTGCGGCACCTATCATTCCGGTAGCCATTGCACCCATTTCGGCCAATCCGACACCTCCTCCCTTCCCGCACCCGCCGACCTCAGCCACACCGACAGCCCCGATTGCGGACGAACCTGGTATGCAGATCATCAAGTCGCCGATGGTTGGCACTTTCTATCGCTCGCCCAACCCGGAAGCCAAGGTGTTCATCGAAGAAGGCTCCGTGGTCCAGGCCGATACGGTCGTCTGCATCATTGAAGCGATGAAGCTGATGAACGAGATTCATGCCGAGGTCAAAGGCACCATCGTCGCCTGCCTGGCGGAAAATGGCAAACCCATCGAATTCGGCCAGCCACTTTTCAAAGTGAAGCTGGGTTAAGTCAAAAGGCCCTGAGGCCGCCAAAGCAGCCAAGGCGACTCAGCAACACTCGAATCAAGTCTGTCACGCTTGGGTAAACTTCACCCAGCACGAGAGCACCAAGCACAAAAGCACTTTCCGGCCCCATGTTTCAAAAAATCCTCATCGCCAACCGCGGCGAAATCGCCATCCGCATCGCGCGCGCCTGCCGCGAGCTGGGCATCAAGACCATCGCCGTCTATTCGGAGGCCGATGAACAATCGCTCCACGTCCAACTGGCGGACGAGGCGATTTGCATCGGGCCGGCGCCGTCCAAGGAAAGCTACCTGCGGCCGGAGCGCATCATCGCAGCGGCGGAAATTTCCGACGTGGACGCCATCCACCCCGGTTATGGATTTCTGGCAGAAAACGCCACCTTTGCCGAAATGTGCGAGAAGGCGAACATCAAGTTTATCGGGCCGAAGGCCAGCGCCATCAGCCTGATGGGGGACAAGTCCAAGGCCAAGGAAGCGGCGCGCCGGGCCAAAGTGCCCATCGTGCCGGGCAGCGACGGCCCCATCGAAAACGAAAAGGAAGCCATCGCCGTCGCCCAACGCATCGGCTTCCCGGTCATCATCAAGGCGGTGGCCGGCGGCGGCGGCAAAGGCATGCGCCTGGCCCACAATGCCATGTCGCTGGCCCGTGAGTTCGACACCGCCCGTCATGAGGCCGAAAAAGCCTTTGGCAACGGCCAGGTATACCTCGAAAAGTTCATCGAGGACCCCCGGCATATTGAGTTCCAAATCCTGGCCGACGAGCACGGCAAGGTCCTGCACCTCGGCGAGCGCGACTGCTCCGTCCAGCGCCGTTATCAAAAGCTGATTGAGGAATCGCCCTCGCCCTTTCTGACCCCCCACCTGCGCGCGCTGATGGGCAAGACCTCGGTGCGCCTGGCCGAAAGCGTGGGCTATCAAAATGCCGGCACCATTGAGTACCTGGTGGACAAGCGCGGCGACTTTTACTTCATGGAGATGAACACGCGGGTGCAGGTGGAGCACGGCGTCACGGAAGAGTGCATTGACCGCGACATCGTCAAGCGCCAGATCCGCATCGCGATGGGCGAGAAAATGGAGCTGGAGCAAAAGCACATTCTGTTTACCCGCCACGCCATCGAGTGCCGCATCAACGCGGAAGACCCCTCGCGCAACTTCGCGCCTTGCCCGGGCGAAATTGGCCTGTATTATTCTCCCGGCGGCCACGGGGTGCGCATTGACTCGCATTGTTATTCGGGTTACCGCATTCCGTCGCACTACGACAGCATGATTGGCAAAGTCATCACCTCGGCCAGCACCCGCGAACTGGCCATTGACCGCATGTACCGCGCGTTGTCGGAGTACATCATCCGCGGCATTGCCACGACGATTCCCTTCTGCGCGGCGGTGATGCGCGACCCGATTTTCCGCCAGGGCCGCGCCACCACTCGCTACGTGGAGGAATTTTTGGCCCGGGTACCCAAAGACCTTTACTCCGCCAACCCGCATCCCGCGCCATGACCGACGAACGCCCCGCCCCGCTCGGCGACCCGGTGGATGTGCCCTCGCGCGGCAACCCCGCCACCGGTTCCGGCACGACGTCGAATCTGGCGGATGAAATCAAGATTTCGCACTCCGTGGTCGCGGGTATTGTGCGGCTCTCGACGCTGGAGGTGGAAGGCGTCCACTCCGTCGGCCACGACGGGTTGGTGGATGGGCTGGTGGAAATGCTGTCCAAGCGCAGTAGCGACCGGGGCGTGAAAGTTTCCGAGGACGACCAGGAGCGCTACCTGATTGAGCTGCACGTCATCCTGCGCTTCGGCACAGAGCTGGCGCGCGTGGCCGAACGGGTGCAGCAAAACGTCCGCGCCAAAGTCGCGCACATGACGGGGCGACCGGTGGCGAAGATTGATGTGGTGATTGAAGGCGTGCGGGCGCCGGCGCCGGAAATGCCGGAACACGACTGGCACCGCGAGGGGCACACGGATTAATTTGCGTTTTGGGGCGGGGCGCGCAAAATGCTGGCGTTCGCTCATGCACGCCCCCCTGCCAAGTCTGCCAACTGCGGTTTTCCAGATATTGGCCGCCGCCGAAACTCCCGGCGACCAGGCCGCCGACACTTACCGTGAGATGATTGCGGATTCGTGGTTTGTCAAACATAGCATCATTATCAGCGTGCTGTTGCTGATATTGCTTGTAGCCGCGGTAGTCCGCCGCCGCCGGCGCACGCTGCAAATTTTTTCCAATGCGCACGGGAAAGTCCACGTTTCACACGCGGCACTGGCTGATTTGATTGAAAGCACGGCACGGGAATACGGGGCGGTTTCGCGGCCGCGCGCCAATTTTGTCCGCCGGGGCGGAAAACTGGAAATATACCTGCGCCTGAAAATTGGCACCGGGCAGACGTTGCCGCAGTTTTCGAACGGGCTGCAAATGCGCGTGGCCTCCGCGGTGCGCGACGCCTTCGGCCTGCAAAACCTCGGCGGCGTACACGTTATCATTACCGGCTATCGCGCCACCGACGTGACCGACGAAGGCCAGCCGGTCCGCGAGGAAGGCTCGTCCGTGCCCTACCACGGCGCCTCGCCGGCGAAACCGGCCAAGACCACGCCGCGCCCGGATGGGGATTTTTTCGGGAGCCCTTAGCCCTTTATGCGCCTCGTTTTAATCCGCCATGGTGAAACCGAATGGGCGCTTTCCGGCCGGCACACGTCGCGCACGGATTTGCCGTTGACGGAAAACGGCCGCACGCAAGCGACGAGGTTGAAGCCGCGCCTGGCAAACTTTTCTTTTGCACTCGTGCTATGCAGCCCGCGCGAGCGGGCACGCGAAACGTGCGAACTGGCGGGCTGCGGAGCAAAAGCGGAAATCTCCGAAGACCTGCGCGAGTTTGAATATGGCGATTACGAAGGCCGGTTAAAATCCGAAATTTTGGCGAAGGCGCCGAACTGGAATATTTTCCGCGACGGCTGCCCTGGTGGCGAAACGCCCGCACAAGTCGCCGCGCGCGCGCAAAATGTTGTCGATCGCGTGCGCAAAGTGGAGGGAGATGTTGCCGTTTTTACTCATGGACACCTGGGGCGCTTCCTGGCCACCGTCTGGCTCGGCCAGCCGCTGATGTTTGGGGCGCAACTCAAGCTCGATACGTGCACGGTGAGCATCCTCACCTGGGAAAACAACGCGGCCAGTTTGCAGGGTTGGAATTGCGGGCAATAAGGCAACTGGCGCCGCGCACGCTGCTAATAAACTTCGTCGTGGTTGCCAACGTCCACAAAAACCGCGCGGGCCTTGGGCAAAAAGTAAAACACCACGCGCACGTCATATTCAACGGTGAAACTCCACAGGCCCCGTAATTCGCCGGACAGCTTGTGGGTGCGCAATCGCGGATCGTGTGGATTCGCCGTAAAGATCTCGACGCGACGCCAAAACTTTTCCTCCAAGTCCTTCCGGCCTTCAATCCGACTCTTGAATGCCCGCTTGAACGAGCCGCTGAAGGCAATGGCAATCATGAAGCTGGAATAGATTTTTTCAATTCAACCACCGAACCAGAAAACTGAAGCTTGCCGCGTTTTGATTCCGCGCGGCTGCGGCGGAAATTAGCCCTCATCTCCTTCCGGCGTTCGCCGACCAGGGATCTCTCCAGCAAAAATTTGAGTTCTGCCTTTTCTTCCGGAGTACGGCTTTTCACCTGCTCGACGAGGGTTTCAAAGTTCGGATGCATGACCGCATTTTAGTCCCAACACCGCCGCCGTCAACGCGTTATCGTTTGCCAAACCACAGCCCATGGTCAAAATAAGGACCATGACACCCCCGCTGCTGCGCTTTGCGCCGATTTACCAGGAGCGCGTCTGGGGCGGGCGGGCCTTGCAAAGCACGCTGGGACGACCGCTGTATTCGGGCAACCCGGTGGGCGAGAGCTGGGAGATTGTGGACCGGCCCGAAGCGCAGTCGGTCGTGCTCGGCGGCCCGTGGCACGGACGCACGCTGCGCGAACTGGTTGAGCACCATGCAGCCGAAATTCTCGGGGCGAAATGGAATCCCAAAAAGCCCTTTCCGATTCTGGTGAAATGGCTGGATGCGCGGGAACGGTTGTCGCTGCAAGTGCATCCACCGGGCACGCTGGCGAAAAAGCTGGGCGGCGAAGCGAAAACAGAAAACTGGTATGTGGCGGAGGCGACCCCGGAGGCGGCGCTGATGGCGGGCCTCAAACGCGGCGCGACGCGGGAAAAATTTTCCGCGGCGTTGAATGGCGGCGACCTCGCGCCCTTGGTGCATCGTTTTCCGGTCAAGCGCGGGGAAAGCCTGTTTGTGCCCAGCGGGCGTATTCATGCGATTGATGCCGGCTTGCTGATTTTGGAAATCCAGCAGAACTCCGACACGACTTACCGCGTTTATGACTGGGGCCGGGTGGGGCTCGACGGAAAACCACGCACGCTGCATGTGGCCGAATCGCTCCAGTGCATTGATTTCAATGATTTTGAGCCATTGGTCGTTCCTGCGGCCAAAACCGAAACCATCCTGGCGGAGTGCGAGCATTTCCGGCTCCGCCGTGTGCCGCTCGAAACGGGTGAGGCCCTGCAACTCTCGGCCCATGAGCAGTCGCGCATAGTTTCGGTAGTTGATGGCCGCGTGATGACCAACGATCCGGCCCATGTCACGCTTGAACGCGGCGCGAATGTGCTGATACCGCTGGCCGGGGCGGCTTTGCTGAAGGCGGCGGAGCCGAGCACGGTGCTGGTGACGGAGAAGTTTGCGTGAGGGCAACAGGCGCGGCCTGTTTTGAGGCATCGGCGGACCAGGGCCGATGGGGACAACACCCCCTATAGAAGGCACCCGCCGTCATGGTATAGTCAAGGGATGAATCCCTTTTTTAGCGCCGGTCATATCGCCTTGTGGCTGCTGTTTGCGGGCCTGTTCTTTCCGCGACTGGCCCTGATATTTGCGTGGCTGGGCACCGCCTATCCACCCAATCACGTGCCGGACTTGCTTAACCTCGTGCTTTGGCTGTTTATTCCGCGATTCCTGATGGCATTTTACATCTACACGGACCAAGGCGCCAATAACTTCTGGTTCTGGGCCTATGTGGTAACCGGCCTGGCAGGAATGTTCGGTGAATCGCACTTAGTGCGCCGGCGATGTTTCAGACGAACCTGCGACTAAAAACCGCCACCTCGGGCGGCGGGTCACGACAATCAATACGGAAGAGTTTAACCATTGAGCCGGTGGAAGTTACATTCTCTCAACACGCCTGGCGCAAGGTCACAGGCAGTGAAAATTGGGGAGGGCCCTTTTCAACTTCAACCCATCGGCCATATTTCCTCCAAATCTCTATTGATTTTTGGAATCATTCCAATTAAGTTGTTTAGTCCAAGGCAGACTGGCCGGCTTTCAGGCCTACCAACCCGCCCATTTCCCGCCATGAAACTAGCCACCCCCGCCAAACGCGCCCTCGGCAGCGCCCTGGCCCAAGCCGGGCAGCGCACGACGCGCCAGCGCGAGCACGTCTTCGCCGTGCTGCTTGACAAGCGCGACCACCCCACTGCGGACGAGGTTTACGCCCGCGCCCGCAACACGATGCCCGCCATCTCTCTTGCCACCGTTTACAACTGCCTCGAGACCCTGGTCACCTGCGGCCTGGTGCGACAGGTGAACATCGAGCGCGAGCCGTCGCGTTATTGCCCCAACCTGCGCGAACACGCCCACTTCCATGACCAACATTCCGGCCGGGTGCTGGATATTGACGTGCCGCCGACCTTTATCAGCAAACTAAAGCACCTGCTGCCGGCCGGATACGAAGCGCAGCACATCGAGCTGTCGTTTCACGGCAAGGCGCCGACTGGCAAATCCAAGAACTAACTTTCCATGGCCTCACTCGACATCCGCAACCTCTGCGTCAGCATCGGCGAGAAACCGATCCTCAAAGACTTCACCCTGTCCATTCCCAAGGGCGAGGTCCACGCCCTCATGGGGCCAAACGGTACCGGCAAGAGCACGCTGGCCAAGGCGCTGGCCGGGCACGAGGACTACACCATCACGGGTGGCGAGGTGTTTATTGACGGCGAGCCGCTGCTGGGCCTCGAGCCCGAAGCGCGGGCGAAGCGCGGGCTATTCCTCGCGTTCCAATACCCGTGCGAAATCCCGGGCGTCTCGATTGCGAATTTTCTCCGCGCGGCGACACAGGCGCGGCTGCCGGAGGGGCAGGAAGTTGCCGCGGTGGAATTTTATAAAAAGCTCCACGCAAAAATGGATGCGCTGAAAATGGATCGGGCGTTTACCGGCCGCTCGCTGAACGAGGGATTCTCCGGCGGCGAACGCAAGCGCTGCGAAATTTTGCAGATGATGATGCTCGAACCCAAGTACGCCATCATGGACGAGACGGACTCCGGCCTGGACATTGACGCGCTGCGCATTGTGGCGCAGGGCGTGAACCTCATGCGCGGGCCGGACTTGGGCATGCTGGTCATCACCCACTACCAGCGCCTACTCGATTACATTGTGCCGGACGTCGTCCACGTGATGTGGGACGGCCGCATCGTGAAGACCGGCGGCAAGGACCTGGCCCTCGAACTCGAGGCCAAGGGCTACGACTGGGTGAGCAAGGAATTGGCAACAACCCTAACAAAATAGTTTTTCACCGCAAAGACGCAAAGAACGCAAAGTCCAATCCAAAGCATCCCCCGTTCAGCCATTGCGCTAAAACCTTCCTCTTACATTTTCCATGAGCACCGAAACCGACACCGCCACCACGACCCAGATTGAACTGGACCGGGAGAAGGGCAACTTCCGCTACGAGACGGATTACGCGTTCGACGAGGGCGTAGGCCTGCGACCTGAGACGATTGACTACATCGCCAAGGTCAAGGGCGAGGCCGAATGGGTGCGCGAATTCCGCCACAAGGCGCTGAAGGTGTTTGAATCAAAGCCCATGCCGACGCATTGGGCGACAAAGGATTTGGAGGCGATTGATTTTTCCAAAATCCGCTACTACCTGTCACAGGGGCAGAAGCCCAGCCGCACGTGGGACGAGGTTCCGGCGGACATCAAAAAAACTTTCGAGCGCCTGGGCATTCCCGAACAGGAGCGCAAGTTCCTCGCCGGGGTCGAGGCGCAGTTTGACAGCGAAGCGGCGTACTCGCGCATGAAGGAGGGCCTGTCGAAGCTCGGGGTGATTTTCGTCGGGCCGACGGAAGGCCTGCGCGACCATGCGGAGATTTTCAAACCGTGGTTCGGCAAAATCATCCCGACCAGCGACAATAAATTTTCGGCGTTGAACAGCGCGGTGTTTTCCGGCGGTTCGTTTATCTACGTGCCCAAGGGCGTGAAGGTGAAACAGCCGCTGCAGGCGTACTTCCGCATCAACGCGGAAAATTTCGGCCAGTTCGAGCGCACCCTCATCATCGCCGACGAGGGCGCCGAGGTCACCTACATGGAGGGTTGCACCGCGCCGAAGTTCTCGACCTCCACGCTGCACAGCGCCGTCGTCGAGCTCGTCGCGCTCAAGGGCGCCAAGATCCAGTACATCACCGTCCAGAACTGGGCGAACAACGTCTTCAACCTCGTCACCAAGCGCGGCGTCGCGCACGAGGACGCCGAGATCAAGTGGATCGACTGCAACATCGGCAGCCGCCTGACGATGAAATACCCGGGCGTCGTCCTGAAGGGCAAGCGCGCCCGCGGCGAGGTGCTCTC
>CAZCMU010000077.1:0-11048 GCA_964499725.1 uncultured Opitutales bacterium
GCCCGCTCCGTATCCCTCGCCAAAAAACGCGCGCCGCAGAGCCAGAAGACGCCGGCGAGGAGGAACATCACGCCGACGAGCATGAAGGCGGTCTTCATCCCGTAGCGGTCGCTGAGGATGCCGATGACGACGGGGGAAATGACATCGCCAAAGGCGTGGATGAAAAAGATGTTCGCCGCAAAGCCGACGGCGCGGATGGACGGGTGCGTGACGTTGGCGAGGATGGCGTTCGCCGGGCCGGTATTAAAGAACAGGCAGAAGCAGGTGACAAACACGAGCACCCAGACCCCCACACCCGGGAAGCCGGTGCTCAACATCCAGAGCAGAAAGGGAAAGCCGCAGAGCATGGCCGCGCCCGAGACCAAAAAATAGGAACCGGCAAAACGGGGGCGCAATTTGTCGCCCAGCCAGCCGCCGGTGAGCGTGGCCGACAAGCCGGAGAGGCAGACGATGCCGCCGAAAATGATGCTCACCGTGCCCGCGGCGGGCGCGCCGGGCTGCTGCGAAAGGTAATAGGGCACCCAGAACGCGATGCCACCTATCGCAAAGGTCATCGCCGCCATGCCGAGGGTGCAGAGGACGTAGGACGGCGTGCGGGCGAGCGCCAGATAATCGCCCCAGTTGGCGGCCTTAAATTTTTCGCCCGTGGCCAAATCCGTCTGGCCGCGCGGGGGCTCGCGCATGAAAAAGCACAGCGTGCCCAGCAAAAGGCCCGGCGGCACGACGAGAAAGAAGGCCCAGCGCCAGCTTTCGATATGAATGCCAAGATGTCCGCCGAGGCGGCCAAAATTGAGCGCAATCGCCGCGCCGCCGAGCGCAAAGCCCAGCGCGCTGCCGACGGGGATGGCCATGTTAAACCACGCGAGGGCCTCCCCGCGTTTTTCGACGGGGTAGAGGTCGGAAATGATGGCGGGGGCGACGGGGCCGTAGGCGGCCTCGCCAATGCCGATGAAGCAGCGCGTGAGGAGAAGGATGAGAAAAGTCGGCGCGAGGCCGGAGGCACCGCTGGCGAGCGTCCAGAGCAGCACGCCGATGCCGATGAGCACGCGGCGGGGATAACGGTCGGCCAAATGGCCAAAAACGGGCGCACCGATCATGTAAACCGTCATAAACGCCATGGACAGGAAGCCCATGAACGCCAACTCGGGCTTGAAGTGCAGGTGCGCCTGGGTCCAGGCCTGGACAGAATTGATGAGGTCGGCGCTGGAACCGGAGTTATTGGCGCCAAGAAAGGACTGCTTGATGTCCTGCACGACCGCGGCCAGGACATAGCGGTCAATATAATTGAAGAGGTTGACGGCGAGCAGCAGGGCCAGCACGCCGCGCGCGCCGGGCAAGCGGGGGTGGGAGCCGCCGGATTTCATGCGCGGAAATTCACGGGCGAGCGTAGCGGGGTCAATATCCAAAAAAAACGCCCGCGATTGCTCGCGGGCGTTTTCGAACAAATATAATAGAAATTTAGCTCTTAACCTCGGGCTTGGTCGCGCCGACTTTGCCGGTGAGGCCGCCTTTTTGGAGGGCGTCCATCACGTCCTTGGGGCTGATGTCGCCCGTGACGGTGAAGCTCTTGGCACCCTGCTTGGCATCATTGGCCGCATAACCGGGGACCTTGGCGAGGATGCCATTGACGGCGGTGACGCACTTGCCGCAGCACAGGTGCAAATTGTCAATTTCCATGCTGGAAACTTTGGTGGTGGTGGCGCCAGTGTCCGTACTGACTTTGATGTCGTCGGAGCTGGACTTGCCGAAGAAACCGGCGCCGGTCAGGGCGTCCACAGCCTTTTGGGCGGTGGCCTTGTCGGGCGCGGTGACGACAACCGTGTGGTCGGCGGTGCTGCCAACGGCGGTGACGCCATCAATGCTCTTCACGGCGGCGGCAGCGCCTTTGACGCAGTTACCGCAGCACATGTGAACATCACTGAGGGTGACAGAATAAGTGGACGGGGCCGGGGCATCGGCGGCGACGGCGAAAAACGCGGCGGCACCGAAAGTGGCAATCAGGGCAAGAATCTTGGGGGTTTTCATAGGTAAAAAACAGCGAAGGAGGTAATGTTGCCCAGTTTTGTCGAACAAGCAAGCGATAATTTGACCCCGGTTTGGAAGCAAAAGAACGGGGCTTAAAGCCATAATTCCGGCTGGCGTACTCCCGGATATATTACTAATTCAAATACTCCCCCCACCTCTCAGCATCCCCTCCCCATGAACACCCCCCTCCGTATCTCTGCCGCAATGGCGGCTTTTTGCTTGTCGGTCGTCGTCGCTTCAGCGGACGTGACCTTGCCGCATATCTTTAGTGATCATATGGTTCTGCAACAAGGACAGCCTGTGCCGCTATGGGGTTTGGCCAACCCGGGCGAAAAAGTCGCCATTGCATTTGGGGGCGAAACAGCGTCCACCAACGCTGGGCCGGATGGACACTGGCTGGCCAAACTGGCACCCTTGAAAGCGAGCACCGAAGGCCGCGATCTGACCGTCGCCGGCCAAAATTCCGTCGTTTTTCACGATGTATTGGTGGGCGAAGTGTGGCTGGCCTCCGGTCAATCAAACATGGACTTTACGGTGGCGCGGACTCCGAAATATTACTTCGCCGGCGTGCGCGATGAGGCACAGGAGGTGAAGAACGCGAACTTCCCGCTCATCCGGATGTTCAGCGGCATCTGGGCCAAGAGCGCGACGCCGCAGAGCGACATCGGCGGTGAATGGAAAGTGTGCACACCGGAAAATGTGCGCGAGTTTTCGGCGGCGGCGTATTTCTTCGCGAAATATCTGCATCAGGCACTCAAGGTGCCGGTGGGTATCATCACGGAAACCTTTGGGGCGAGCACGGCGGAATCGTGGATTCGCCGCGAGGCGCTCGTGAGCGACCCGAAACTCAAACCGATGGTGGATGCGTTGGACACCAAGTTGGCGACTTTTAATACCGCCATGGAGGCGTTGACGCCCGAAGCCAAACAGGCCCGGGCAGATGCGCGCAAGGCGGCGGATGCAGCCCTGGCCGAAGCGGAAGCCAAGGATGTGGCCGACTGGAAGGCCAACCCCGATGTGCCGACGACGGGCACCGTCGCGCGCGGTGGTGGCGGGGCGCGCGGGGCCAATGGCCCGGCGGACCCGGCGCAGGACCAGCACAACCCAACCGTGATGTACAATGGCATGATCGCCCCGGTGGTGCCTTACGCGATAAAGGGCGTCATCTGGTATCAAGGCGAGTCCATCGCCGGCGGCGTGCAAGGCGGCGTGGCGCTTTATCCCTATGTGCAGGCGACGCTGATTAAAGACTGGCGCAAATTGTGGGGCCGCGAGGATATGCCATTCTACATCGTGCAACTGGCGGCGCTGGGCAGCAGCAACAGCAACAGCCCGGAAACACGCGAGGCGCAGGCGACGGTGTTCGATCTGCCACACACCGGCATGGCGTGCAGCATTGACATCGCCGACGCGACAAACGTCCACCCCAAGGACAAGCAGAACGTGGGCTACCGGCTGATGCGCATTGCGCTGGCGAATGACTATGGATGGAAAATTGAGTCCTACGGGCCGACGTACCAGTCCATGGAAGTAAAGGATGGGAAAATTGTCCTGCACTTCACGCATACGACCGGCGGGCTGGTGGCCAAAGGGGGCGATTTGACCTGGTTCACCATTGCGGGCGCCGACGGAAATTTTGTGAAGGCCCAGGCGGTGATTGACAAAGACATGGTGGTGGTGTCGAGCCCCGACGTGCCCGCGCCCACGGCGGTGCGCTACGCCTGGGACAAGTATCCGGTCGGCGTGAATTTCTATAACGGCGCCGGCCTGCCCGCTGCGCCATTTCGGACGGATAAGAAGTAAGTCCCAAGTCGTAACGCAGGATTGCCACCGGGCAATTTTTCCGGTGGAGTCACCCGCTTCGCCCGACCATGCCAGCCGACGCCGCGTCGAACGGATAAGAAGCAGTTTAAAATTTTACTGCCGACTTACTTCCGCAGGTCGGCGGTCTTCTGCCGGTCAACCTCAGCCGCTGTCGAATTGCCTATTTTCTCTTCTGCCATAGCCCGGTTCTCATAAAAAAGCGGGTCGTTAGCCTTGAGTTCGATAGCCTTGGTGTAAGCCGCAATGGCATGTTCATTATCTCCTTCATGATACAAGGCTATGCCTAAATTGTTGAATGCCTGGGGATCCTTAGGATCTAATTTTAGCGCCTGCGCGACATCGCTCACTGACTTGTCGTATTCACCTTTGGAATTCTCTGCCAAACTACGCCCCACATAAGCCGACGCGTAGGTGGGTTGCAACGCTATGGCTTTTGTGCAGTCACTAATGGCTTCATCATAATTATGTTTGTAGTAAAAAGCATAACTTCGAGTGCAATAAGCGTCCACATCTCCGGGATCAAGTTTGAGTGCCTTGGTAAAATCGGCGATGGCTTCATCGTAATTACCTTTGTCATACATGGCTTTGGCCAGATTGAAAATTGGTGATTCCAGATCCGGCCCAAGTTCAATCGCCTTGGCATAGTCCGGAATTGCAGCATCAATATCGCCTGTGTCATATTTTGCCAATCCACGGTTGGAATAAGCCTGGGCATTCTTTGGATTCAACTCAATCGCCCGCGAACAATCTGCGATTGTGCCAGCATAATCTTTTGCCGCCAATTTAATGTTTCCGCGATCATTGTAGGCGACGGAACTCGTCGGGGTCAGTTTGATGGCCTGCGAGCAATCGTCAATTCCACCCGCAAAGTCGCCTTTTTCGCTCCGGGCGACGCCGCGGTTTGAGTACGCAGCCGACAGATTTGGGTTCAACTCAATCGCTTTTGAATAATCTGCAATCGCGCCATCGTTGTCCTTCTGGTGGTATTTCGCCAATCCACGATTGCTGTAAACGGCAGTCCGGGTGGGATCAATTGCAAGGACTTGATCGAAGTCGGAGATGGCTCCGGCATAATCTCCTTTGGCGTCACGAATTTTTGCACGAAAATCGTAGGTTACCAGATTCTTGGGGTTCAATTGGATGGCTTCAGTGGCATCGGCAATCGCGCCATCAAGATCACCCTGGGCCTTCCTTGCGGTGCTTCTGTTTACATAAAGATATTCAACTTTCGGCATCAAACGAATGGCTTTTGAATAATCTGCAATAGCAAAGTCGTGTTCACCCTTATTGTCTTCAGCAACTCCACGATTGTTATAAGCCACGAATGAATTCGGGTCTAGCTCAACGGCCTTGGAACAATCAGCAATGACTCCGTCATTGTCGTCTTTTTCCAATCTGATTGAACTACGATTGACATAGGCTTGGGTCAGACGAGGATTTAGCTCAATCGTTTTAGAAAAGTCATCCACGGCTCCATCCAAATCGCCTTTTTTCTCTTTAGCGAATCCACGATTGTTAAATGCCTCCGCAAGATCGGAATTTAATCTGATAGCTTTGGTGCAATCGGCGATGGCACCGTCGAAATTACCTTTCTTCTCGTTGGCGAGCCCACGATTAGAATACGCTTGGCTATTCTTGGGATCGAGATTTACTGCCACAGTGCAATCCACTACCGCCTCATTATAATTTTCGGTGGAAATTTCGAGCAAGCCACGATTGGAGTATGTAATGGATAGATTTGGATTCAATTCGATTGCTTTGTTGAAATCGGCGAGCGAACCTTGACTATCACCTTTGTAA
The DNA here is from genome assembly GCA_964499725.1 of uncultured Opitutales bacterium. Taxonomy (GTDB): domain Bacteria; phylum Verrucomicrobiota; class Verrucomicrobiia; order Opitutales; family JABDGR01; genus JABDGR01. The sequence goes on from CAZCMU010000077.1 coordinate 5,650, forward strand.
TATTTGGCCAAGCCACGGTTGTTATAGGCCTCGGCAAATTTGGGATTTAACTGGATAGCATGGTCAAAATCAGCAATGGCACCTACGTAGTCGCCTTTACTGTTTTTGGCCATCCCGCTGGTGTTATATCCTGTCGCAGACGACGGAACTGAATCATCAGCAAAACTAACGCCTGCCGCCAAAACCCACCCGAGTAGCATGGCAAAGACAAAACGGGGAAATGTCAAAAATGGCGTTTTCACGGAATAAGGCTGCCGATGCAAAGTAATGCCTAATAAATATAACAAACGCCCTTTCGCAAGTTGAAATCGGATCCACTTATTTCCTGAAGAGCGTAAATTTATTGATGGCTAAAGGATTGCCAGCAGACAATTTTTCCGGTGGAGTCACCCGCTTCGCCCGACCATGCCCGCCGACGCCGCACCCCTGCTCGCCCTCCGGCACATCGCCAAGTCCTTTGCCGGCGTGCGGGCGTTGCGCGGGGTGGACTTTGACCTCAAGGCGGGAGAAGTCCATGCGCTGCTGGGGGAAAACGGCGCGGGGAAATCCACGCTCATCAAGGTCGTCACCGGCGCACACCAGCCGGATGGCGGCACGATTGCCATCAACGGCCAGGTGGTCGAGCGATTGAGTCCCGCGCTCGCGCATGGGCTGGGCATCGCATGCATTTACCAGCAACCGGCGTTGTTTCCCGATTTGACGGTGGCGGAGAACATCGGGCTGCGGCTGGAGAAGGCGAAACCGTTGCGCCGGGTGGGCTGGGTTGCGCGGCAGAAACGCGCTGCGGAACTTTTGCAACGCATTGGCGCAAATATTTCGCCGACCAGCGAGGTACGGACGCTCTCCATGCCTGAACAGCAGTTGGTGGAAATCGCGTGTGCGCTGGGTTCAGGCGCACGCATTGTCATCATGGATGAGCCGACGGCCTCGCTGACGCAAAAGGAGCAGCACTTGTTGTATGCCGTGGTGCGCGATTTGCGCAAGGCAGGTGTCGGCGTGGTCTATATTTCGCACCGGCTCGAGGAAATTTTTGCACTGGCCGACCGCGTGACGGTGTTGCGCGACGGCGAGAGCGTGGGCACCAATCCGGTGGATTCCATCAACGAAACGGAACTTATCCGGATGATGGTCGGGCGCGAAGTGTCGCAAATTTATCCGGCGAGTGAATCCGCGCCGGGCGACGTGGTGCTGGAGTTAAAGAATGTCGCATGCAGCAATTCCGTGGTTCGCAGCGTGACGATGCAAGTGCGCGCGGGCGAGGTGCTGGGGCTGGCGGGCTTGGTCGGTGCCGGGCGCACGGAATTAGGGCGTGTGTTGTTTGGGCTGACTCCGGCAGATAGTGGGGAGATTTGGCTCAACGGAAAGAAAATCACCGTGGCCTCGCCGCAAGCGGCCATGGCGCACGGTATCGCCTATGTGCCGGAGGATCGGCGGCGGCATGGCGTGATTTTGGAAATGCCCATCGCCCAAAACATGACGATGGCGATTCACCCAAGGATTTTCCCGGGCACGTGGCTGCGTTTTGGCGCGGAGCGGCAACTGGCACTGGATTATATCCGCGACCTGGCGATCAAAGCCTATGGACCCGAAGCGCCGGGCGGGTCGCTCTCCGGTGGCAACCAGCAAAAGGTTTCGTTGGCGCGCTGGCTGGCGACGAAGCCGAAGCTGCTGATTTTGGACGAGCCGACGCAGGGCGTGGACGTGGGCGCAAAAAGTGAAATCCACAAAATCATCCGGCGGCTGGCCAAGGAAGGCATGGCGGTGATCATGATTTCGAGCGATTTGCCTGAGGTGCTCGGGATGAGCGACCGCATTGGCGTGATGCGCGGCGGCACGCTGGCGGCGATCCTTCCCGGGAAATCCGATGCGCACGCCGTGATGGCCGCGGCGCTGGGGCAAAAAGGAGGCGCGGCGTGAATATTTCACGACATGTAAACTGTTGCCCGGCTTTCGGCCAGGGCTTTCTGGCACCCCTTCAGAGTGCAACTTTTTCTTCATTCTGGTTCCGGGGGCCTCCACTTCGTTTTGCCCCCCGGCTAATCGCTGGCAAGGCTCCGGCTTGCCTAGACGGTGAATTACACCCCTCTATTTCCATTATTTGCGTTTCACTTCAACTCCCGACATATTTCCGGCAAATCTTTGGCTTACCCAGAAGTCTCTTGTCTCGTTGTATACGCATTGCGGATTCTTTCGCCTCGCACCCCGCAGGGGTGCCAGCCAATAGCCGGGGGTTAAGCGTAGCGACACCCCCGGAAACATACGGCAAAACAACGCACCCTGAAGGGGTGCCACCAAACCGCGAAAGGTAAAATGGGCTCCACCTTTCTCAGCCTGCATTACCATGTCGTGTTCAGCACGAAAGAACGCCGCCCGCAAATCAAGGCTGCCTGGCGCGCGAAACTGCACGAATATCTCGGCGGCACGCTGAAAGGCCTTGATGCATCCCCCCAGATAATTGGTGGAATTGAGGATCATGTCCATATTTTGACCAGCCTTCGGGCAACCCATTGCCTGGCCGATGTCATGCGCGAATTGAAAAAAGCATCCTCTCGATGGGTGATGGAAAAATTTGATCCGACGTTTGCCTGGCAGGAAGGCTATGCGGCCTTTACCGTGAGCAGCAGCCATTTGGCCGCCGTTAGAGAATATATTAGTCATCAGGAAGAACATCATAAAAAGCTCAGCTTTATGGATGAGTTCAAACGCCTTTTGGACAAAAACGGCGTAAAATTTGATCCTCAACACTTGTTGTGAGCATCCTTGAACATGGCGCGGGAATCTGGCACCCCTTCAGGGTGCGAATTTTTTGTATCCAGATTCCGGGGGTCTGCGCTGCGCTCCGACCCCCGGCTAATGGCTGGCAAGCCTCCGGCTTGCAAATGCCAATCGCACAAGAATCCCCAGCAACAGCCCCACGAGTAATCTATCAGCGCCAAGGCTTACTAATCCCATCTACAGAAGGAGGCGCGGCGTGAAACGCTACTTCCGCGAGCTTTCCGTGGCCGGGGCGCTGGGGATTCTCCTGATTGCGTTGGCGGTTTTTGCGCCGGCGTTTTATCAGGGGCAGCCGTTGTTGTCACTGCTGACGGCCACCGCGCCGAAGCTGGTTGTCGCGTGCGGCATGGCACTAATTATTATCGGGCGGCAGATTGACATTTCCGTTGGTTCGCAATTTGCGGTGAGCGGCGCATGCGGGTCGTTGTTGCTTGCGCATGGCCAGCCGGTGGCGGTCGCGCTGCCGGCGGCGATTTTGGCGGGAGCGCTGATGGGCACGCTCAATGGCGCGCTCATCGCGGGCCTGGGCTTGCCGTCCATTGTGGTGACGCTGGCGACAATGGTATCGTTTCGCGAAGCGTTGCGCTGGAAGCGGCAGGGTGAATTGATCAACATCGGCGCGGCCCAATGGTTCGGCCTGAGCCAGGTGAACGGGCAATGGACGATGATTATCATTGCGCTCGTCGTGCTGGTCGCAGTTGCGCTCGCCATGCGCTACCTGGCCGCCGGGCGGTTTATTTACGCCGTGGGCACGGATGCGGAAGCCGCGCGGCTCGCGGGCATCAATCCCCGCCTCGTGACGTTTTTGAATTTCGTGTTCATCGGCGCGCTGACGGGCCTCGCGGCGATGATGGCCGCGGTGCAATCACCGCTCGTGGACCCCAATGCGGGTGTGGGTCTCGAACTGCTGGTAATTGCGGCGGTGGTCGTCGGCGGCGTATCCATTTCCGGCGGGCGCGGGAATTTGTGGGGCGTGTTTGCGGGGCTGCTGCTGCTGTCGTGCATCAGCCCGGCGCTCACCTATTTCAACGTCAGCGCGTATTGGGAAAAAGCCATCCAGGGCGGCATCATCCTGCTCGCGGTGGTGGCGGACGGCCTGCGCAGCCGGAAAAATAAAAATTAACGCCATGCCCCTTTCTTCCAAATCCCGCGGGTGGAAATCCCTGCTCCTCAGCCATGAATTTATTCTGTTTGTGGTGGTGGTGGCGGAATGGATTTTCTTCTATTTTGTCGGCACGTCGAAAAACTACAGCGGCCATACGGTGGGCTTTGGGACGCTGGACGCGCAGTTCGATATTTTGCGCCATTCGTGCGAGATCGGCCTGCTGGCGCTGGTGATGACGCCGATTATTTTGACGGGCGGGATTGACCTGTCCGTGGGTTCGGTGCTGGGAGTCTCGGCGATTGTGTTTGGCAAACTCTGGCGCGACGGACACCTGCCAATTCCGCTGGCGATTGCCGGCGCGCTGCTGGTGGGCGCGAGCGCGGGCGGGTTGAACGCCTTCCTCATCACCTGGCTGCGCCTGCCGCCGCTAATTGTCACGCTCGGCACGTATTCGCTCTTTCGCGGACTGGCGGAGGCAATCACACATGGCGCGGACACGTTCACCGGTTTCCCAGCCTCCTTTAATTTTTTGGGCCAGGAGCGCTGGCTGGGGATGCCCGCGCAGTTGCCGGTTTTTGTCATCGTGGCCATCGGCGTGTGGCTGCTGGTGCACCGGACGACATTCGGGCGCTCATTCCGTGCGATTGGCTATGCGCCGGAAGGCGCGCGCTACGCGGGGCTGCCCGTCGAGCGCCGGCTGGCGATGGTCTATGTGCTGGCGGGCGTGGTGTCGGCCCTGGCCGGGATTATCTATACCGCGCGGCTGGGCGAGGCGAAGGCCGACTCCGGCACGGGGTACGAACTGTTTGCCATCACGGCGGTGGTGCTGGGCGGCACGAGCATTTTTGGCGGCAGCGGCAGCGTTCATGGCACGCTGCTGGGCGTGGCGGCGGTGGCGATTTTAAAGAATGGCATCAGCCTGGCCCACGGCCCGACCGAAATGGCCGACATGTTGACGGGCGTGCTGCTCATCCTGGCCCTGACGGCGAGCATCATACCAAAAATCTTGTCTAAACGCCCGGCGCGTGCTCAAACTGTCCCTTCCACCCCCCAACCCACCCCCTCGACATGAAACGGATTCTTGTTCTGCTCCTCACCGCCGGCCTCTTTCTTTCGGGCTGCGGCAAAAGTGACACCGGCTCCACGGCCTCTACGCCCAGCGCCGCACCCGCCGCCAGCGGCGCGAAAAAGCTGACCATCGGCCTGCTGCCCAAGGCCAAAGGCAACCCGTATTTCGTCTCCGTGGCCAAGGGCGCGCAAAAAGCCGCCGACGAATTGGGCGACACGCTGATATTTGACGGCCCGACCAATGATGACGCCTCCAAGCAAAACGAAACTGTGGAAAACTGGATTAATTCCGGCGTGGATGTCATCGCCGTCGCGGCCGAAGACAAGGACAGCCTGTCCACCCCGCTGCGCAAGGCCGAGGCCAAGGGCATCAAGGTTGTCAGTTTTGACGCCGATGTGCTGCCCGACGCCCGCTCGTTCTTCGTCAACCAGGCCACGCCGCAGGGCATCG
>CAZCMU010000078.1:0-10980 GCA_964499725.1 uncultured Opitutales bacterium
GGTTCACGCTGCCGGCCTGCGTTTTTTGCATCAGAATTTTACCGGTCAGCGTGTAATCCGGAATGGGATTGGGCTGGCCCTGGTTATTCGCAAAGGCGCTCTTGGCCGCTTCTTGCTGCGCCAGCGGGTCCTGCACTTCGCCGAGGCCCACCGTGGACAGCGTCTGGATTTTGCCGGTCTTGAGCAGCATCGTGCGCATGTTGCCGATCAACTGGTCGGTGTCGAATTGCTGGTCCGTCTCATTGGTGATGCGCGAGATGGCGAGCAGCGCCGGCTGCGGTGCGCGCTTTTGCTGGATGACGTTGCTGTTCAACATGGATTGCACGAGGTCGCTGGCCGCGCTGTTAAAATCCTGGAAGTCAATTTTGCCCACGTCCACGATGGCGCGCTGGCCGTTCGGGTCAATGTACTGCGCGGCGGTCGGCGGCGTGCCGCAACCGGCGAGCATTACGGCGCTCAGGAGTGAAGGAACGAGGATAAGTTTCTTTTTCATGGAAATTATGGATGATGAATGGGCGATTTTTTTAGAGATTCCCCGGCGTGCGGCCCACGCTCTCCGCGAGGTCGAGCTGCCAGGTGACGGCGTTGGGCGACAGCGCCGTTTCGCCAATCGGGGTGATTTGTCCGCCTTCGAGGAAAGCCGTGTGCTGCACCGGGTCGCCGATGACCATGCCCGAGGCGTCATACCAGCGAAAACGGTAGTCCACATTCTTGCCGGCGGCGGTCAGGTTCTGCATCATCACCTGCACGTGTTTCAAGTTGCCCGCGACCGTGCTCTCGGTGATGTCCGTCACATACGCGATGCGCGTCACATTATAATCGGTGATGATGCGTTTGTCCGCGATGCGGTTGGGCGTCGTCCGCTGCTCGGCGGGCATGATGGTGTTGACGCTGGCGCAGCCGGCCACCGCCAGGGTCAGGGTCGCGGCCAGCGCCGCGCGCAACAAGGTCGAATTAATCTTCATGGATTTAGCGGAGAGGAAAAGCGGAGATGGCGAGGCGGCTGCCGAGAGACGAACTTTTGACATAAACCAGGTTAACGGGGCCGTTGGGAAGGTCAACCATGACCGATTCCTGTGTGCCCGCGCGTCCGAGGTAGAGCTTGTGGTCGGCGGGGGTGGGTACCCGGCAGACTTGGAATTGCTTGGGCAGCGTGACCCAGGTGCGCGTGTCAGCCCGGTTGGTGCCGGCTTCGTAAACCGTGCCGGCAATACGGACGAGAGATTTGAGAAGGTCATCGTTTTTATTCGTGGCCGCTTCGACTCCATAGACCGCCGCGGCCTTGGCCCCGGCGGAGATGAGCGTTTTGACAACAATATCCGGCAATTCGTTCCGAAAATCCAATCCGATGACCGCATCCATGTTGCTCACCAGCGTCGTGCGCACTGGCATGCCACCGGTCGCCTGCACCACCAAGCCGTTGTCATACAAGCCATTAAAGATCAGCTTGGGAAACGCCACACCTACATAGGGCACATCGCGCGAGACAACAAAAAGCGGGATATCAATGCGCGCTTCCTGCCGGTCGGGCGCGGTGCCCGTCTCAAACACCACCCACGTCGTTGCGGGCAGTGTGCCGCCATTGGCCATCTGTGTCGCCAGATCGGCATCAGCGTCCAGGGCCGGGTTCGCGCCGACCATTGCGCGCACGCGCTCAAAATCCACCCGCGCGCTTTCCAGGTCGGCAGCAGACTGCGGATTCGCCAGCAGGCACAAGCCTTGCAGGTAAGTGGTGAACGGGTTGACATAATTGGTATAGGCCGGCAGCGCCGACAGCGGGCCATACACTTGGCTCATTTGTTGTTGAAAATGGGGGTCTTGTTGCGCGCGTTGCGCGTTGTAGCCGCCGTCATTGGTGGACTGCGCCGTCGCCGCTTGCGCCTTGGCCAGCCGGTCCGCGTTGTTGCGCAACGCCGTGCGCTGGCGCTCCAGCGCACGGGTCAGCTCCACCCGCGCTTCGGCAAATTTTCCGAGTTGGAGATAATTCAACGCCTGATAAGTGCTCTCCATGATGCGGTCGTAGTCCGTGCCGCGATAGGGCAGCACCGTGGGGTTGACGAGTAGCGACGCCGACTCGCGCGAAATGGAAATCTCCGGCTGCGTGTCCCAGTAATCGAACAGGGTGTCGGCGCGCTGGAAAGCCGCCAGGCTCCCCGCCGTGTCGCCCGCGGCGCGCGCCGCCGCCCCGGCTTCCAAGTCCCACAACACGGCGTCCGTGGACGAGCTATTGGCGGACCCCGCCTTGGCGATTTGCGCCGCGGCCGGATAGTCTCCCGCCCGCCACACCGCGCGCAAATCCTGCGTCTGGTTGGTGTACGACGCGCACCCAGCGAAGAGCGGAGACAGCGCAAACAGGCCCAGGCGGATGCTGGAGAAAAATCCCTGGGAGGTTAACTTCGGCTGGTTCATTCTCGGCGAGCGGTTAATCTACCGGACGCGCTTAATACTTACAAGACTAACGGGGTTAAAGTTCCGTGGCTTTCGCCCTAAAGGGGCGAAGGAAATCAGCCCTGGGTTGCTTCGGCGCAGACGAAGCTACCCAGGGTAACTGTGATATTAAAATATTTCCGCCCTGAAGGGGCGGAGGAGCCTTTACCGGTTCACACCCCCGGCGTCCACGGCGTCAATCCATTGCGCAAAATATTCAGCCGGTTGATGCGATTGAGCGTGGGGGTCCAGCACGGCTGGTCAAACCGCTTGCTGCGCCCCAGCAAATCCTTCAACGGCACGAGCACAAACGAACGTTCCCACAGGCGCGGGTGGGGGAGGATCAACCCCGGTCCGGTCCGCTCCTCATATTCAAAGAGCAACAAATCCAAATCAAGCGTGCGCGGGCCCCAGCGCGTTTCCTGCGTGCGGTCGCGCCCCGCCGCCCGTTCACGCGCCAGCAGCACTGCCAGCAATTCCTCCGGCGTCAGCGTCGTCTCCACGCCGATGACGAGGTTCAAAAACACCGGCTGGTCGGTGATGCCCACCGGCGCGGTTTCGAACACCGCCGAGCGTTCCAGCGCGGTGATGCCCGGTGTCTTGGCCAGTTCATCGAGGGCATTTTTAATCGTGGCCCAGCGGTCGCCGAGATTGGCCCCGACGCCGATGAAGGCCTGACGCAATGGCTGCGGCATCGTTTTACTTTCGCTCCCGGTGAATCTTCACGCCCAGGCCGCCCGACGAAAACGCCACCGGCGGCGCGGGCTTCATGATTTCCACTTCGACCGCCTCGACCCGCGAAAACGCTTTTAACAATTCCGCCGCGACCAGTTCCGCCAGCGTCTCGACGAGTTTGTGCCGCGGGCCGTCCAGCACCGCGGCCACGACATTGTAAACATCCTGATAATCCACCGTCAGGTTCAAGTCATCCGCCTGCGCCGCCGCCGCCAGCGGCAGCTCGAGCCGGACGCTCACCTCGAAAAACTGGCCGTGTGCCTGCTCGGCGGGCAGCATGCCGTGGTGCGCAAAAAAACGCAGCTGCTGGAGGATGAGGGAATCGGGCATGGGAGATGGAAGATAAAGGATGAGGGATGAAAGATGAAGGATGAAAAATTCTAAATGCTGAGTGCTGAATTCTGAATTAAGGACTCTCTCACCAGTAGAATCAATGCAGGTCCGAAAAAGCGTCGAGACTCGAAATGTTCAGCATTCAGCAATCAGAATTCAGCATTCGCCCCCGCCTTTATCGCATCCGCCATTTTTATAAATTGCTTCATCGGCGCAATGTCGTGCAGACGCACCATCGCCGTGCCTTGCTGGATGCCCCACACCACCGTTGCCGCCGTGCCGTCGAGTCGTTCGTCCACGGGCGCGTTGTCGAGGACTTTGCCAATGGTGGATTTGCGCGACGTGCCCAGCAGCACCGGAAACTGCAGCTCCACGATGCGCGACAAATTTTTCAGCACCTCCAAGTTTTGCGCGGGGCTTTTCGCGAAGCCAAAGCCCGGGTCGAGCCAGATTTGTCCCCGCGCCACGCCCGCCCACTGCGCCAGCATCAGGCTCAGGCTCAGGTCGCGCACCACGTCGGCCCAAAAATCCTCGTAATTTTTGTCAGGTCGGTTATGCATCAAAATAATCGGGCATTTCAGCTTCGCCACGGTTTGCGCCATCGGCGACGGCCGCAGGCTCGCCGGTTTCCAGTGCAGGCGTTCTTCCGCGGTCAGGCCATAAGTGCAGCCCCAGATGTCGTTCACCATATCCGCGCCGGCTTGCACCGCCGCCTCGGCGACTTCCGGCTTGTAGGTATCAATGGAAATCGGCGCAGCCGGAAATGCCTGGCGCACCGCCTCCAGCGCCGGCAGCACGCGCATGAGTTCGATTTCCATGTCCACCGGCTTGGCGTCGGGCCGGGTGGATTCCCCGCCGAGATCCAACACGTCCGCGCCTTCCGCCAACATTTTTCCCGCGCGGTCCACCACCGCCTGCGGCGTCGGCAGTTCCCCGCCGTCGGAAAAAGAATCCGGTGTGACGTTGAGCACGCCCATGATGAGCGTGCGCGCTCCGGGCGCCGGCAGCGCCCGGCCATGCGGGCTGGTCCAATAGGTTGACACAAAGGCAACATTCAACCTTCAACGCCCAACGCTCAACACTCAATTCAAGCCTTGACGCCTGCGCAGCTGATTCCGCTGTCTCTTCCCCGCCTACCCCTTTTTATACATATACCCCACGCCGTGGACGGTCGCAATCGCCGGCTCCTTTTCATCGTCGGGTTCGATTTTCTTGCGCAATTGTGCGATGTGCTGGTCGAGCGTTCGCGTCGTGCCCAGATAGTCAATGCCCCACGCCTGGTCCAGCAGGTATTGGCGCGACAGCGCTTCATTCGGCTTGCCCAGGAAAAGCTCGATGAGTTTCAACTCGCGCGGGGTCAGCGTGAAAGTTTCTCCGTTGCGCAGGGCCTCAAACTTTTTGGTGTGGATGGTCGCGCGGCCGAATTTAAATTCCTCCGGCAGCGGTTCCGGCGCGCCCTCGCCGCCCGCGTGCGCGCGCCGCAGCGCCGCCGCGACCCGCGCCAGCAGTTCCTTCACGCCAAAGGGCTTGGTGATGTAGTCGTCCGCGCCCAGCTCGAGCCCCACCACCTTGTCAATTTCCTGGCTCTTCGCGGTTAAAATCAACACCGGCACCAGCGCGTCGCGCTTGCGGATTTCCCGGCACACGTCGTAGCCGCTCATTTCCGGCATCATCAAGTCCAGCAGCACCAGGTCGTACTTGTTCTGTTTGAACATTTTCAACCCCTCCGCGCCGTGTTGCGCCTGGGACACTTCGTAGCCCTCACTTTCCAGGATATCCACAACCCCGCGGCGGATGTTCGCGTCGTCCTCGACGACCAGCAGATGACGGTTCTTCATAAGCGACCAAGATAACAATGGCCGGGGCACTTGAAAAGCCCGCAAACGCCATTTTTGCCGACCCGCCCGAGGTCTCTCGGCCAGCCTCACCACATCGCTGCCTTCATGAGCTTAAGGCTCCCCGGATTGACTCCCCGGCGGTTTTGGCTAGACTCCAAGAACACGCTTGGCCCAGTTTGCCGCCGCCACGCTCACCGGCGGTTCCGTTATGTTTGTTTTTCGACGATTTGCCCCCATCCCGTCCACGGTGCTCCGGCTGGGCGGCGGCTTGCTGATGTTGGCTGCGTTGGCGGGACGCGCCCGCGCCAACCTTCCCGGCGGGGGCACGGGCACCGGCGCAAATGTTACTCTCGTGGACAATGGCAATGGCACCGTGACGATGGCCAACGGGTTGGTTGTGGCGCTGATTAACAAATCCACGGCCCAGATTTTGCAGCTCACCTACAACGGTGTGCAAGTCACCGACGGCGGCACCGGTTCCACGAGTGCCTTTTACTGGCAGGGCGGCAACCAGACCGGCTCCGAACAAACCGGCACCAATTGCATTTACACTGTTGTAACCAATCCCGCCGCCAACAGCGGCGCCTATGCGGAAATCAGCCTGCTCGACCTCTACGCGAACAATGCCGCGGGCGCTGACGCCGCCGATGTGGATTTCCATTTTTCGATGAAGAAAGGCTCCCCGGGCCTCTACGTCACCCAAATCGCCACGCGCACCGCCGCCGCCCCGGCTGGTTTGGGCAACCCCTTCAGCATGGCGTGCAAATTTGGCGCGGATATTTTCCAATGGCTTAGCGAGGATACCGGGCGCAACGTTCTCATGAATCGCGTGGCCGACTGGAATGCCGCCACCTTCGGCATCAACAACGCGCCCAAGGAGGTCGGTCGCATGACCACCGGAAACAACGTCGGTGCCTTCGAATGCAAATACGATTATTCCGGCCAGCTCGGCAGCCTCAATGTCTGGGGCTGGACCAGCACCGCGCACAACATCGGCATCTGGATGACCGCCCCGAGCCATGAATATTACGACTGTGGCCCGATGCATCGCGAAATCCTCTGCCAGATTGAAATGATCAACAACCCCTTCAATGGCGGCCACTATGGCTTCCATGGCGACCGCACTTTCGCGGCGGGCGAAACCTGGCAGAAAGTTTACGGCCCGTATTTTATTTATTTCAATCAAGTGCCCGCCGGCACCGCCAATCCGCAGGCGGTCCTCTTTGCCGATGCCCAGGCCCAAGCCGCTGCCGAGCAGTCCGCATGGCCCTACACTTGGTTTCAGAACACCGCCTATGTCCAGGCCAGCGGTCGCGGCACAGTCACGGGCAAAATCGTCATCAACGACAGCGGCAACCCCAACGCCTCCGCCGCGGGCCTGTGGGTGGGCCTGGTGCAAACGCCCTCGTCCACGACCAATAATGCCGATTTCCAATTTTTCGCCAAGGGCTACCAATACTGGGTCAAGACCGACGCCAACGGCAACTTCACCATCCCGCACGTCATCGCCGGGTCGAATTATATTCTCTATGCCTTTGGCCCGGGCGCCATCGGCCTCTTCGCTTCCACCACGCCAACAGGCAATGCCCTGCCCGTAAGCGTGAACACGCCCGCCTCGCCGTTCACCGTCACGGTCCCCGCCGGCGGCGCCACCAACCTCGGCAGCGTCACTTGGACGCCCGCGCGCGTCGGCGCGACGGTTTTTGAAATCGGCGTGCCCGACCGCGACACCACGGAATTTCGCCATGGCAACGATTACTGGCATGGCGACCCCGGCACGGCGGCCAACCCCGCCGTCAATTGGGCGCCCTTCCAGGATTACGCCACGGATTTTCCCGGCGGCCTGGTCTATAACGTTGGCGCCAGCCAGTGGGCGTCCGCTTGGAATTACGCGCAGCCCACCGTATTCAACGCCACCACCGGCAATCTCGACGGCACGACGCAGAAAATATTTTTCGATTTGCCCTCGGCTCCCGCGCCCGGCGCGGCGGCGTCCATCTATTTTGCCATCGCGGCGGATTATTCCGGCCCGGTCATCGTCACCGTCAACGGCAACAACGTCACCAACCCCGCCACCGGATTTTCCCCCGCGTTCTCCTCCAGCGGCGCGGGGGACGACGCCATGATCCGCATGGGCTCGCAAGGTGTTTTTTGCGACTACCGGCTGAATTTTTCCGGCAGCACCCTGCACGCCGGCCAGAACGAGATTGATTTGAACATGCGCAAGGGCGGTTATTTTTCGAACAGTGTGCTCTATGACTATATCCGCCTGGAATTGGCGGGCTACGTGCCGCCTGCGCCGGGCTCCATCGCGGTCACCCCTGGCGACACCCAGGTGCAATTGACTTGGGCCCCCGTGCCCGGCGCGACAAGCTACATCATCAAACGCGCAATGAGCAGCGGCGGCCCTTTCACCACCATTGCATCGAACGCCAGCGGGCCGGTCGCCGGCAGTGGCGGTCAGGCGACGTTCACCGACGCCGCCGTCACCAACGGCCAGACTTATTACTACACCGTTTCTGCGGCGAACCCCGGTGGCGCGAGCGCCGCGACCGCCGCCATCAACGCGCAGCCCGTGCAAACTTTTGCGCAATGGATCGCCGCCCATTTCCCCGGCCAGAACAACGCGCAAATCATCGCCGCCATTGCGACACCCGGCAACGACAGTCTTCCGAATTTGCTCAAGTATTTCTTTGGCCTCGATCCCACCGTGCCGCAGCCCTCGAGCGTGGTCGGTGTCGCGCCCGACGGCCAGGGCAACCTCGTGTTCACCTACCGTTTGTCAAAAAATCTCTCCGGCGTTACGTACAGCATCCAAGAATCCACTGACCTCGCCACCTGGACCGATACCGGCATGCAAGGCGCTCAAGTCTCCGATCAAGGTAATTACTCTATCATGCAGGCCACGGTGCCCCAAGGCGGCATCCCGACGTTGTTTCTACGCTTGTGGGTGAGTTTGTAGCCGGCCCGGCGCCACGCCGGGTATTGCGTGGCAAAGAGTTACATTCTAACGTTTCGATGATTAAGTAAATCATCCGTAAAAATCCACCCATCGGCTGGCAAGTCGCGCCGGGACGGGATAGGTTGTCCTCATAACGAATTACATCAATTCACCCTCAACCTCCTCCTGCCATGTTACGCTACACCCTCGCATTTTTGTTAATCGCCATTCTTGCCGGTGCCTTGGGCTTTTGGGGCATTTCGGGAATCGCCGCAGTCATCGCGAAGGTCCTCTTCCTGATCTTCTTGGTGCTGTTCATCATCTCTCTGCTCACCCGCCGCGGCACGCCGCCGCCGGTATAGCGCACCCTTTGGCCGCTTGGGTGGCAGCCTCGGACGGCCAGCGATGATGGAGCAATCCATCACCGTCACCGAGCGGGAGCGGACTTAACCGCTCCCGCTCTCCTTTTGCCGGTGGGCCAACTTCGCTATTCTCTACCCCTTAAAATACCCGCTTGACGTGAACGCCCGTACCCTATACGAATGAGCACGCCACCCGCTTCACCATGAAAGACTTAACTCTCCGCCAGCAGGAAATTTTAGGCTTCATTCAGTTGCACCAGCGCGAGCAGGGCTACTGGCCCAGCATCCGCGACATCCAGACCCATTTCAAATTCGCCAGCACCAACGCCGTCATGGGCCACCTGCGCGCCCTCGAACACAAAGGTGCCATCTCCCGCGTCCTCGGCCAGGCCCGCTCTTTCCGCGTCACGCACGACCCCGACAGCACACCGCCCGATAACGCCTTCGACGTCGTGGACATTCCCGTGTACGGCAACATCGCCGCCGGTTATCCCGACGGCGTCGAGCCCGGTGGCGAAATCGGCCGCCTGCAAATTGACGTGCACACCGCCGGCATCCGCCGCGCCCGCCAGAACTTCGCCCTCAAAGTCCGCGGTGACAGCATGATTGACGCCGCCATCAACGACGGCGACATCGTCATCTTCGAGCGTTCCCCCGCCAAAGACGGCGACATCGTCGCCGCCCTCATTGATGGCGAGACGACCCTCAAGCGCTTCGTCCAAAAACCCGGCCGCCTGCCGTTTTTAAAAGCCGAAAACGCGAATTATCCCAACCTGCACCCCGTCGCGGACCTCATCATCCAGGGCATCGCCAAAGCCGTCGTGCGGAGTTTGTAGAAAATTAAAGGTAGGGCGGGGCATCCCTGACCCGCCTGGCGTAAGGGTGTCGCTGGCGACGGCCCATCCGATTGCTCCATGCAGTGTAATAAGGCCTTTCGGGTCTATTCGTGGATGAATTTCTTGTCTTGGCTCGAAACCTCTGTCCCTCTGTCCCTTTGTCCCTTAGTCCCTGCCCAAGAAAATTTTCTTCTTTCCCCCCGCCGCCTTCCTCCGTCATCCTCCGGCCATGCCCAAAGTAGACCTCGATTTGGTAAAAGTCATCCTCCAGCGCCACGAACTCGACGTGCGCCAGGTCGCGCGCATCCTGGAGGAAATCAACCAGGAACTCGCCGCCATGGTGGATGAGGAAAAGGCCCCGCCCGTCAAAAAACAGTACGTCATGGTCGTGTCCGACCCCCGCGGCCACCTCGACGGCAAGGACTTCACCGGCTGGGTCGTGCAAATTCCCGAGGACGACAGCACCGCCACCACCGAGGAACGCCTCCACAAAGCCGCTTATGACTTCAACGCCTCGCCCAAGGGCCGCCGCCTGCCCGCCAAAACCATCGCCGAAGTCTGCGAGCACGTCCCCGCCCGCTTTTTAAAAGAGCACCAAGTCTGGGTCCGCACCAAGGAACCGGTTTACGTCATCGCCACGGCGAACAAGTTGCCGCGATTGGCGCTGGAAAAAGTGGGCAAAGGTGCGGGGGATGAGGAGTAGGGGTTGGCTTGAGGTAGGGTCGGGCCTCCTTGACCGACCTAGGGATTGCGTAGTTGTTTTGGAAGGAACCACTTCCATATCTACGACGTAACAGAGTCAGAAAACTTGAATCCAAATGCAGTAGGAAAGCACAAGTCGGCTTGGGCTACTAGCCTTGCATTAGTTTATGCTGCATATATGCGGCTGAAATATGAGAAGAGTCCTGAGCCGAATCGCGCTTGAGGTTATAGTTGGTCGGGGGTGCAGTGTCAGACTGCCCCCCGCCCCAACGGGGCGGAGGAATAAAGCCCAGGGTTGAGCCGGCTTTTGCGGCGATACCCTGGGTCCGCTCCCGATTAAAAATTTGCGGCCTGAAGGGTCGCAGGAATCATCATCCCGCGCCACGCCCTAATCCCAAACATATCGCTCATCAAATTCGATTTTGTGCCGTTTTAAAAACGCGCGGAATTCATCCTGAAATGTTGCTTTCTTATGATGGATGTGTTGTTTCCGGATGTATTCGCGTACATCCTCGACGTTGGATTGGCTCACGGAAAATGCCCCGTATCCATTTTGCCAATGGAATTTCGCATACGCGTTATTTTGTGTTTTCAACCAGGAGGACGAACCGCGTTTAATTTGCGAAACAATATCGCCCAGGGTATGCGTGCGCGAAAGGGCAAACAAAATATGCGCGTGTTCCAGTTCGTTATTGATTTCGAGGGCCGGGGAGTCGAGGTCGCGGAAAATGCCCGCGATATATGAATGGAGGCCGGCACGGATATTGTCGCCGAGAACCGGTTCCCGATTTTTGGTCGAGAAGATG
>CAZCMU010000079.1:0-10976 GCA_964499725.1 uncultured Opitutales bacterium
CTAAAATCCACCTGGGGCGCGGATGGCCGCAGCCAGTATTCCTACAGCGAAGACGGCCGGACCTTCACCAATTTCGGCGAACCGTATCAACTCGCCTGGGGCAATTACCGCGGCGACCGCATCGGCATTTTTTGCTTCAATGATAAAGCCGACGCCGGGTATGTGGACGTGGACTTTTTGCATTACGATTACAGCGATTCACGCGCCGAGCGGTAGGGTTATACCTCATGGCGGTGAATGCGACATCAGCGTAACCTCGGGGAGCGTGGAAACGCGGACATTTTTACCGTCACGCTGGCGGTGAGGTGTAAAACCAAAAAAGCAGAACCCAATTATGAATACACTTGAAACTACGGCCGACTGGAATGTTGCCAAAGGCCAGCTGAAGCAAAAGTGGGCGACCCTGACCGACAACGACCTCGAATACAATGAAGGCAAACGTGACGTGTTGTATGGCCGGATTCAGAAACGCACCGGACAAACCATGGCCGTCATCGAAAAGGCCGTCAAAGAAGCCTCGTCGTACGCCTGCGGCTGCTAGTCAATCACGCTTAAATCAAAAATTAAAAAAATTATCACCATGAGAACCTTAAAAAATTTATTCCTCGATGAACTGGCCGACCGTTACGACTCCGAACGCCGGCTCGTCATCGCCATGCCCAAAATGATTAAAACGGCCACGTGCTCGCATTTGCGAAGCTTGATCGAGACGCACTTGATGGAGACCGAGCGCCACGTCACCAAGCTGGAAAAAGTATTCAAATTATTCGGCGAAAAACCCAGCACGAACAAATGCGAAGCCACCATTGGTCTGCTGGCCGAAGGCGCGGAAGTGGCGACCGACAACAAGGGTCTGCCCA
This sequence comes from uncultured Opitutales bacterium, assembly GCA_964499725.1. Lineage (GTDB taxonomy): Bacteria > Verrucomicrobiota > Verrucomicrobiia > Opitutales > JABDGR01 > JABDGR01. The sequence goes on from CAZCMU010000079.1 coordinate 861, forward strand.
TCATCAACGCGGCGCTGGTGCTGGTTGCCCAGAAAATTGAGCACTGCGAGATTGCGTCGTATGGGGCCATGCGCGGATGGGCTTTGCTGCTGGGCAACAAAGCGGCGTCCGCCATCCTGACGGAGATTCTCGGTGAGGAAAAAGCCGCGAACAAAGCCTTGATCGAGGTCGCGGAGGGCTACTGCAATATCCAGGCGCTGACGGGCGAATCCCTGGATGCCTGCTGCAGTTCCGGCAAGAACACCAAGCCGTTCAAGCGGGCCGCCTAAGGCAATTGCTTAACCCACAAAAAGGCGCAAGCGGCCAAAGGTTGCGATACCTTTGCTGTCTTGCGCCTTTTTGCGGTCGAAAATGTGTCGGGGGTTTCCCCGCTAATTCATTCCCGGTCGCGGCTGCCACCGCCGCCGGGCGGGGGGCGACGGCCATAACCGCGATGGCGCCGGCCGCGGTGGCCGCCTTGCTGACCGCCGCCACCGTGAGACTGCTGGCCTCCTTGCGGGCGCTGGCCCTGGGGTTGGTGGCCACCATCTGGCGGACGATTATCTTGCGCTGGGCGACCTTGGCCTTGGTGCAAAGGTGCCCGATTTTCTCGCGGTTCATCGCGACGTGAATCGGACTCGCGCTGCGGCGAAGATTCACGGCGGTCGTCGGCCGGCACCGGCGCGGCGTCGCGATCATCAAAAGTCTCTTCGCGGAATTCGCGCTCGCCGGAAGGTTCGGGCCCGCCCTGGCCTTCGCCGCCGTTGTCTTCGTCCGATTCGGAATGGGGCGTGCGGAAACTGTCGTCGCGGGCATAGGAGCGCTCCTCGGCCATCTGCTCGGGGTCCGGGTATTCCTGCCGGTTGTCGCGGGCGGGAATCGGCGCGGGTTGGTTGTCCCCTTGCGGGCGTGGCGGCTGATTCTGGTTCGGCGGGCCGCGACGGTCGTCAAAGCGGTCGCCTCCGCGGCCGCGACTGCGGCCACCCCGGCCCCGGCGTCCTCCGCGTCCGCGACCCTGGCCGCCACCGTGGCCGCGATCGGGGTCGTAACCCCTCTGCTGGGGCGGGCGCTGGCTGCCACCTTGTGGCTGTGGTTGGCGCGGTTGTGATTCACCGGCGGGCGCGTCACTATTTGGCGCCCATGGCAACGGCTCGCTCGTCGGATCCCAATCATCGTCCTCGTCGTCGTCCTCGTCGAGGAAATCCTCGGCGGAAGGCGGCGGGGCGTCCGCCGGGCGGGCGCGGATGGGCGTCGAAATGGAATCCGGCTCCGTCGGGAAATTTTGGCGCGGAGGCAATTGCACGTCGCGCGTGGTCAGACCGGCGAGTTCGGACGAACGCAGCAAACGCGGCGTTTCCGCCACCGCCGCCGGGCGGATCATCAACGACGAAACGACATTCGTCGGGCGCGAACGGAACAGCGATTCCACCGTGTCCGCGATGAGTTCCGGGTTGATGGCGCTTTGCGGGTCGAGCGAATATAGCGCCTCCGGCGGGGTCTCCGCGTTAGGGCGGGCATAGAGCGTGGTGGCGCGGACACCGTCGCTGCGCAGCTCTTCAAAAAGCTGGTCGGCAAAATGATGCAGTCCGCCTTCGATGGCCGCGGAAACGGGGCCGCCGGGCGCGGGACCGTCGCCATTCCAACACAGGACGAGGAAGTGGCCCTGCTCTTTGCGCAGCCAGGGGAGCGTGACGCGCGCCAGCGCCAATGGCGCCAGCAAACCGACGTTCAGGCGCTCGGCCAAAACGCTGACAGGTGAATCAAGCAGCGGCGCGACGGGTTGCCGCGCGGCGTGGACGACATAAGTTATGTGCCCGTCGCGTGCCACAATGTCCTCGGCGACCTTGGTAAGGGCCTCCGGGTCAGCGAGGTTGCAAGCGAGGGTGATAAAATTGTCGTGGGGGAAGGGGTTGCGGGAGAACTGGGTGGCGAGTGCATACACCCGGCAGCCCATGCCGATCAGGCGCCGGGCAATTGCGAGCCCCGGCCCGGCGTCGGCGCCGGTGACTAAAGCGATGTCCATTGAGTTATAGAGAGTTGTGCGTAGAGCCTGGTTAGGGGTGGCGGCAGGCGCAGCGGCCAAAGGCCGGGCGCATCAGCCGAGGAAAGGGGAAAGGGAACTATCAGGGATACAGCCCCTCCACCGCCGGAGCAAGCGGGAAAGGGAGGGTATCTATGGCTCGATTGTTTGATTGCTCAATTGCTGAAGAGACGAGCGGCTTTGGGGATTTCTTTAGCAATCAAACAATCGACAGAGGGGCTGTCGCCATCCTCGGACACCAACCCTCCCATTGGGTTTCGTGCTCTCGCGTTCGCTTTACGCCTTCTTCGTCAGGGGCGTCTTTTTGCAGATGATCCACCAGAGGAAGGCGACCACGGCCAGGACGATCAGGCGATCAAGAAATATAAGTTCGCGCGAAAGTTCGGTGGCGGCGACCGCCAGGCCGAGCAGCGAGCAGCAGCGAATGAGGACGTTGGCGTAGTTCATCGGCGGCAGTTTATCGCCCATGAGCGTAGTCAACGGCGCGGCAGAGTCCAGCCGAAGAAGCAGGCGCAAAAAAAGCCCCCCCATCGGCGCATCATTCTATTCGTTCGCTAGGTTCTCCGCCACTGGTCAAGACTGGCATAGGCGGCGGTAAAGTTACGCTTGGCTGGATTGACGCCACCGGGCTGGTGCTTGTCACTGTCGCCGCAATTTTGGTGCCGTCCGGCTTGTAGAGTTCGTTCAGCTCCAACCGGAGATAATCGTACATGATGCCGTTCGTCAGCGCGCCCGAAGGGACGGTGAGCGTGATCGTGTTGTCGCCTTGCTTCAGCTTCGAGGCGTCAAAGGTGATATCGCGCTCCGTCCAGTAACCGCCGATGCCGTCGCGGCTCGTGGCATTGACATAGCGCAGGCCGAGGACCGAGGCCACCGGCTGGCCGTTGGCACCGATGTCAATCTGGGTGTTGTTGCCGACGCCGACAATCGCCAGGCGCAGGATGGCGGAGCCCTTTGGTGTGGCGTCGAGGTGGAAATTAATTGTCCACGTGGTGGCGCGGCCGATGGTGTCGCTGTTCGCGCCGTCGAAATTCTCCACATGCGGCACTTGTTGAAAAAACCAGTCCTTGTGGTAGTCGCTTTTGCCGATGGTGTAGTTCACGTCGTTCGGGAAAAGCTTGGCGTACTGGATGTACCAGCCCCAGTGCCAGAAATTGTTCCCATCGAGAAATTCCGTGCCAAAGCGGCTCGGGATGCCAATGTCCCAGAGCTGCTTGCCGTAGCGCACGGGCTTCCAGTCGAGCTTGCCAAGGTCCAGTGTCCCGCCCGGCGGCACCGTGACGTTCATTTGGCGATATTCGCCGAGCACGCCGTCCGCAAACGCGTGGAGCTCGTAGGTTCCTGGGCGGACCTTGGGAATGGTGAAGTGGCCGTTCTCATCGCCGCGCACCCAGAATTCATAGTGCTTCGCGTCCTTTTGCCAGTCCACCTTGCTGTCGTCCGTGCTCTCATCAGGATAGGCGAGGCCGACAAACAGATTTGGCAGCTTCGTGGTCTTCGCCTGCGGGTCGTTGAGCGCGAGCTGGCCGCTGACTCTGCCGCGCTCGGCCTTGTGGGGATAGTCCACGCCCTGCACCCAATCGTACGGCCATTGGTCCGCTTCCTTCGCCGCCTGCGCCAGCGCATCATAGAACATCGCGTTGGAATTGTCGTCCACTTTGGTCGAGGGCTTATCCACATAATTGCAATAAACGTAAATCGGCCCGACGACTTTGGACCACACTTCGCCGTCCGCCACGTTGCAGTCCGTGCCGCCGTAGTGCGTGCCGCGCCAGTAGTCGAGGATGAGCGGGTCGCCCCCGGTGTTGTCGTCGAGGTGGCAGTCGAGTTCGTCCTTGGTTGCGCCGCCGCTGAGGAATTCAACCGTCGGGTTGATGAACCAGATGCCGAGATGCTCCTTGGTGCTCGACCAGCCGAACGCCGGCGTGAAAAATTGGTAGCCGCAATAATCGTACTTGTGCTCGACCTGGCCCTTGTGGATGCCGGTGTTCAGGTAGCGCGCTTCCTTCATCCCGCCCATTTGCGTGCCGGCGTCCCAATCCGCGCTGCTGGCCATGAGGAGGTTGCGGTTGGCGTCCACACTGAGCCAGTCAAAGAGCGTGGGGTTGAGTTTCGCGCCGTAGCGGTTTTCGCCCATGTTGGCGCCGCCCATGTCGGCGGTGTGGGAATAAATCGCATAGGTATAAACGCCGCTCTCGCCAGCACCGAGCGCATAGCGGTCCTCCTGGATAAAGCCGCCGCTGGGGCCTTTGACGGAAACCTCCGCGCGCGCGCCGCCGTTTTTCGTGGGGTCAATCGTCACCGTGTCCACGGCGTTGCTGGGGTTGGTCTCCCAATAGCCGCCGGGCACGCCGGAGTTGTGGCCCAGCATGTCCATGCCATGGTATTGCAACAGGGTCATGTGGCCGTTGTTTTTGCTGATGACGGCGGTAAGGATGCCGTTGCTAAGCGTATAGCTCTGCGCGTCCTCGGTGAGCGTCACCGGCTGCGTCGCAGGCTTGGCGACGGACGGCAATGAACTCGCCGGCGGGAGGGCGGGAATCGGGACGCCGGGCACCGCCGGTTGGGGTGCGAGGACGTTGACGCTTTGGGCCGGAAGGGTTGCCGCGCTCAAGAGCGCGGCGACAGGAAGCAGGGCAAAGCTACGCACTAACAAGCGGGACAAGTTCATGGACAAACGGGGTTGGGGGAAAGAGCACCGTATAAAACAAATCAGCGGCAAGACAAGACGGGAAGCCACCGCTGGCCCGGAGTGGCAGCCCCAGGTAAACTTATTAACCACGCAAAAGCCCAACGGATGCAAAAATCGGCGAGGTTTAACTCCACCCCGGCTCAAAAATCTGGCTTACGGGCTCGGCGCGTAGGACTCGAGAAAGCCACATCCAGGACAACGGTATGTGCGAACCATGTAGGTTACTTTGCCGTCCACCTTGGCTCCAAACCAACCCGTTTCTGGGTGACCAGCGACCCAGTCCAGCGGATATGTCCCTTGTCGGCCATAGTCGGGAACAAAACCTTCCTCCATTGCCCCGCCACATTTGGGGCAGGCAGGCGCAGGCATTTCCGGTCGCGGAGGTGGCGGATCGCCCAGAATCATGGCGTGATTCGACTTTCGAGCGCGACCGCTGTCAAGCTGGCACATTATAACTGAAACCACCGCGAAGCCATATACTCACGCCGTCCGGTTATAAATCCAACTGAATTGGTTGCGCGGCTGGCGGGCGACTTTGCGCGTCACCAAGTCGGCCATGCTCGCCAGGCGCTCGGCTTGCTTGCACAGCGTTTCCTGCGCGTCCGCCGCTTCGCCGGACAAAGGCAGGTTCTTCACGTCCCACTCGGCGATGAGGTGGTTGAGGATGTCGGTATAGTCGTGGATGGTGTAAACGCCGATGCGCTGCGCGACTTCCGCAAAATGCTCGAACAGGTCGGGGTCGTGGCCGTCGTTCATGTTCCGCCCGGGCATGGCGATGACGCCGCGCATGAGGTCCCGGAAAATCAACATGCCGCCATTGGGGTCGCGCTTCATCACTTCGCCCATGAGGCGGGTGTAAAATTGTTCATGGCGGGATTCGTCGCCCGCGATTTTGCGGCAAATTTTCGCGAGGTTTTCGTCGCCGTTTTGGCCGGCCAGTTTGCCGACATTATGGTGGGAAATTTTCGTGGCGCGCTCCTGGAACGACGTGTATACCAGGCCGGCGTAGAGGTTCTGCTGGGACTCCGGATTAAAGCCCGCGGAAAGCAGGTGGTGAACTGTGACCTCGATGGAGTGCATGTTCACGCGGCCCGTCAGGCGCAAAAACGCATTGAGCAAGTCGCCATGGCGGTTTTCCTCGGCGACCCAGCCGCGCATCCACTTGGCCCAGGGCTCGTCGCTCGTGCCCTCCTTGTCCTGCGCAATGAGGTTGAGCGCGATGGCGTAGCTCGGTAGCGCTTCCTCCGTCACCATGTCGCCGACCAGCACCACGAGCACTTCGTCGGTCAATTCCTGCGCGCTTTCGCGGAAGCGCAACATTTGCTCCTGCCAGTCGGGCTGGGCCAGGTCGGGCAAATAGTCCGTCGGCTGCCAGGCTTTTTCAATCGGAAGCAACAGCGACAAGTTTTCCTCGACGACATGACCCAGGCTGCGCAACAACTCGATTTGGGGTAAAACGCGAGCGTCTTCGGCGGAAAGGAGGGGCACAATGGGACAGCGTGACCGCCTCGCTGCTCCGGAGCAAGAACGTTATGGTCGTAGACTGTGGCAATTTTGTGACGCACTTTGCCCACTGGTGTCACCAGCGCAACTCGCGCGGCGGGCGTTGCGCGCCAAGGCGGTCGGCATTTTCATACCGGGTTTCGCCCGTCGCTTCGTGTGCGGCGTGCACGGCCAGTGCCAACGCCCAGAAGCGGTCGGCATGGCCGCCGGGCCCGCGGTCGGCGGCGAAACGCAGGTTGCCCGCGCTGGTGGCGGTCTTCTTGATGGCGCGCAAATCGGCGCGGATATTTTTCTCCGCCGGGATGCGCAGCGCGCGTTTCTCAAAACGGTGGCGCAGGCCGTAAGCGAGGTCTTCCTTCACCGGCGCAGTAAATGTTACTGGCTCGACGCGGCGTGCGCCAAACCGTTCTTGTGCGCGCTCGGCGAGCTGGCGGCCCAGACCCGTGGCGTCGAGGCACGCCCGGCGCAGGCCCGACAGAGCGAGCCGTTCCCACAATAATTCCTCCTGCCGCGCAAAGGGTTGGTTTTCCAAGGTGAGCATGTCGCGGGTGAAGAGCACGCCGCCCACGCGCTCGAGCAGCCAGCATACGGTCAGGTCATGCACGCGGCCAATGTCCACCCCGAGGAAATATTCCCGCGCGGCATTTTTTTCTCGCGCGATATCGAGTGGCGCAAATTCGCCTTCACCAAATTCGCAGGCCGCGATGAGGTCCCACGGCAGGAAGGCGGTGGATTCATCGGCAGGTACACAAAGATATTCTTGCGCGAAGGTTTCCTCATCGGGACACGACGCGCGGATGAAGTCATAGTACGCGGCGTTGTCCATCGCCTGACGCGGGTCTTCCAGTGGCAGGCGGGGTTTTAATTTTGACAAAAGGCCCTCCTCCAGCGCGTCTTGCAGCGTGACGCGGTGGAGCGAAAAATTCTTGGGATTGCCGCCATGACGGGCCTCGGTGACCAGCTGGTTAAAATAATTTTGCGCCCCGCGGTGGGTGGACAGAATTTCGAGCTGCCCGCCCCACGTGATGCCGGGGTAGGCGATGGCATAGAGTTTTTGCGGATCGGGATGCAGCGCGAATTCGTCCAGCACCCGCGGCCCGCGCTTGCCGGCCTGCGCATCGGGATTGGACGAAAGTGAATGAATTTGCGTGCCATTGGCGAAGGGCAGTGATTGTGAAGCCGAGCGAAAATTCTCCCGCAACACCGATGCGCCGCGAGTGCGACCGGCGCGATCGAACGTTTCGGCGAATTCCCGGCAGTCGTCGAGAAAAAACTTCGCCTGGATTTCATCGCGCGAAGCGACCCATGAATCCAGCCGCACGCCCGGCGCAGCCTGTCTGCGCACCAGCGCATAGGCCGTGGCCCAGGACATGCCGATCTGGCGCGACTTCTCGAGAAGTTTTAGGCGAGAAGCGTCCTCAATCCAGCGTTGCTGATAGGGAAGGAAGAGGACATCGGATAGTTGAGTCATGATCGGCTAGCCCAACAGCTTAAACTCGCGCTCAAATTCTTCGCGTAATTCCTGCGGCAGTCCTTGCGTGACCACCTGCAAACGCGCGCGCAGTTCGGCGAATTCAATGTCTCTTTGCGCCGAGGACTGCACTTGCCGGTAGCATTGGCCCAGCTTGTAAAATACTTCTGCGAATTCCTTGATCTTTTTCAGGGTCAGCTTTTTGCGATGCTGGCAGATCAGGTCGAACGTGGCTTCCCATGCGATATTGACTGCTTTGCTTGCATGGAGGGAAGCTGGAGCAAGACAGGTAATCGCCTCGTCCGCCAGCGGTCGGGCCTTCTGAATGCCATTCAGATGCTCATTAAACGCCGCCACTTGAGTTTTTATGGGCATGTTAGACGAGGTTCTCCGCCTCCAAGTAATCACGCCCAGCCGCTGTAAGCAGGGCCCTCGGAAGACCGTGCGAAAGCGCCGCCGGCGTAATCTGTACCAGATTTTTCCCGACGAGGTAGGCGAGCTCGGATTGCAAACTTTGTTCGTCCATGTGGAAGCCGGCGAGCGCCGCGCCGTGCAGGAGCGTGGCCGGTGGCAGCGACGCGGGCGCTGCTGCGGCGAGTTGTAGCAAAATGGCCTGGCGAAGGAGAAGGCGTTGGGTGGGGTTCATGGGTATTTAATCTTCCGATTGAAACGTGAGCCGCTCGATGAGCCGGTCCAGCTTGGCGTCGAGATGATGAAGACGTTGGGTAAGCAACTCGGTTTCTTTTTGCATCGCCGCCACCCCGCGTTCGAGCGCGCGGATGCTTTCGTAGATTTTTTCTCGCGAGGCCGACGACGCGCGCAGATTTTCGCCACTACGAGTTTCCAAATCCTCCACGAGGGCATCAATCCTCGCGTCGAGGCTGGCCAGGTTTTCGCGCGAGGCGTATTCCTTGTGCAGCGGCGGCACGGGTTCGGGCGGGCGCAGGTGCGCCTTCCACAAATCCAGCGCGTGCTTGAACGCCACCAGCACGGCGGCGGTGATGACAAAGTACTGGTAATATTCAACCGGGCCGGGGTCGCCGGCAGCCGCGAGGGGAAACGGGTTCATGCGCAAAGGGGCGCGATATTACCCGACTTCGCGCGCCGCGTGAACCACTGCGTTGGCTGCGTTGGATAGGTTGGGATAAAGTTCAATCGATGGCTCGATTGCTTTATGGTTCGATAACTAAAACCACCACCCTCTGTGTTCTCCGTGGTTCAATTGTCTTGCTCTTACTTTACGCACTTTGCGCCTTTGCGGTGAATTCTTTTCCCCTACCACTTCAATTCCTGCAAGCGGCGCGCGACTTCCTCGGCATTGGCGCGGCTGTTGAACGCGCTGATGCGGAAGAAGCCTTCGCCCTTCGAGCCAAAGCCGCTGCCGGGCGTGATGACAACATTCGCCTCTGACAAAATTTTGTCGAACGCCTCCCAACTCGTGACGCCCTTGGGCGTGCGCACCCAAATATACGGCGCATTGACGCCGCCATAGGCTTTGAGCCCGGCTTTTTTTGCCCCGTCGCGCAAGACCTGCGCATTGCCCAGATAATGCGTGATGAGCGCGCGCACCTGCGCCTGGCCTTCGGGCGAATACAGCGCCGCCGCGGCGCGCTGCACGATGTAGCTCACGCCGTTGAACTTCGTCGTCGTACGGCGAAGCCACAGCGGATGGAGCGGCTTGAACTCGCCGGACTTCGTCTGCGCCAGGAGGGTTTTCGGCACCACGATGAACGCGCAGCGCAGGCCGGTGAAGCCGCCGTTTTTGGAAAAACTGCGGAACTCGATCGCGCAGTCGCGCGCGCCGGGGATTTCGTAAATCGAATGCGGGATGGACGAATCGGTGATGTAGGCCTCGTACGCGGCGTCGAACAGAATCAGCGTCTTGTGCGCAAGGGCGTATTGCACCCAGGCCTCGAGTTGCGCGCGTGTCGCGGCGGCGCCGGTCGGGTTGTTCGGTGAGCAGAGGTAAACGACGTCGAGCTGCTTGTTGGGCGGCGCGGGCATGAATCCGTTGGCCGCGGTACAAGGCAGATAAGTAATTCTGCCGTAGCGGCCCGCCTCGTTCGCCTCGCCGGTGTGGCCGGCCATGACATTCGTGTCCACGTACACGGGATACACCGGGTCGCTGATGCCGATTTTATTTTTTGCCCCGAGGATATCGAGGATGTTGCCGCAATCGCATTTCGAGCCGTCGCTGACAAAAATCTCGTCGTCGGCAATGTCGAGCCCGCGGCTGCGGAAGTCATGGTGCGCGATGGCCGAGCGCAGCCACTCATAGCCCTGTTCGGGACCGTAGCCCTTGAAGCTTTCACGCACGGCCATTTCGTCCACGGCTTTGTGCAGGGCCGCGATGACGGCGGCGGGCAGCGGCTCGGTCACATCGCCAATGCCGCAGCGGATGACGCGCGCGGCGGCCGCCGGGTTGGCGTC
>CAZCMU010000080.1:0-9860 GCA_964499725.1 uncultured Opitutales bacterium
CCTATTCTAATTTTATAAACACACTGTTTTAATTTAGATTATTCCTTACTTTATTTATCTCATTTTACCCTAGAAATTTATTGCAAAAAGTATCCATGATTTATTTAAACAATGGCCGGGCAATCCCAATGGACTCGGTTTAAATTTTATCAGTTGTTGTCACCTGCAATGAATATTACGGCCCAGCTACGATTACTCGAACGAACCGGCATTCGGATTGCCAAATTAAAAAAACGCCTGCTCCGCGAAGCTCGCGCCCGCAAGACCATGGAGGCCCGGTTGGAGTGCCTGGTTCGGGCCAGCGGGTTGTCCCCGCGCGATTTGGTGTTCGCCCTCGTGGACTGTTACAAGGTCCGCCTGGCTGGGCGGCGCAAGAACCAGGGCCGGCGCCGGCGCCGCACCACCATCACCGCGGAATTGCGCGATGCAGTTAAAAACAAGGTCAACGGCGGAGTGTCCATGAACCGCACCGCCAAGGAATTTGGCATCAGTTACGCAGTCGTCATCAAAATGATGCGCGGCCATTATGACCGGTTGAAATGGACCGGGGCGTTGACGCCGTCGGAATTTGCCAGCCGCCAGGCCCCTGCGGTTCGGCCGGCCCTTATAAAATCGGCTCGGGCTTAAGCCCCGTGGCGGCGGGGAAGCGCTCACGCCACGACAAGGCGGCGCGCACCAGGCGGTCCACTTGCGTGCCGGCTGCACCCACATGGCCGCGCGCGTCGCGGCCGATGTGCTCCAATTTGGCGGCATCCAGACCCAGGCGTTTGTCGGCGGCCAAACGCTGGAACAGGTCGTTCTCGCGAATTTTGCCCGCGCGCAGATCGCGCGACGTGGCCAGCGCATGCTCCCGGATGATGTCATGCGCGGTCTCCCGGCCCACCCCCGACTTCACCGCCTCCATCAAGATGGTGGTGGTGGAGAGGAACGGCAGGTAGTGGTGCAGTTCGCGATCCACGAGCGCCGCGTTGACTTCCATCTGGGTGAGAATCGTCAGAAAAGTTTCCAGCAGGCCGTCGAAGGCGAAAAATCCGTCCGGCAGCATCACGCGGCGAACCACCGAGCACGACACGTCACCTTCATTCCACTGATCGCCGGCAATTCCTTCCGCCATGGTCAGGTAGCCGCGCAGCACGACATGGAGGCCGTTGAGTCGTTCGCAACTGCGCGAATTCATCTTGTGCGGCATGGCGGACGAACCCACTTGGCCCGGCGCAAAGCCTTCGCCGGCGATTTCAAATCCCGCCATCAGCCGCAGGGTTTTGGCAAAACTGGCCGGTCCGCTGCCCAGCTGATAAAGCGCGCTGAGCACGGAAAAATCCAAACTACGTGGGTAAACCTGGCCCGGCGCTATCAAAGTGCGGGAAATGCCCAGGTGCGCCAGCAGCCGCCCCTCCAGGTCAACCACCTTGCCCACGTCGCCGCGAAAGAGCGTGAGCTGGTCCAACTGCGTGCCGACCGCGCCTTTGAGCCCGCGCACCGGGTAGCGTTCGATAAGCTGGTCGAGTCCCTCGAGGGCCAGCAGCAACTCTTCGCCAAACATGGCCAGCCGCTTGCCCATCGTGGTGAGTTGCGCGGGCGTGTTGTGGGTGCGGGCGGTAAACGGGGTGTTTTTATATTCACTCGCACGCCGGCTCAGGGCCACCAGCGCCGCCACGGCCTTCAGGCGCGACAATTCCAGCGCGCGGTAAATTTGCAGTTGCTCCACGCTTTCCGTCAGATCGCGAGACGTGAGGCCTTTGTGGATGTGCTCGTGGCCCGCCAGGACGCAAAATTCGTCAATGCGCGCCTTGACGTCGTGGCGCAGCACCCGCTCGCGCTGGCGGATGGACTCGAGGTCAATTTGATTTTTGACGCGCTCGTAGTCGGCGATCACTTCGGCCGGCACCGGCAGGCCCAGGTCGCGCTGGGCCTTCAGCACGGCAATCCAAAATTCGCGCTCCATCAAGATGCGGCCTCGCGGTGACCAGATGGCCCGCATCGTCTCCGAAGCGTAACGCAGGGCGAGGACATTGGTGATGGATTCCATGAGCGGGCGCGACCCTAGCAGAATCCGGCAGCGGGAGCAAAGCGCGGAGTTGAGGTTTTTTTTATGCCGTCGGGGAGGGCGGCGGAAGTGTGTTTTCCTTAAAAATTGGCTTTTCAATCGTCCATTTGCGCCTATTCTAATGCCGACTTCCCACTCAACCTCATTTCCATGAAATCCGCCTCCACTGCCGCTTCCAAGCTTTCCTCCCTGGCCCGTTCGCCATTGTTTCTAAGTGCCTGCGCCATCGCCTTCAGCGCCTGCGCAACTTCGCCCAGCACCAGTTCCAGCACCGCCGCCCCGGCTCCGATGGCCGCCCCCGCCCCCGCCCCTGCCGCCCCGGTCGCTGCGCCCGCGCCTGCCGCCGCTCCCGTGATGGCCGCGGTGGATTTCGATGCCAAAGTGCAACCGTTCTTTGCGACTTATTGCTTCCGCTGCCACGGCCCCAACCGCCAGTCGGGCCGCACCCGTTTTGACACCAAGGCCGGTATTCTCGCCCGTGTGACGCCCGGCGACCCCGATAACAGCCGTCTCGTCCACATGATTACTTCCACCGACGACGACCACATGCCTCCGGCCCAGATTCAGGATCAACCTTCGGCGGACGACATTTCGATGATCAAGCAATGGATTAAAGAGGGCGCCAAAATTTCGGACAGTTATCCGTCCGGCGCCTAGGCGCAGTCGGCGGCTCAACGCTGCCGGAACTGGTCGAGCACTTGCCGCGCGCGTTCGCGGTCGAAGGATTTTTCCCAGGCGGCCACCGCGATGGTCGCCACGCTGTTGCCAATCAGGTTGGTGACGGCGCGCGCTTCGTTGAGAAAACGGTCCACGCCCAGCAAGAGCACCAGTCCGGCTACCGGAATTTTCCCGAGCGAGGACAAAGTTGCCGCGAGCGCGACAAAGCCCGCCCCCGCCACGCCCGCCGAGCCTTTCGAGGTCAGCATCAACACCCCCAGCACGAAAAGCTGGTCTCCGAGTGAGAGCGGGGTGTTGGTCGCCTGCGCGATGAACATCGTGGCCATGGTCAGGTAAATCGCCGTGCCGTCGGGATTAAACGTGTAACCGGCCGGCAGCACCAGACCCACCACCGGTTTGGCGCAGCCGAGAGCCTCCAGTTTTTCCATCATGCGCGGCAGCACGGCCTCGGTGCTCACGGTGGCAAACGTAATGAAAATTTCCTCCTTTAAATAACGCAGCAGCGGCCATAGCCGGATTCCACCGCATCGCACGACCAGGCCCAGGCCGATAAAAACAAACAATGCGCTGGTAATGTACAATGCCAGCAGCAACCGCCCCAGCGCGGCCAGACTGCCCAGGCCGAAATGCCCGACGGTAAACGCCACGCCACCCAGCGCACCCAATGGCGCGGCGCGCATAATCAGCCCGACGACGAAAAACAAAGCCTTGGTCGCGGCCTCCAAAAAATTCAGGCACGGCCCGGCGCGCTCGCGAAAAAATGACAACGCAATCCCCGCCACCACCGCGAAGAAAATTACCTGCAGCATGGGGTTGTGCGCCAGCGTCTGGGCCAGCCCGATTGCAGTAGCGGGCCGGGCCGTCGTGGTATAGGCCTTAAGTGAGGAAGCATCCAATGTCCGCGGGTCAATATTCATGCCTGCGCCGGGCCGCACCACGTTGGCCACTATCAGCCCGATGGCCAGCGCCAGCGTCGAAAGCACTTCAAAATAAATCAGCGCCTTCAGGCCGATGCGCCCGGCTTCCCGTAAATTTCCCGCGCGCGCCAGACCGCTGACCACCGTCACAAAAATCACCGGCGCCAGCACCAGGCGGATGAGCTGGATAAGTCCATCGGCCAGCGGCTGGAGTGCAATGCCGTACTTCGGCCAAAAATATCCCACGAGTGCGCCGAGGATAACTGCGGCGATGACCTGCGCATACAATGTTCTGCCGTGCCCGCCGCGTGTGGGTAATGTTGCGGAGCGCATGGCGGGGGGGTGGGGCTCAATCGTTCAGCGTCTTCAGTTCACGATACAAGGCCGAGCGACCCTCAAACCCAATGCCGGGCAACTCCGGCATCGTCACGTAGCCGTTAACCACATTCACGCCGTCAGGAAAACCTCCGTACGGCTGGAAGAGGTCGGGATACGATTCATTGCCGCCGAGACCCAGCCCCGCCGCGATGTTGAGCGACAATTGGTGCCCGCCATGCGGAATGCACCGTTGCGGCGACCAACCATATTCGCGCAGCATGTCCAGCGTGCGCAGGTATTCCACCAAGCCATAGCTGAGCGCGCAGTCGAATTGCAGCCAGTCGCGGTCCATGCGCATCCCGCCGTGGCGGATGAGGTTGCGCGCGTCGGCCATGGAAAAAAGATTTTCACCCGTCGCCATCGGCTGGTCATAGTGTTGCGCCAGTTCCGCCTGCAATGCGTAGTCCAGCGGGTCGCCGGCTTCCTCGTACCAAAATAATTTATACGGCGCCAGCATCTCACCATAGCGAATCGCCGTGGCCAAATCGAAGCGGCCATTGGCGTCCACTGCGAGCCGCTGGCCGGGGGCCAGTTCCGCGAGCACCGCTTCAATGCGGCGTCGATCTTCATCCAGCGGCGCGCCGCCAATTTTCATTTTTACCACGGTGTACCCGCGGTCGAGGTAGCCGCGCATTTCCCGGCGCAGCGCGTCGAGGTCTTTCCCGGGATAATAATAACCGCCCGCCGCATAAACAAAAACGCGCGGGTCGGCGCGCCCGTTGCCGTAACGTTCGGCGAGCAATTTAAACAGCGGCTGCCCGGCGATTTTCGCCACCGCGTCCCACACTGCCATGTCCACCGCGCCGACCGCGACGGAGCGCTCGCCATGGCCGCCGGGTTTTTCATTCGTCATCATCCGCGCCCAGATTTTTTGCGGGTCCAGGTTGCCCCGCGTCTCATCAATGAGCGTTTCCGGCTCGGCGGCCAGAATCCGCGGAATGAAGCGCTCGCGCAACAACGCGCCCTGGCCATAGCGCCCGTTGGAAGTGAAGCCGTAGCCAATCACGGGCCGGCCGTCGCGCACCACGTCGGTGTGCACGGCGACCACCGAACAGGTCATTTGCGAGAAATCAATGTAGGCGTTCGCGATGGGCGACGCGATGCGGGCGTTTTTTTCGCGGATGGCGGTGATGCGCATGGCCGTCTGGGGATTCTCAGAAAGTCGGCGCCGCGTCAAGTTTGACGGCCCATTTTTCCGCGGGCTCCTCAATAATTTGCTGTCCACCGGAAATTTTTGCCACCTTGGGTTCGCCATTGAGTTCAAGGGCGACAATTTCATTTTCCCCCTCATTCAGCCATTGTTGCGGCACGAAGAGCGAGCGCAGGCCGCCCCGGTCCCAAAAGCGGCCGAGGTTGTGGCCGTTGACCCACACCACGCCGAAGCTCCAGTCTCGCAAATCCAGAAACGTGCCGCCGAGTTTTTCGACGGTGAAGGTGCCGCGATAAAAGGCCGGCCCGGTGGCCACGCCGTTGAACGCCTTGAAATTTTTCGGCCCCTCGGGGTAGGGCAGGGAATACATTTCCCAGCCGGTGAGGTCCTGGCCGTCAAGCGCTGCTCCGCCGAGCAGGCCTTTGCGCGCCAGATTTTGCGTGCGGTCGTTGGTGACCACACTGATGCGCCCCAGGTTATAGACCAGGATGTCGAGCGTGGCCGGCCCCGTCTGATTGACGGCGATTTTGTTGCTGTCCACTCCGAGGCCGCGGAAAGATTCGCCGACGGTGATGCCATTCACCATCACGATGCTGTAGTCCTGCGCGTCTTTCAGCTCCAGGGTTCCCTTAAGTCCGTTTGGAAATTGTTTGTGGTAGTCCACAAAGCCGTAGTCTTGATCGAGGGACTCCATGGACGCCGGTTTGTCCGCGACGAGCGTCGGCTGGGCGGGCAGCGTGGCCAGCAGCGGCTCCGACTCCTTCAATTCAATCGGCGGCAGCGAAATCATGGGAGGCTCCGCGGGCGGTTCGGGCAGTTTGAGGTTCAGGCGCTTGCTCAGCAAATCGCGCAGGGCGAAATATTTCGGCGTCGTGCGCCCAGCCTCGTCAATCGGCGCGAGGTAATCGTAGCTCGTCTGCACCGGCTCAAAGTAATTGCAGCCGTTGTCGAAACCGTAATTTGTGCCGCCAAAAAACATGTAGAGGTTGAACGAATCCTGGTGATCGAGCAGATAGCTCACCCAGTTGGTGATTTGCGGAATGGTGCCGTTGCGCCTGGCAATGGCTTCGCCCCAGCCGCTGAACCACGCGGTGTAAACCTCCGGCACAAACACCGGGTAGTTGCCGATGGCGTCGGCGCTCAGGCGGGCACCCGCGTCGTCCTTCAGGCCGTTGAGGCAGCTCATCACGCCCGGGATGCGGAAGCTTGGGTCGGTCCATTGCGGGCCGAAACTGGGGTCGCAGGCAAAAAGCTGGCACTCGAAACCCGCGTCTTTAAAAATTTTGTCCAGCGCCACCATGTAGTTGTTATTGCCCGGCCCGCCCGCTTCCTTTGGGAAGCTGACCCCGTACTCGTTGTCTATCTGCACCATCAGCAGCGGCCCGCCCTTGCTCACCTGCAAGTCGGCGACCTGCTTGTAAACTTCATTGATGTAGTCCTTGCACCAGCCCAAAAACTTCGGGTCGTCTGTTCGGATTTTCACCTCCGGATTTTTCAACGTCCAGTACGGGATGCCGCCGTATTCAATCTCCGCGCAGCAATACGGCCCCGGCCGCAACACCGCCCACATGCCGTTGTCCTGGCAGAGCTTGAGCATGCGGCGCACGTCCGTCATGCCAGTGAAGTCGAATTTTCCCTCCTCCGGCTCCACCTGGTTCCAAAACAGGTAAAAGCTAATCGTGTTCAGCCCCATCGCCTTCGCCTGCTTGATACGTGTGTCCCAATCTTCCGGCTGCACGCGCCCAAAGTGCATTTCGCCGGAGATGAGCATCGTCGGCTGTCCATCAATAAAGAACTGGTGGTCGCGGGCCTCGAATTTGTGCGGCTTGCCGTCCGGTGCGATGCTGGTCATCGGCGGCGTGGTCGTTTGTGCTGCGGTTGGGCCGGCGGTTTGGGCGCTTGCCAGGTTCGCGGTCACACTGCCCAGCAGCGCGCCGAGCTTTAAAATTTTAGAGAAATTCAAACGCAAGGTGCAATTCATGGGGTAGTTGGGTGGGGTCTTTCAAACTACCCAATTTCGCCCCCCGCGCAAGCCCGCACAATCCGGGTTTCACCCACGATGCTTTTTCATTTCCGCCCGCAGTTTTCTCCGCTTTAGTATATCCATGCCCCGCCCTTCGAAGCGCACCCCGGCCAAGTCGCCAGCAAGCGAATCTCTTACTGCGCGCTTGGCGCATCCGGCCGACGGTTCGCCGGTTGATGCCGCCTCCGTGCGCCGGCCCAAGCCCGGCACACGCTTTCGCAAAATCGCCCCCGCCCCGGGCCGGGGCCCCGCTGCGATTGACGACTCCGCCGAAACCGCCGAGGGCCGCCGCCTGGCCGAGGACGCCGCCCGCACCCAAAACTGGAAGCGCTGGGGCCCCTACCTCGCCGAACGCCAGTGGTCCACTGTGCGCGAGGATTACTCCGCTGACGGCGATTGCTGGGGATATTTCCCCCACGACCAGGCCCGCAGCCGCGCCTACCGCTGGGGCGAGGACGGCCTCCTCGGCTGGACCGACCGTGAATGCCGCCTCTGTTTCGGCATCTCCCTCTGGAATGAAAAAGATCCCATTCTCAAAGAACGTCTCTTCGGCCTCACCAACGCCGAGGGCAATCATGGCGAGGACGTGAAGGAACTCTATTATTACCTCGACTCGACGCCGACGCACTCCTTCGCCCGCGCCCTCTACAAATACCCGCAGGCCGAATTCCCCTACGACCGCCTCGTCGCGGAAAATCACGCACGTGGCGCGGACTCCCCCGAATTCGAAATCAGCGACACGGGCGTTTTCGACAGCAACCGCTATTTCGATGTCTTCGCCACCTTCGCCAAGGAAGGCCCCAACGACACCCTCATCCGTCTGCGCATTGCCAATCGCGGGCCCGACGCCGCCAAGCTCCACGTCCTGCCCACCGTCTGGTTCCGCAACACCTGGGTCTGGGGCTGCCGCTACGAAGGCTGCACGCTCAAGCCGCGCCTCACCCTCGACGCCAACGGCGTGGTTTATGCCGAGCATCAGGAACTGGAGCCGTTTAAATTCGCCGCCGAAGCCGTCCCCGGCCAGCCCGCTCCGCAGTGGCTTTTCACCGAAAACGAAACGAATTCGCAAAAACTCTTCGGCATCGAGCAATACACGCCCTACGTCAAAGACGCCTTTCACGAGCACGTCATTCATCAACGCGAAGGCGTCGTCAATCCCGCCCAGACCGGCACCAAGGCCGCCGCGTGGTATCAACTCAACATCCCCGCCGGCGGCGAAGTCATTATCCGCCTCCGCCTCGCCAGCGAGCGCGAAGCCCCGCTGCAATTCTTCGGCCAAAAATTCGACGAAACCATCGCCGATCGCGAATCGGAGATGAACGAGTTTTACCACCTCCTGCGCCGCTCCGCCGGGCCGATGGACGAATCGCACCAGCAAGTCGTCCGCCAGGGCGTGGCGGGGATGTTGTTCGGCAAACAATTTTACCACTACTCCGTGCGCGACTGGCTCGACGGCGACCCCTCCCAGCCCAAGCCCCCCGCCGCGCGCCTCCACGGCCGCAACCACCACTGGGGCCACCTCTTCAGCCGCGACATCATTTCCATGCCCGACAAATGGGAATACCCCTGGTTCGCCGCGTGGGACCATGCGTTCCACATGATTCCCTTTTCCGCCATTGACCCGCAGTTCACCAAGGAGCAACTCCTCCTCCTTCTGCGCGAATGGTATATGCACCCCAATGGCCAAATCCCCGCCTACGAATTCGCCTTTGGCGACGTCAACCCCCCCGTCCACGCCTGGGCCTGCTGGCGCGTTTATAAAATGACCGCCGGGCGCGACGGCCAGCGCGACCACAATTTCCTCGGCCAGGCCTTCCACAAGCTCCTCATCAATTTCACCTGGTGGGTCAACCGCAAGGACCCCGCGGGCCACAACATCTTTGGCGGCGGCTTCCTCGGCATGGACAACATCGGCGCGTTCGACCGCAACCAGGTCCTCCCCGGCGGCGGCCACCTCGAACAGGCCGACGGCACCGCCTGGATGGCCTTCTACTGCGGCACCATGCTCTCCATGGCGCTCGAACTCGCGGGGCAGGACAGTTCCTACGAAGGCGTTGCCTCCAAATTCTTCGAGCACTACGTCACCATCGCCGATGCCATGAACACTCTCGGCGGCACCGGCCTCTGGGACCCCGACGCCGGCTTTTATCTCGACCAGATTTCCTACCAGGGCACCTCCATCCGCCTGCCCATCCGCTCCATGGTCGGGCTCATCCCCCTCCTCGCCGTCGAAGTGCTCGACCAGGACATCATCGCCAAGCTCCCCCAGTTCAACAAGCGCCTGCGCTGGTTTCTCGACCACCGGCCCGACCTGCGCCAGCACATCGCCTGCATGGAGGCCGCCGGCGCGCGCTCCGGCAAGATGCTCCTCGCCATCCCCTCGCGCGAACGCCTCGAGCGCGTGCTCAAATACGTCTTCGACGAAAACGAATTCCTCTCGCCCCACGGCCTGCGCAGTTTGTCGAAGGCGCACGAGCAAAACCCCGCGCGCATGGTGTTTGACCATCAGGAATACACCGTCGGCTACGTCCCCGGCGAAAGCACCACCCGGCTCTTCGGCGGCAATTCCAACTGGCGCGGCCCCATCTGGTTCCCCGTCAATTTCCTCCTCATGGAGGCCCTTCAGCGCTACGACTATTATTATGGCGACGGCTTCAAGGTCGAGTG
>CAZCMU010000080.1:9870-10924 GCA_964499725.1 uncultured Opitutales bacterium
ATCGGCCGCCGCCTCGTCAGTTTGTTCATGCCCGATGCCTCCGGTCACCGTCCTTGCCACGGCGCTGACCAGCGCTACGCCACCGACCCGAATTTCAAGGACCTGGTTTTATTCTACGAATATTTCCATGGCGACAACGGTCGCGGCTGCGGCGCCTCCCACCAAACCGGCTGGACCGGCCTCGCCGTCAAAATCATCCAGGACTTGGCCCATCGGGGGAGGTTGTAGAAAATTTCCAGTTTGATTCTTTTTGCATATTCCGTCTGGTGTCTTACATTTGCGAGATAACACACTGAAATGTTAAAGAAAAAACAAAATTCAATAAAAACCCTGAGGGCTCGGGATGGTATCAGGGTTCGAGAAGACACCACGCATTACGGCACCAATGGCTATATTAATGGTACTAAACTTCGCTTTATTGATCTCTTTTGCGGTATAGGCGGCTTCCGAATCGCCTTTGAGCGCGCAGGTGCACAATGCGTCTTTTCGAGCGATTGGGACAAATTCTCTCGACAAACCTATGAAGCTAATTTTGGAGAGCAGCCACATGGTGACATTCATACAATTGCAGTAGCCGACATTCCGCAGTTTGATATTCTTTGTGCAGGCTTTCCATGTCAGCCATTCAGTCTAGCTGGTGTCTCTAAAAAGAACAGTTTAGGTCGTAAGCATGGCTTTGATGATGAAAAGCAGGGCAATCTCTTTTTCTCTATCGCGGAAATTTTGGATTTTCATAAGCCGTCAGCATTTGTTTTGGAAAATGTTAAAAATCTTCGCGGACATGATCAGGGGCGAACATTTAAAATTATTTATGAAACATTAACTGATGCGCTAGGCTACCACGTTGAGTGGAAGATCATAGATTCACGAAGTGTCGTTCCGCAACATCGTGAACGAATATTTTTAGTTGGTTTTAAGAAAGATTGCAGATTCGAATTTCCAGAATTCCCTTCTGAGGGCCCTAAGCTCGCTAGTATTCTGGACAAGCAAGTTCCTGAAAAGTATACCCTTACTGATCACCTTTGGAATTATCTGCAGAATTATGCCAAAAAGC
>CAZCMU010000081.1:0-10872 GCA_964499725.1 uncultured Opitutales bacterium
CAGAATACAGGAGTACGGAGCCAGAATAAAGCAGGATTCTGCCGGCATTCCATACATGTTGTCTTTGTGCAGATGCACCCACCCTGCGTTGTGCAATATTCTCCATCGCGTATTACGAAATATTATTTGAAGTCTTGCCTCCCTATTTGCAGCGTTTCCCCGCTAATGAAGCCATTTTACTCCCCCTCTACCCTTCTAGGAACGATTCACCAACAAGAATTGAATCCTGCAAAGTTTCCTGCCATGTTTAGCTCTTAAGCGTTGCCTTACCACTTTCCCGGGATTGCACCGCATCCCTTTTCTTTCCATTATCCGCTTGTTTTATTCTTGTTTACATTTTGTTAATAAAGTCAGACAAGTCTGTCTATATGGATAATTGCCGGAAAGAGATCCGTCTTGGCAAAAGCCACCCCTATGACGTCATTGTCTGTGGGGCCGGTCATGCTGGTTGTGAGGCTGCACTAGCTGCAGCCCGAATGGGTGCGGATGTGCTTATGCTATCCGGCAACATTGATACCATCGCCCAAATGAGCTGCAACCCGGCCATCGGTGGCCAGGCGAAAGGGCACATGGTTCGGGAGATTGATGCCCTCGGCGGCGAAATGGCATTGAACACTGACGTCACGGCCATTCAGTTTCGGCTGCTAAATGCGTCAAAAGGTCCAGCCGTACAAGCCCCGCGGGCTCAATGCGATAAGAAGACCTACCAATTCCGCATGAAGCATATCTTGGAGCTTCAGCCACATTTGACGCTGTTTCAAGCCCTGGTTACCGCCCTGATATTTGAAGGCGATCGGGTCGTCGGCGTTCGCACAAGCCTGGACTTGGATTTCTATGGCCATGCCGTGGTTGTCACAACCGGCACATTTTTGCGCGGCCTGATGCACATTGGCCGCAATAAGAACGAAGGCGGCAGGCTGGGGGACTTTTCCGCGAAAAGCCTCTCTAGCAGTTTTGTCGAGGCGGGTATTGAATTGCAGCGTCTTAAAACTGGCACACCACCGCGGATCCTAGGATCGAGCATTGATTACGCCAAATGCCGCGAACAGCCAGGGGACGAAACTCCCACACTGTTTGCCTTTTATGACACCCGGTACGGGGTTGACCCTGAAAAGTTCCACGTGGAACATTTTGTGAGTAACTCGGGGAATAAGTCGGTTAATAACCCCGCTGAACTGCCCGACTTGTTCCACGTGGAACATTCCGCAGATCAACGACTTTTGGGCTGGCTACCCGGGCAAAATCAGGTCTCTTGCTGGATGACTGACACCAGCGACAAAACAGCTCGGATTGTGAGGGAAAATTTGCATCTTTCGGCCATGTACGCCGGGGAAATCGAAGGGGTGGGGCCCCGCTACTGTCCTTCCATCGAGGATAAATTCGTCCGCTTTGCCGACAAATCCTCCCATCGCCTCTTTCTCGAGCCTGAAGGCCGTCATACCGACGAATGGTACATCAATGGTCTTTCCACCTCGCTGCCCTTCGAGGTTCAGATTCAAGTTCTCCATAGCATCCCAGGCTTGGAGCATGCCGTCATGCTTCGCCCCGCCTACGCAGTCGAATATGATTTCGCGCCCCCGACCCAGCTTCACCCTTCGCTGGAATCCAAGAAAGTCTCCCGCCTCTTTTTTGCCGGACAAATCAACGGCACCTCGGGTTATGAGGAAGCCGCTAGCCAAGGCCTCATCGCCGGCATCAACGCCGTGCTCAAAGTTCGCAACGAGCCTCCTTTGGTTCTTGGCCGCCATGAAGCTTATATCGGCGTTCTCATTGACGATCTTGTCACTAAAGGTACGACCGAGCCTTACCGAATGTTTACCAGTCGGGCCGAATACCGTTTGCTCTTCAACCATGGTAGCGCCGAACTTAGACTTGTCGAACATGCTGACCGTCATGGACTTGTGTCGAAAGACCGCCTTGTTCGCATCCGCGAAAAAGCCCGACTGGTCGAAAAATGGACTCAACTTCTTGAGGTAGAGAAGGTTAATGGAGGAACCGCTGCCGAGCTTTTGCGCCGAACCTTGAATAAGGAGCAAGGCGGCCATGCCTCAACCAACGGCACAGACGAAGCAGGCGAGGCGAGTGTATGCGCGCTAGAGAGTTCGAAACCCAAAACATCAAACTCGAAACTCCCTTCTCCCCCCTTGCCCGACGGCCTGCCCGCAGAATTCCTCGCATTTGCCGCTCCCGTGCGCGATGAAGTGCTCTACCGCGTGCGTTACAAAGGCTACCTGGATCGGGAAATGCGCCAGGTGGAAAAACTTCGCCACCTCGAAAACATCCGCCTGCCGGTCGATCTTGACTACGCGGTCGTGCATGGCCTGCGCGCAGAAATCCGCCAGAAGCTTTCCCGCGTGCGCCCCGCCACGCTCGCCCAGGCCCAACGCATCAGCGGCGTTGGCCCGGCGGATATTTCGCTGCTTATGGTCGCGCTTCGCACCAGGGATGGAGCAAGGTGAGCTGGCACGTATTTAATAATATTTAATACTAGTAACTCAGCCTGTAGGCACGGTGAAGCAGAGCAGGTGGCCGTAGTCCACCAGACATCCCTGAATATTATTTTGCTTGGAATTACAAGCTAGGGGAAAAATTGACTGGCGGCCCAAATTGCGTCTGCATGGTGACACCCCCCTCTTGTCCGTCTATCCCCCAACCCCGGAGTCAGTATCATGAGATTTTCCCGTGTCGGATTCGTCCCATTCATTTGCGCAACAGCATTCTTGGTGTCATCCACCACCACCTACGCTGCCGCCTCAACGCCTGCCAAACCCGCGCCTTCAGCCACCACCATCACGCTGACCACCCCCATGCCCGCGCCGGAGTGGGCGACTATGGAGCGCCAGTTTATCGCCGAAATGTCCGCGCGCTGCCTCGAGTTCTACCACAAATATTATGACGAACAGGGCAATTTGCAGGCGGTCCTGCGCTGGGGCGCTGACGACGGTCCCGACGACGCCTTTGAAAACTTCACCGGCTGGCCCGAACTCCATGCCCTCGGCGCGCCGGACGAAATTCTGCACACCTACCTCAAGGCCAACGATGCAATGATCGTGCAATACACGAATGCCAAAACCGTGGAGACCCCGATTCCGCGCCAGGGCATGTTCTACAAGGAATTTGAAGTCCAGGCGGACTGGATGCACCTCGGCGAGTGGTCCAAAATCCATAACCGCGAGGGCCTTTCCGTGCCCAACGACCCGAAATTAATCGAGCGCGCCCGGCGCTACGCGGGTTTTTACCTGAACGAGGACCCCGAGGCGCAAAACTACGACCCGCAGCGCAAGCTCATCCGCAGCCTCCTCACCGGCAGCCGCGGCCCCATGCTGCGCCAGGCCACCTCGCTCGACTGGGTCGGCGACCCCGTGGACATTTCCAAATTCCCCGCCGTGCATGGCGAGGCCGATTACGCTGGCATGCTCGCGCATTACAACGAATACACTGACGTTGTCGGCGACTCCTTCCTGAACCTCGGCGCCACCACCATCCCGACCACCGCCTACCTGCTCACCCACGACGAAAAATATAAAAAATGGGTGCTCGACTATATGGATGCGTGGCTCGACCGCATGCAGCAAAACAACGGCATCATTCCCAGTTATGTGGCCCTCGACGGCAAAATCGGCGGGCCCGACGGCAAATGGTGGGGCAACGCCTATGGCTGGGGTTTTAGCCCCGTGAGCACCAGCCAGGCGAGTTATGGTCGCCGTCAAAACCGCAACCGCATCCCCCGCGCGCTCGTCGGTTTCATTGACGCCCTCTGGCTCTCCGGCAATCAAAAATACGTGGACGCCTGGCGCAACATGATCATCGCCGTCAATTCCCACGCCGTCACCACCAACGGCGTCACCCAGTACCCGACCATGTACGGCGCGGACGGCTGGTATGGCTGGTCCAACCAGCCTTGGAGCGTCGGCGCGCTCGAAGTGTGGTACTGGTCCATGAAGACCGAAGACCTCGGTCGCATCGCACAACATCCTTGGGTCGCCTACCTCCAGGGCCAAAATCCGGATTACCCAATGACTGCCCTGCGCCGCGATTACGCCTCCATGCAGCGCAAAGTCCAAAATTTTCGCGCCGACCAAACCACCCCCGCCTCCCGCCTCGCCGACAATGAACTCGACAACGACCCCGCCAACGGCCCGATTGACGCGCTCGTCCAATTGATGATGGGCGGTCTGCCCAAACCCGACGGCGGCAGCGACGGCGGCCTCATCAACGCCCGACTGCGTTACTTCAACCTCGCGCTCAAACGCGCAGGCTTGCCCGAGGACGTCGGCGCGCTCGTCTCCGGCCTCACCGACACCAGCGCCACCGTCACCTTCGTCAACCTCAGCGCCACCGAGCCGCGCACCTTTGTCGTGCAGGGCGGCGCGTATGCGGAGCACCGGATTGAGTCCGTCACCTGGAACGGAAAAACCGTGCCGGTCAATTCTACCAACTTCACTGTCACCCTCGCCCCCGGCGCGGGCGACACCCTGACCCTGCAAATGAAACGCTACTCGCAAGACCCGACCGAACTTTTCCCCTGGGATCAGAATTAAAGCACCTCTGTCCGCAGCTAAAAACTCTGCGAAAAGTTTTGTTCTTCACTTCCCCTCCACCACTGGCAACCCGAGCAGGCGCGCGGGGTTTTGGCGCGCGACGAGATCAATGTCGTGGTCGCTGACCCCGTTTTGTTTCAACGCCGCGATGAATGTGCGCATGGCCTCCGTGTGTGAGGGATGGCCGGGCTGGCCCATGTCGGTCGAGAGCAAAAAATGCTCCGCACCGATGGACTTGATGACCCGCGCGTAGTCCGCCACCGTTGAGGTCACTTTGCCGGGAGCCGGAGTCGTCTTGCTGGCATCCAGGTTGGCATACCACAAACATTCGATGATGGCGCCGGCGTCGGCCATCTGCTTGAGCTGTTCATCCGTGGCCGGATCGAGCGGCACCGCCTGCGCGTGCATGACCAATATTCGCTTCACCCCGGCCTTTTTTGCCGCGTCGATGATAATAAGCGACTCCGCTGCAGTGCAGCGCCCGGTCACGAGCACGAGGTCGTTTTCTGCAATAATTTGAAAAATCTCCGCGAGCTCCGGCACCGGCTTCCCGTCCTTCACCACGGATACAAACGGCCGCGGCGGCCCTGATGCGCGCACCTGCGCCTCCGCATCCATAGTTGGCAGCCAGACTACTTTGCCGCGATGCCCGGTGAACTTCACCATCTCGCGCACCGCCTCGGCATTGAGGCCGCCCACGGAGCGATTAAGTACAATCCCGCCAAAAACTTCGATGCCGGGCACTTCCTCCATGGCCATTTGCGCGCGGTCGGCCGTCGGCACATAATGGTTCTTGATGACGAGGGCGCGCATGCCCGCCGCTTTGGCCTCGCGCACCAGTTGAAAGACGTTGACCGTCCGGTCCATCGCATCCGGATCGCTGTTGCATTGAAAATCAATCGCGCCGTTGAGAACATCCGGCGGCGTGTCCGCCGTTTTCTCCGCCGCATAGGTCAGGCCCCCAAGCAGGCCCGCACCGAACAACATTGCGCCAAAAAATTTTGGGCTCATAGGGGAAATGGCATCGTAACGCGCCTTTGGCGCTCGGCAAGTGGAGATTTTTGGCGACCTCACGCAAAAAAATCAGTTGCACTCGACACGGCGTTGCACAAACACTATTGCCCCAGAGTGCGTTACATCTTCATTACCGGCGGCGTGGTCTCCTCCTTGGGGAAGGGCCTGACCGCCGCCGCCCTGGGAGCCTTGCTCGAGGAGCGCGGCCTGAAAGTCCGCCTCCAGAAATTTGACCCCTACCTGAACGTGGACCCGGGGACGATGAATCCCTACCAGCATGGCGAGGTTTATGTCCTCGACGACGGCGCGGAAACCGACCTCGACCTCGGCCACTACGAGCGCTTCACCTCCGGCACCCTATCTAAGCAGAACAATCTTACCTCCGGCCAGGTTTACGAGTCTGTCATCCAAAAAGAGCGCCGGGGCGACTATCTGGGCAAGACCGTGCAGGTCATCCCGCACGTCACCAACGAAATCAAGGAGCGGCTGCGCTCCGCCGGCCAGGGTGTGGACGTGCTCATTACCGAAATCGGTGGCACGGTGGGCGACATCGAAGGCCTGCCCTTCATTGAGGCCATGCGCCAGTTCGCCCTCGAAGTCGGCAAACAAAACGTCGTCTTCATCCACGTCACGCTGCTGCCGTTCCTCCAGGCCGCCGGCGAGTTGAAGACCAAGCCCTCGCAGCAATCCGTCGCCAAACTGCGTGAAATCGGCATCCAGCCCGACATCCTCGTCTGCCGCAGCGAGCGCCCGATTGACGACGACATCCGCGAAAAGCTTTCCCTCTTCTGCAACGTCGCCGTCCGCGCCGTGATTGAGGAGCAAGACGTCGGCTCCTCCATCTACGAACTCCCGCAGATGCTGGCCAAGGAGAAACTCGACGAAATCGTGCTCGACCTCCTGCGCCTCAAGACCCGCAAACGCCCCCATGGCGCCTGGCGCGAGATTGTGCGCAAGCTCAAGCGCCCCCGGCACCATGTCACCATCGGTGTTGTCGGCAAATACATCGAGCTGCAGGATGCCTACAAAAGCGTGTACGAGTCCCTCACCCACGGCGGCATTGCCAACGACTGCGGCGTCACCATCGTGCGGCTCGACGCGGAGAAGGTGGAAAAA
Organism: uncultured Opitutales bacterium; assembly: GCA_964499725.1. Lineage (GTDB taxonomy): Bacteria > Verrucomicrobiota > Verrucomicrobiia > Opitutales > JABDGR01 > JABDGR01. The sequence goes on from CAZCMU010000081.1 coordinate 6,672, forward strand.
AATCCCCGCGTGCTGGCGAAGCTCGATGGCGTGCTCGTCCCCGGTGGTTTTGGCAAACGCGGCATTGAGGGCAAAATCCGCGCCGTGCAGTACGTCCGCGAACACGGCATCCCGTATTTCGGCCTCTGCCTCGGTATGCAGGTCGCCGTCATCGAGTTCGCGCGCCACGCCGCCAAGCTCGCCGGGGCCAATAGCACCGAGTTCGACACCAAGTCCCCGCACCCGGTCATTCACCTGATGGCCGAACAAAAGGGTCTCAAGACCAAGGGCGGCAATATGCGCCTCGGCTCCTTTGAATGCAAACTCATGCCCGACACGCACGCCCGCGCCGCTTACGGCCGCAAGCTCATCGGCGAACGCCACCGCCACCGCTACGAATTCAATAACGACTACCGCGAGCCGCTGACCAAGGCCGGCTTGCGCATTGCGGGCATTAATCCGCAGCGCGACCTCGTCGAAATCGTCGAAGTCGCGGACCACCCTTTTTTCGTCGGCGTGCAGTTCCACCCCGAGTTTCAAAGCAAACCCACTCGCCCGCATCCACTCTTTGCGGCATTTATCAAGGCTGCCATTGCGCGGCAGAAAAAGAGGTAAGCAGGGTAGGGATGTTTCTCCGAAACTTCCGCAGCCACTTACACCAACTTCGGCAACCACTCGCACAAGGCCGCCGCGCCTGTACGGAATTCGCCGGGCTCCGGCAAGAGGCTGACGACGTGGTAGCCCGGGCCGGAGGCGTCAAAGTCGAAAAAATACCCGGGATGGGCGAGCACACCGGCCCGCTCCAAAATTTTCACGGCCAACGTCTCTTCATCCGGCGAAGTCGGACGGCAAATGAGCGCCGACCACCCGGCGGTGTACGGCAGGACGGCAAAACCCTCCGGCCAGTTCAAGCCCGCCAGAGTCGCGTAATTTTCCGCGAGGCGCGCCTGGACTTGCGCGCGGCTTTTTGCTCCAACTTGAAACAATTGCCCCAGCGCGGCCTGCACTGGCGTCCCGACCGACAAGTACGCGTCCGCGATAAAATCCAGCCGTGTCTGCGCCTCGCGCACCTCCGCTTCCGGGCCGCCAACGTGAATCCACCCCAGTTTTAATTGCGGCATCGCGCAGCTTTTCGACAGCCCGCCGAGCGTGAAGGTCAGCGCGGACGGCCCGCACCCGGCAAACGATTCCACCGGTGGCTTCATCGGCGTCGTGTAGTCGAGAAAAACCTCGTCCACGATCAACGCCAGCCCGTGCCGCTCACACAACTCCAACAAAAAATGCGCGTCCGCGCTCCGCACCATCCAGCCGGTCGGGTTATGCGGATGGATGATGGCGATGGCCCGGGTCGCCCGCGTCACGGAAGCCTGTAACGCCGCGCGGTCAATTTCCCAGACGGAGTTTGGCGCACTCGGCGCCACGAGCGGAAAAGACCTTGTCCGCCAGCCCTCCAGCGCCGCCAAATACTCAATCAACGGGTAAGAGGGCCGGGGTGCCAGCACTTCCGCGCCCGGTTCGCCCAGCAGCTTGAATAAAAAACCGTATGCTTCGCTTGTGCTCGCCGTCAACTGCACTTGCGCCGCATCCACCGCCGCACGGTGCTGGGCTTGATAATAATTTGCGACCGCCTGCCGTGCCGCCAGCAGGCCGCGCGTTTCCGGTTCATACGCCGATCGCGCGCCCTCCGCTAACGCCGCCGAGATTTCGTCAAAAGGGTAGGGGAGGCCTGCTTTGGTCGGATTCACTTGCGTTAAATCCAGCACCGGTTGCCCTGCCGCCCGTCGCGCGGCTACAGCCAACGCGAGTGGATTTTCACTCAGAACCGAGGGCAATCGCTGGGAAAAGTTCATGGACTTAGCGCCGGGTTCTATTGTTCAATTGCTCGATTGTTCAAGAGTTAATGCGCGTGCGGTTTTCTTTAACAATCGAGCGATTGAACCATCAAGCAATCAGACGACAGGCGATGCATTGCCAGGCTTGTGGAAATTCTCACGCCACCGCGCTGCCCGCAACTGCTTCCGGGGCGTGCAAAAGATGCGCCGGTGCGGGGAGGATAAATGCCTTCGCCGCCTCCAACAGCCGTTGCGGCAGCAGGCCCTCGATATACACGCCCTCGTCGCGCGCCTGTTCGCGGTGCACCGCGCCCGCTTCGTGCAGCCGGTTGATCAAATCATAGCGAGAATGCGGCACCAGCATCGCGACCGGTGTCGCCTCCTGGGCCACCCAATCGTCAATTTTGGCCAGCAATTCCTCCAGCCCTGCGCCGGTGTGTGCGCTCACCATTAGCGCATCGGGAAATTGCGCTTTCAATTCCGCCAGCCGCAACGGGTCGTCCACGCGGTCGAGCTTGTTGAGCACCGTCAAAATCCGCGCCTTGTCCGCGCCCAGCTCACGCAACACGCTCATCGTGGTCTTGTGGTGGGCCGCCGCTTCCTCGCTCGACGCGTCAATGACATGAATCAGGAAATCCGCCACCAAGGCTTCTTCCAATGTTGCCTTGAACGCCTCGACCAGCCGGTGCGGCAGCCGCCGCACAAAACCCACCGTGTCGGTGATAAGCAGCGTCCGCCCGGAGGGCAATTTTCGCCGGCGCGTCATTGGGTCGAGCGTGGCAAATAATTTATCCACCGACAGTGCGTGCGCGCCCGTCAACGCGTTGAGTAGCGACGATTTGCCCGCGTTCGTGTAACCCACAATCGCCGCTGTCGGCAGCGGCACGCGCAGGCGCTGCCGCCGCTGCACCCCGCGCTGCTTGCGCACGATGGCCAAATCCGTGCGCAGACGATGGATGCGCTCGCGCACGATGCGTTGGTCGAGCTGCAATTGCGTTTCGCCCTCACCGCGCTGCGTCGAGCCGCCGCCACGCTGGCGGGACAAGTGGCTCCACGCCCGCCGCAAACGGGGCATAAAATATTCCGCCTGCGCCAGCTCCACTTGCAGCCGCGCTTCCTTGGTTCGCGCCCGCGCGGCAAAAATGTCGAGGATGACCTCCTGCCGGTCAATGACTGTCAGGCCGCTCGCCGCCTCCCAATTGCGCTGCTGCGCCGGGTGCAATTCGTCGTCGAACACAATCAACTCGCATTGGTTGGCTTTCGCTTCCTGGATGATTTCCTCCGTCTTGCCCGTGCCGAGAAGAAACCGCGGATTGCGTTCGCGCAACCGCACCACGTGCCGCACGACGACTTCCATGCCCACGTTGGTCGCCAATTCGGCCAGCTCCTCCAACAATGACTCGGCCTCCTTGCGCTCGTGGTCGGCATCCTGCAAACCGATGAGCAGCGCGCGGGGCGCGGCATTATGCGCGGGCGCGTTGCTCATACGCGCGATGGAATCGAAGGGTCGCTCATGCAAAAAATATACCGGTCTTTTTTGAAGGTAAGCAGATTATGTTCCGAACCCGCCAGACTGTCAAGGAGGAGGGTGGGGTGGGCCCGTCACAGTTTTGGAACATTTTACCGCCCGCATTTTTTCCTTCATTCATCCTGCCTCTTCCGCCATTCTCCCCAATTATGCACGTCAAAAAACTTCTCCACACCCGGATGCGGGTTGACGATCTCGAACGCACCGTCCAGTTCTACACCCAAATCCTCGGCCTCGAAATTGCCGACCGCCGCAAATCGCCCCGCGGCTCCGAACTCGTCTTCCTGCGCACGCCAAACAGCGACGAGTTGCTGGAAATCACCTATTACCCCGGCTCCGGCCCCGTCAAGGTCCAGCCCGACCTGATGCATCTGGCGTTCGAAGTGGACGACCTGGCCGCCGTGGGGCGAGAGTTGGCGGCGAAGGGCATAAAATTCTCGGACGGCCCCACCACCAGCGGCACCGGTTCGGCCTTTGCCTTCATTGACGCCCCCGAGGGGTATGAAATCGAGCTGATTCAGCGCCCCGCCCAATAGGCCGTCCTTTTCTTGCTTGCAATACCCTGTAACCAATTCCCTAATGGGAGGGTTAGCTTATCTTGTTGGTAGACCCCTTATCCCTATGAAAAACTCCCTGAAAGTGTTGTTCGCGGTCAGTACGCTGGCCGCTTCGGTTCCGGTGGCGCTCGCCCAGAGCGCTCCTCCCCCTCCCCCCCCTCCTCCTCCCCCTCCTGCCATGGCTCCCGGTGGTGGCGGCGGCGCTGGCCCTGGCGGTGGCGGTGGTGGCGGCTTTGGTGGCGGCGGTAACTTTACGCCCCCGGTCGCGCTTGCTCCGGCTGATCTCGCGAAGATCAACAGCGTGC